>NC_012881.1:2967500-3267500 GCF_000023445.1 Maridesulfovibrio salexigens DSM 2638 | reverse complement strand
GTAGATTCTCTTGATGATGTCATTGTTTATCTCGATATAAAAATAAAATTTGTTCCAAAAAAAGGGAATTCTTTTAACAAGCCTGCTCTTGGCAGGCAAGTCAAAGTAGTAGGCGTGAACTATTTGAAATTGAGGGCCTTTTTAAAAAATATATTTAAAAATTTCGAAATTATAAAAAAACGACTTTACAACTGTTGAATCAGAAATTATTTCAGGCTCGATTTCGCTTTTAGTAAAAGTGAGCATTTAAAAAATAAATGCAGTCTATCTGCTTTCGAGGTTGGATATGAGTGTTTTGAACGGTGAAATGGTTCAGTCCGCAATCAACGGATTTATGTATTTCGGCGATATTGTATTCGCAGTCAGTGGCGCTTTGGCGGCTGGAAGACGCAGGATGGATATCGTCGGCTATGTGTTGATCGGAACCATCACAGGGCTCGGCGGAGGCTCTTTGCGTGATGTTTTGCTGGATCATCCTGTCTGGTGGACTCATGAGCCTGTGGAGTTGTACCTGTGCATAATGGCTACATTGCTAACTTATTTTTGCCGTCTTGAAATTAAAGACCGCTATAAGGCTACTGCATGGTTTGACGCTCTCGGATTAAGTGCCTTTGCAGTTACCGGAAGTACTGTCGCGTTTTTGCAGTCTCAGGTGCCGTGGACAGTTGCTGTGTTCATGGGAGTCATGACAGCAACCGGTGGCGGGGTAATACGCGATTTACTGACCGGAAATAGGCCCATGATTCTTTGCGGCGAGCTTTACGCCGTGGCAGCTCTTGCCGGGGCGTTTGTCAACGTGGGTATGATGACTTTGCATGTTCAGCCCGAAGTTGCCATGGCATCGGGATTTATGGCGACTCTGGTTCTACGTGGAGCGGCAGTGGTCTTTGATATCCGGCTTGGTCCTCCCGGCGAATTTGTCCGAGTTGGTGGACGCAATAAATAGTTATAATATTTTGGCCCCTGTTTTTTCAGGGGCTTTCTTTTTTCTGCCACTATAAAATTAGTGGAAATTGTGTCTTTATGTTGGCTGGCTTCTGAAGTAATTATCTGGGCATAAGTTTAAATCGGAGAAATATTATGTTCAGAGAAATTCAGAATACCAAAAAAACATTGCCCGCAGGGTCTGTTGAAGAAATTCTTAAAGCCGGAGAAGAGGGTGTACTGGCTACTTGCGGTGAAGATGGCCACCCTTATGCCACCCCGCTTAATTATGTTTACCACAACGGAGCGATTTATTTTCATTGTGCATTGACCGGACATAAGCTGGACAACATCGCTTTTAATTCCAAAGTCTCGTTTTGCGTCTATGTTGATGCTGAACTGGTGCCGTCTAAATTCAGCATCAAGTTCAAATCAGTTGTCGTTTTCGGTAAGGCTGAAGAGGTTTCCGGGGAAGAGAAGAAAGAAGCTTTGCTCGCACTGGTGCACAGGCTTTCCCCGGATCATATTCCCGCAGGCGAAAAGTACATTCATAATGATATGGACAAGACTCGGGTGATTAAAATTAATATCGAACACGCAACGGCAAAAGGTCGCGCGAACTAAATTTTCAACAAATATATCCTAAAAAAAACGGCTGGTTTGATTTCTCGTCAAACCAGCCGTTTTAATTGATTAATTTTGATAAATCAAAGCGGCGGAGCCAAACTAAAAGTTTTTGAAGAGTCCAGAGACACCTTTTTCGAAAGTTTCTTTGGTCTCCCCGAAGGGGCTGCCGGAGGCATCTTTATCCCCCCAGATATGCCTTCTTCACTTCAGGGTCATCCATAAGCTGTGCAGACGAACCTTGAGCTACAATTTCCCCGGTATCAAGCACGTAACCACGATGGGCGAACTTGAGCGCGAGGTTTGCGTTCTGTTCGATTAAGAGAATTGTGAGTCCTTGTTCATTCAGTTCCTTGAGGGTGCGGAACATGTCGTACATGAGCAGTGGCGCAAGGCCCATTGAAGGCTCATCGAGCATTATGAAGTTGCATTTGGACATGAGAGCACGCCCCACGGCCAGCATTTGCTGTTCTCCGCCGGAAAGGGATTCACTGCGTTGCTTTCTGCGTTCGGCAAGACGCGGAAAAAGGGCGAATACGCGGTCGTAATCACCATGAACATCCTTGATGGAATCCTTGCGGGCATAGGTTGCCAGCTTGAGGTTCTCTTCCACGGTTAGATTGCCGAAAATGTGCCTTCCTTCCGGTACAAGAGCCAAGTGCAGGTCTGAAATAACCTTGTGCGGCGGCATGTCGAGTATCGAGTCACCTTTCCATGAGATGTCACCCGAAATGACTTTGGGTGCTTCTGGCGGGGGAAGGCGGCTGATGGAAAGCAGGGTGGTCGTTTTACCTGCTCCGTTAGCGCCGATCAGGGTGACGATTTCCCCTTCGTTAACATTGAATGAAATACCGTGCAGGGCTTCAATATTACCGTATTTCACGTGGAGATCTTTGATTTCAAGTAGAGTAGTCATCAGATTGAATCATCTCCCAGATAAGCTTTGATAACAGTCTCGCTGGACTGGATATCTTCTGGTGTTCCTTCGGCGATGGTTGCGCCGAAATCAATGCATTTAATCCACTTACAAAGTGTCATAACAACCTTCATCTGATGCTCGATCATGAGGATGGTGATGTCGAATTCATCGTGAATCCACTTGATGAGCTTGATCAGACCTTCAACGTCAGAAGAGTTGAGTCCTGCTGCGGGTTCATCAAGGAGCAGCAGCTTGGGCTGAATGGACATAGCCCGGGCTATTTCAACCCGCCGCTGTAATCCGTAGGGCAGGTTTGTGGGCAGTTCCTCGGCATATTGCTTGAGGTCCATGAATTCGAGCAGTTCGGTGGATATGCGCTCGATTTTCTTTTCCCGCAGGTAATAATTTTTCGTGCGCATGATGGCATCGAAAAAGCCGTAGCCCATGCGATAATGCTGGGCGATGCGGATGTTGTCCATGACGGTCATGTCATGCCACAAGCGAACATTCTGGAAAGTACGAGCCACGCCCTGAGCTGTTACCTGATGCGGTTTGAGCCCGCGGGTAGGCCTCCCTGCGAGGGTTATTGTTCCTTCCGTTGGTTGATAAAATCCTGATATGAGGTTGAATATGGTGGTTTTCCCTGCCCCATTCGGGCCGATCAATCCGGTGAGGGAACCTTCTTCAAGCTCAATATTAAAATCGGATACGGCCTGCAGTCCCCCGAACCTCTGGGTAAGTCCATCTATACTTAATAGTGACATTTTTTCTCCTTTTCTCGCGGTGTTGACTACTTGAATTTGTAGAATTTCTTAAGCCGCGGGAACAGGTCGGGCAGTTCCTTGTTACCCATAATTCCCTCGGGCCTGAATTGCATGAGCAGAATCAGGGTCAGCGGGATGAGTACCCATTTCCAGACCTGACTGAGATGGTAGGTGTCCGGGAGCAGGTTCAGGAAATGCATTCCAGTGTCGAGGGCCGGGATGATAAAACGCAGCAGTTCGAGCATTACCGTGAAGAATATGGCCGAAAGTATTGATCCTCCAAGTGAGCCCATACCGCCTAGGTAGACCATTACAAGGCATTCTGTGGATTTCATGATGTTGAAGGATTGCGGGTTTACATAACCGAGCACATGAGCGAAGAGTGCCCCCGCTACCCCGGCAAGGCCGGAGGACAGCATGAAAGCAGCCATTTTCATTTTGTTGGTATCAACACTCATGATTTCGGCGGCAACTTCATCCTGACAAATGGACATGATGCCTTTGCCGTAGGTGGATGATACAAAGCGACGGATCATCCAGATGGACATAAAAGTCCCTAGGATCACCCAGATCATCATCCACGGTATGTCGATTACATCTTCCATGGCGTTGACCACCCGTTTCATGCCCATGAATCCGCGAGGTCCGCCGATGATGTCCATGTTCTCAATGGCGGATATGACCATGTAGTTTGCAGCAATGGTGATGATAGCCAGATAGTCGCCCCGTGTTTTGAAGGAGGGGACGGCTACAATCAGCCCTGCCACAGCAGAAACGAGTCCTGAGATTATGACTACAATCGGGAATCCCAGCGGGGCAAGTTCCGGAGGTAGTATGGGAGCGCCGAATATTTTGTCCTGAGCGAAAAACATTACACTCAGGACAGAGGATACATAGGCTCCGATACACATAAACCCGGCATGACCGCAGGAGAATTCTCCCATATATCCGTTCACAACATTCAAGCTGGATGAAAGGATAATGTTGATGCCGATGAACATGATTACCGACTGGATGTAGAGGTCAAGCGCGCCGAATTGGGAGAGGGCTACAACAATGGCAGCCATGGCCCAGATTCCGATATTGAAACTGTACTTCTGCATTCTGTGTCCGCCTTAAATCTTAGTTGTCTTGGCAACGCCGAAAATTCCGGTGGGCTTCATCCAGAGGATGATAAGCAGTATGGAAAAGGCGAACAGGTCACGGAAAGTTGAGGGGAATATGGCAACAACCCCGACTTCGATGAAGCCGAGCAGGAAGCCGCCGATAAAGGCCCCGCGAATATCTCCGATTCCGCCTACAACCGCAGCGATAAAGGCTTTCCAGCCGATGAGAGCACCCATGTACGGTTCAAGGATAGGGTAGGACATGGCAAAGAGCAGTCCTGCAAGTCCGGCCATTCCTGAGCCTAGCACAAAGGTGAATACGATTACGTTGTCGATGGGGATGCCCATGAGCGGGATGGCAAATTTATCGTAGGAAATGCCGCGCATGGCCATGCCGATTTTTGTCTTGGTTACGATGAACTGCAAGAGCAGGAAGACGGCAATGGCAGCAAAGATGACAATAATTTTCAGGTTGGTTACCGAGACATTGCCGAAAGTGTAGACAACTTTGTCTAGCAGTTCCGGAAATTTTTTGCGGCTGGCACCCAGCAGGGCAAGGTTGCCGTTTTCTAGAATCAGGCCGCACATAAGTGCAGTGATGACCACATAAAGCCGATGTGCCCCTTTTCGTCTTAAAGGACGGTAGGCAATGCGTTCGAGAGTTACCCCCACCCCGGCGGTTAGGATCATGGTCAGTGGAACGGTTAGAGCCAGCACCATCCACGGAGCAAAGTCCAAAAAGCCGAGCAGGGCGGTGGCAACGAAAAAGGCGATGTAAGCTCCGACCATGAAAATATCGCCGTGGGCAAAGTTGATCAGGAGCAGGACACCGTAAACAAGGGTGTAGCCCAGCGCAATGAGAGCATAAAAGCTGCCCCATTGCAGGGCATTGAGCAGGTTCTGGATGAGGATATCCACTTTCCGTCTTTCCTCTTTTGTCTTCTAGGCAGTTGCAGGGAGTTTTTTCTCAGACGGCGAATCAGGTTCGCCGTCTGAGATTACTTCAATGAACTAGGGGCAGACGGATTCGGCGAATACAAAGTTACCGTTTTCGTCAATGCGTACAACAACGGCGCATTTGATGGGATCGCCCTGGCTGTCAAATTTCATGGAACCGGTGATACCTGCGAATTCCCTGATGGAGCTCAAGGCATCACGAATAGCTTTGCGTTCAGCTTTCAAGTCGGAACTATAGGAACCGGCATCCTGAATGGCCTGAAGCACAAGGCGGGTGGCATCCCAAGTGAGGGCTGCTACATCGTCAGGAGTTTCACCGTATTTTGCTTCATAGCGATCGATGAATTCCTTGGTTGCTCCTTTAGCACCGGCTGCGGCGTAGTGGGTGGAGAAGAACTGGCCTTTACAGTCGTCACCGCAAAGTTTCATCAGTTCTGCGGAACCCCATGCATCTGAACCCATGAAGGGGCCTTTGTAGCCAAGGTCACGAGCCTGTTTAACAATGAGGGCAACCTGATTGTAGTTATCGGGAACAAAGATGAAATCAGGATTGGAGTTGATGATTTTGGTCAGCTGGGCTGAGAAATCCTGATCTTTGGTACCGTGTGATTCAAAAGCAACAATGGCTTTAGATCCATTTTTCTTTTTAAATACTTCCTTGAAAATTTCAGCGAGTCCCTTGGAATAATCGTTGGAGATATCAAAGAGTACTGCAGCGGTTTTTGCCTTAAACTGTTTGGTTGCGAAGTTTACTGCAACAGGCCCCTGAAAGGGGTCGAGGAATGCTGCGCGGAAAACCCAGGGGCGATTTTTGGTGGTGTCCGGGTTGGTGGACCAAGGTGAAACCATGGGGGTGCGGTTGTCATTACAGGTTCCACCTGCGGGGACTGCCTGCTTGGAGGAGTTGGGGCCGATGATTGCGACTACGCCATCCTGCTCGATCAGTTTCAGGGCAACGTTTACAGCGGATTCTGCTTTGGATTCATTGTCTTCATAAAAGAATTCGAGAGGGATTTTTTTGCCGCCAACTTCAAGGCCGCCTTGTCCGTTTATGTCAGCAAGAAGCATTTCAGCAGCGTTCTTGGAGGCCTCACCTACTTTGGGGATATCCCCGGTGAGTGGGATGTTGAATCCGATCTTGATTTTCTCTTCTTTTTTAGAACAGCCGCTGACAATGATCATTGCCAGTCCGAGTACCATGAGGACCAGCAAAGACCTGATAATCATTTTTTTCATTCTTTACCTCCTGAAGTGTTCATTGGGAATATACTTAGGTCTTTAGAGATAGTTGAAAATAGCGCAAAATAAGGGTTTTCAAAAGAAATTTTTGAAAAGAAAGGGGAAAGAATGAATTCGTAAAAAGATAAGCCCTCCTGATGAAAATCGTCAGGAGGGCCTATTTATTTTGCGTATGGAGTAGTGGATTAGCTAGAGCTTGAATCTGTCCATCATCTCTTTTAGTGAGCGGGCCTGTTGATCGAGATCTTTAACAGCTTCTTCCAGTTGGCGAGAGCTATCAAGGTTCTGTTCTCCGGCTTGTTTGATAGAGCCTAGGGCCACTGCCACCTGATCAAGCCCGGCTAACTGCTCCTGACTTGAAGCCGCGATCTGGGCTGAGGACTGGGCGGACTGATTGATTACTGTGCTCAGGTTGAGAATGGCTTCCCCTGTCTGAGAGGAGAGCGTTGCTCCTGTTTCAACAGCCTTTCCGCCTTGCTCGGTAATCATAACCGCAGAGCTGGTGGCTTTCTGGATGTCGGCAAGGATTGACTGGATCTGGGCAACTGATTGTTTGGATTGATCAGAAAGGTTTCTGATTTCACGGGCAACCACGGTGAATCCGCGTCCTTCTTCACCGGCCTTGGATGCTTCAATCGAGGCGTTCACAGCCAGAATATTGGACTGATCTGCCAGATCGTTCACGACATAAATAATGTCACCGATATGCTGTGACTGTTCGGAAAGTTTAACGATGGACTGGGCAATGGTGTCCATCTGGGTGCGGATATCTTTCATTCCTGAAGATGCGTCTTCCGCTGCCTTCTTACCTTGCTGAGAGGTAAGAACTGCTTTGCGGGCTACGTCTGCAACCTGTCTGGATTTCTCATTTGAGAGGTGAGCTGTCTGTTTTACTTCTTCTACTGTGGCGTTTGTTTCAGCAACAGCACTTGCTGTTTCCGCTGCACTTGCTGTCAATTCTGCAGAAGCAGCTGAAATCTGGCTCAAAGAAGATGAAAGAGTACGAACGGTTTCATGGATCTGCTGGTTATCGCCTTTGAGGGTTTCAACCATGGTCGCGAGAGCTTTACCAATGGTGTCGTTTTCGGAGCGGGGTTTTGCTTCCACAGTAAGGTCGGAGTTAGCAACCCTTTCCATGGCTTCGGCCATCTGGTTAAGTGACTCGGTCATTTTGTTAAAAGCACGGGCCAGTGATCCGAGTTCGTCCTGACGGTCGGTCCCTTTGATTCCTGTGCTCATATCACCTTCGGCAATTCGGTAGGCAGCTTCAACAACTTTGCGCAAGGGAAGGGTGATGTTGCGACCTACAATCACAACTGCACCAACTCCGAGAACAAAGGCGATAATGCCGAAGATCCAAGTGTTCATGATGGCTCTGTTGTTGCGGGCTTGCAGAGAGGGACCTAGCTTTTCCTGATCTGAAATAACTGATGATTTGGCCTGTTCGATTAGCGTTGCCATCTTAGGGCCGATTACATCCAGCTCGGTGTTAATCAGTCTGTCACGAGTTGCTGTTTGTGAAAAAAGTTCGATGAGGCTTTTGGAATAATTTTCTTTTGCTTCCTTAATCTCATTAAGCAAGATCTGGTTCTGCCCTTTTAAAATAGAGCTAAGTTTAATCAGTTCATCGTTGACTAAATTCATTTCTTCTAAGGCCCTTTTTTGGTGGGCATCTAGGCTTTTTTCAATAAATTTAGTGGTGTAAAGCCTTGCGAGAACCAGGTGACGGACTCCTTTGGCACAGTGGTAAAGTGCAGCTGAATTGCTTTGAGATTTTCCGAGATTGTTGATTATGCGTTCGAAGTTTTGTTCCATAAGGTCTCCTTCAGGGACCAGTATGGAGTTTGCTTGATTGTCTCGTGAGAGTTGAGCTTTTTCCACTTCGGCAAAGCTGGCGTCATAATCTGTCAGCAGAGCCTTAATCTCTTTGATTATTCTAATCCTGTCGTTGGATACAAGTTCCTTTTCGGCCTGTTCAAGCAGGGGGAAAACCGTTTTTGCAGTTTCAAAGTATTTGCGGCTGGATTTTTTGTCGCCGGTAATAATGTAATCTTTAACGTGGGTTCGACCTTGCAGTATATTGGCTTGAATTCTGCCTATCAGGTTTGAATCCTTGGCAAAGAAGCGGTAGTCGGTAAAGCCGGAAGAGGATTTTTGCAGTGCAAGCATGGATTCCATGCTTACAATCCCAAAAAGGGCGAAAACAACAATAAAACTACAGAATATTTTTTGTCCGACAGTAAACCTTTTCAGCATGGCGCAAAAAATCCTTTTGTTTGTTTAACTATTAATCATAGGCAGTGCTTCTTTTGTTGAAGCACTGCCTATATATTTGATTAGTCTTTACGTCAGAGAGTTCTGACTTGCAAGATGTGTGAGAAATGAAACAGTATTATTCGTAATTTGAGTTGCAGAACTCATTACATTTCTCTTCTACGCTCTGGAGCAGTTGCAGGCAATCCTGCTTGTCGGGGAGTGAGTTCATTTTCATACGCACACTTTCGCAGCTCATACGGCATTCCTTGGCGGATTTGTATGGGGCAAGTGTGATTTCGGAGTATTTAGCACATATGGAATCCTGAGTGTCACACAATTCTTCCGTGGCTAGTGATCTGCAAAAGGAGCTGACATCCTGCATGCTGGTTGTATGGCCTGAGCAGCCTGCCAGAAAGAGTAGCAGGATGTTGCTTAGAAGAACTTTTTTCAACATGGAATCCTCCGGGTTTATAAAATGTTTTTCATGGCTGCCAGAAACATTCTATTGCGGGAATTGTTGCCGATAGAAACAGTCAGCATATCCGGTAGTCCGAAATCATCCAGTTTCCTTAATTTAAATCCATGGTCTAACATTTCTGCGCACAGCTGTTTTGCCGGAATAGGAGAACTGAACATGATGAAATTACTCTGGCTGGGGTATACGGTACAACCAAGTTCTTCCAGCCCTTTTTGGACGCGTTCCCGGCCTCTGATTATCAGGGCTATGGTAGAGTAATAGAATTCGTTGTGGTTGAGCGCTGCCAGCCCGGCACCGATATTCAATGGGCTGATGGGAGTAGGGAGTCTGGATTCTTCAAACTCTCTGGCTCGTTCGCTGTTCATTAGTGCATATCCAAGCCGCACCCCCCTAAGCCCGAAGGACCACGAGAAGCTGCGCAGGATAACAAGATTGGGTGCTTTTTCCAGAAAATTGACCATTGAATAATCATCTTCAGGCCATGAAAATTCCACAGACCTTTCATCTACAATGAGCAGTGTCCGCTTCGGCAGCAGGTTGGACATGGTTGCAAGTTCTTCAGCGGGAAGTCCGTAACCGGATGGCTCGTCCGGGTTGGTGATGATTACTGCGGCTGTGTTTTCATTTGCTGTCGTTACCAGCTGGTCCAAGGGCGGTGAATAGTTGCGGCCTCTGGGCAGGCGTAAAAGTTCCACACCGCATAAGGCTGCGACGCTGCTGTATTCCGGCATGCCGTATTCATAGCTGAGTACATGGTCTACACCCGGTATAGCCGTTAAACGCAGGGCCAGATCAAGAATCTCAACGGCTCCTCCGGCCACGAGCACACACTCTTCAGGCACATCATGCCGTTTTGCAAGGCCGAATTTAAGGCTGTCAGCCGAACCGTTCTCAAAGGCGGAACAGTTGTTGGCCATATTTACTATAGAGTTAGAAACGGCCTTTGATACTCCCAGCGGGTTGGAATTGCTGGCAAGGTCTATTTCTTTTTTGATTCCGTATTTTTTACGAAAAGCTGCTGAGCTCAGCTTTTTGCCGGGTTTGGGTTTTGCTTGCGGAATCTCGGTCTCCGGAAGTTCGGGTTCCTTAATTTCTTCAGCGGGAGCTGCCGTTACTTCGGGTTCAGGTTCCGGTGCAGCGACCGGCTCCGGTTCCGGGGCAAGTGTAGCTGTTTCTGCCTTCTTTTGCGGTTCCCTTGCTTCTGTTTTGGTCACGGGCTTGGAATACATTTCAAGAGGCAGGGTGATTATGCGGATATCGATATCGTCACTCAGGGTGGCGTTACTGACTATTTCATTAAGTTTGTCGAACGAATCAATGATGATATTCAACAGGTCATTGCTAAGTTCAATCTCATTTTTAAATATCTGATCAAGGACTTTGCCTATCTCGTCGGCAACACGACTGATGTTGGTAAGCTCGAGCAGTGATGCGCTTTCTTTGAGGGAGACAAGTATCCCGTATACCTGTGCGACAGAGGCCGCAGAAGGGGATGAACTTTTTTCCATTTCAATGAGTACATTTTCAATCTGGTCCAGTTTGTCCAGAGATTGTTCCACGAAATGTTGCAGTGCCACATCTTCTTGTAAATTATCAGTCATTTTATCACCTTTGGCAGATTTATTTAAGACGGTTTGGGTTGAATAATTACCCGTTAACCAAGGTTCAGCTTGTCGATTAAAAGATATTTGTGCAATTTTTTTTAGAAGAAATCCATTATCTTTTTATATTCTTGAATGATAAAAATGGCAAAGGTTGTTCGCTAAAAATATAACTTATTACGGTTGCGCTTTTGAGAACTCTGGTTAATATTAAAAATCAATGACCATCTGTTTGCAGAGATTTGGCGGATTTATCCAAAGATAGATCATAAATAAATCGATTTCCACAGGAAGTTTTTAATTTACGAGGTGTACATATGGTAACCTTTTTCAGTGCTAATGAAGTGGCAGAACTTGCAATGCGTATTGAGCAGAAAGGACAGGCTTTCTACCTGTTGGCTGCAGATGAGGCAAAAGATCCCGGCGCAAAGGAATTTTTTGAATTCTTTGCCGAGGAAGAATCCCGGCATGAACTGTTTTTCCGTGATATGCGTGACCGTATCGGTTCTATTGAGGTCCCTCCGGGAAGCGACTATGAAGAATATACCCAGTATGTGATGGCTCTTGTTGATTCCCACGATGTTTTCAACTTTGATTACACCGAGGCTTTTAAAGACGAGGCTTTCAATTTTGAGCAGGCTGTGCGAGCTGCTATGCGTTTTGAAAAGGACACCATTCTTCTTTTCACTGAATTGAAGAGAATGGTTCCCGATTCAGAGCGTAAATTCGTTGAAGAATGTATTGACGAAGAGCGTAAACACCTGCGCATGCTGGCGGAAAAACTCAGCTAGCTTTAGCTGCAAAGGTATTGAAAAGCCCCCTCTGAGTATCTCAGAGGGGGCTTTGTTTTTGCTTATTTGATGTTCAGGTTACTTCTTGATGCCAAGAGCTGTGTTGATCATTGAATCCGTGGTGGTGATTCCCTTGGAGTTTGCCTGAAAACCGCGCTGGGTCAGAATCATGTAGGCAAATTCATCCGCCAGATCCACGTTTGAGGTTTCAAGGCTGTTGCTTACCACAGAGCCGAGCCCATCTTTTCGGGCTACACCTTGGATTGCCTCTCCTGAGTCGATTGTAGCGCTGAAGTAGTTTGATCCTTCACGGCGCAGTCCGAATTCATTCTTAAAATTGTACAGGTTTACCTGATAGAGTTCAGCGCTCATTCCATTTGAGAACAGTGCACTCATAATTCCATCCGGGCTGAAGGATACATTCTGGAGGTACCCCTCTCCGAAGCCGTCCTGTGACTGGCTGATGGTGGATGATGAACCGTAGTAGTCTGTGGTGGCAAGAGCGTTGAGCTTACCGTCTACCATTCCGGGCAGTGAGGATGCATTGCTGCCTATGTCCGCAGCAGTCACTCCGGTGGTGTTCCATGAGTCTGTCCCGGAAGTGATCCCCATATCAAGGGATATGGTCTGTGCTGAAGCGGTTCCGCTTGCCCCGGAGAGAGTCACGCTGAAAGTAGGCTGTCCGTTACTGTTCAGGGTTGCCTGTTCCCAGTTGGCGAGATCCTTACCGTCTGCTGAACCTGCTGCAAGAGTGAAGGCGCTCTGGTTGAGCAGGGCTCCGTCACCGGAAAAAGTGAGCGTCCCGGCCATAACAAGTCCGGCACCGGAGGTTCCGGTCAATGCACTTGCATCTTCACCGGGGGGAACGGTTACAATGTATTCCCAGTGCCTTTTATCGGAACTGTCGCCGTCATTTATTACTTTATCGAAGTATACGACCAGATCGTGCTTGTTGCCGTTGTCATCGTAAATCTGGATGGAGCTGTTGTATTCATACTTGTCAGCAGTCAACGGTGTGTCTTTGGTTCCATCCCATTCCTGAAGCAGGGAAAAGAAAGGAGAATCTTCACTGCTGCTGTTATCTACTGCACCGGAATCAAGGTTTGTGCGCATAGTTACAGAATCAGTGCCTTTCGGATCTGACTTCACAACCATGATTTTGTTGCCGTAAGTGTCGGTTTCTTCTTTCATGGGCAGCACAATGTTTTGCGAGGTGCTGCCAATGTTACCGTCATCGTCAATCTTGTAGCCCTGAAGGATGTTCTTGTGAGAGTCTACGAGCTGCCCGTTCTTATCAAAATGAAAGCTGCCCGCACGAGTGTAGCGGCTGGCATTTGAGACCGGATCGGCTACACGGAAAAATCCCTGACCGCCGATAGCGATGTCAGTGCTTGAGTTCGTGGTCTCGAATGATCCTTCCTTGAAATTAATTCTGGTGGTCGCAACCCGCGTTCCCAGCCCTATTTGTCCCGGTGTGCTGATTCCACCGGACACAATACCGGAATTGGCTTTACCCGAACTCTGGCTGGCGAGTGTTTCAAGAAATGTGTCGCCGCTTTTGTAAGCAGTGGTGTTGACGTTGGCAAGGTTGGCACCGATTTGCTGCAATAGCACTCCGTGTGACTTTACGCCCGTCGCGGCTGTATACATTGAGCTGAAACCCATGATTGAACTCCTTGATAGGTGTCGGCATTAAAACTGTGACTCCGCCTGCACCTGTTTAACCTGTAGGCCGGAATAAAAATCCGGTCACCAGTACTTAAGCAAGGGGCGTGCCTAAAGTTTGTATTAAGCAATATCAAGGGTTTGTTAGTTGTATTTGGGATAAAGGCGGAAAAAAAGTCCTTCTTAATAAACATTAAGAGGACTTCAGTGGCTGCCATGATTCCGGGAGAAATAATTAAGATCAGGCTGGAACTTTCTTTTTCAAATATTTTTTGAGCTTCATTGCCGGAGCAGACTTAGGATTGATGCCGAGACATTTTTCAGCATTTTTCAGGGCACCTTTACGGTCCCCTTTTTCATAAAGACAGCGGGCTATATTGAAATATAGGTTTTCGTCATCATCGGTAAGCCCTAATGCTCTGGAATAAAAATTAACGGCTTCGTCAAACATTTTATTCTTTCGCAGGGAGATGCCAAAATCATTAAAGAGGTGTTTATGTTCCAGTTCAAAGGCGGCATTAAGCTCGATTAGCCTGCTGAATACATCTGTGGCTTTATCTGCTTCATTGCGGTCAAGGTAGCAGAGGCCGATGCCGAAGTTGGCTCTGATATTGTCTTCATCGATGTTGAGGGCCTTGCCGTATTCCATTTCTGCGGTGAAGGTATTCCCTTCCTGACGTTGGCGGTCAGCCTTGGCAAGAGTCTTATTCAGTTTTTGGATGGCCGGGAATACTGTGGATGTGTAAAGTTCAACTTCCGGGGTGAATGATTCCAGCAGTTCTTCTTTACTGATAATCTGTTCTTCCCCTGAGGGAACATCATTTTCGTTAAGTACCCGCAGGCCAACTTCTCCATTATCCTTTTCCTCTGCAAAATACAGGAAAGACTGGATGACTTTTCTTTTAGTCGTTCCGGTCCCGATTTCCTGTATTAGTTTAGTGGAAAAAGTGCCCTTTATTTTGGGCATGGAAGCTGTGTTCTCAGCCATAGCGCCTGTTTTGTCTCTTAACTTTTAGAATATATAATTAAAATTATGTCAGCCAGATGTCCTCTGTGCGTATAGCACAGATCCGTATGAGCCTCAATTTTTAAAAGCATTAAAAAAGCGGGACAGTATTACAACTGTCCCGCTTTACTGTTAAATTAATATAAATATAAGGACTTCTAAAGAATGTAACGTGAAAGATCTCTGTCTTCAGTTACATCTTGCAGTTGTTTCTGTACGTATTCCTTGTCAATAACAATTGAATCACCGGAACGGTCCGGGGCTTCAAAGGAAAGGTCAGAGAGAATCTTTTCCATGATAGTGTAAAGTCTACGCGCACCGATGTTTTCGGTCTCTTCATTGAATTTCTGGGCGTTGAGGGCCACTTCTTCAAGTGCTTCGCGGCTGAAATCAATGTTCAGGTTTTCGGTTTCCAGCAGGGCTTTGTACTGTACAGTAAGAGCGTTCTGCGGCTCGGTGAGGATGCGGTAGAAGTCGTCCTTGTCGAGAGATGTCAGTTCCACACGCAGGGGAAAACGTCCCTGAAGCTCGGGAATAAGGTCCGAGGGCTTGGCGTAGCTGAATGCACCGGCAGAGATAAACAGGATGTGGTCGGTCTTGACCATGCCGTACTTGGTGTTGACTACGCAGCCTTCAACAACGGGAAGAAGGTCACGCTGCACACCTTCGCGGGATACATTTGCGGAACCGCCACCTTCCTGATTACCTGCGATTTTGTCGATTTCATCGAGGAAGAGGATACCGCCCTGTTCTACGCGTTCACGGGCCAGTTCTGCCACGTTATCCATATCAATGAGCTTGTCGGATTCCTGCTGGATGAGGATGTCGTAAGCCTCGCGGATTTTGACCTTGCGCATTTTTTTCTTGTTGGGGAACATCTTGCCGATCATATCGTTGACCTGCATGCCCATGTCTTCCATTCCGGGCATGGACATGATTTCCACGCCGCCGCCCTGTACGGAAACTTCGATTTCCACTTCACGGTCATCGAGTTTGCCTTCGCGCCACATTTTACGGAATTTTTCGCGGGTGGACGACTGATCTGCTGAGGGCTGTTCTTCCTGCTCTTCAGGGGCAGCGGGATTGAAGAATCCCATACCGGGCTGCTTGGGCTTGGAAGAGGGGAGCAGAATGTCGAGAAGTGCGTCTTCTGCGTGTTTTTCAGCCTTAACTTTGACCTTCTCCATTTCTTCCTTGCGCACAAGGTTGATACCGATTTCCATCAGGTCGCGGACCATGGATTCAACATCGCGGCCAACGTAGCCAACTTCGGTGAATTTAGTGGCTTCGACCTTGAAGAAAGGACATCCGGCAAGTTTAGCCAGACGGCGGGCGATTTCGGTTTTACCAACCCCGGTGGGGCCCATCATGATGATGTTTTTGGGTGCTATTTCGTCACGCAGTTCCGGTGGAAGCTGCTGACGGCGCCAGCGGTTACGCATGGCAATGGCGACCATCCGTTTGGCATCGGACTGGCCGATGATGAATTTGTCCAGTTCAGAAACGATTTCTCTAGGTGTAAGATTGCTCATTTGTTAGGCTCGCGAAATTTTATTTTTCAAGGGTTTTGAGAACAAAGTGGTCGTTGGTGTAAACGCAGATTTCACTGGCGATTTCCATGGATTTCTGGGCGATGTCCGCAGCGGGCATATCGGTATTGCGCATAAGTGCACGGGCTGCGGAAAGGGCGTATGAACCACCGGAACCAATAGCTGCGACACCGTCATCAGGCTCGATAACATCACCGTTACCGCTGATGATGAGGATATGCTCGGCATCAGCCACCATGATCATTGCTTCCAGCTTGCGCAGGAATTTATCAGTGCGCCAGTCGGTAGCCATCTCAACGGCGGAGCGCACAAGGTTGCCGGAGTAGGTTTTGAGTTTCTTTTCAAAGCGTTCAAAAAGGGTAAATGCATCAGCGGTCGCCCCGGCGAATCCGGCGATAACCTGATCATTGTAAAGGGTGCGGACTTTAACTGCGGAATGTTTCATAACCACAGCCTGTCCCATAGTGACCTGACCGTCACCGATCATGGCAGTGCCTTTATCGTCTTTAACGGCCAGAATGGTTGTTCCTCTCATTTCCATGTTCATCTCCTGATTCATCTATTTCAATATGACGGATTGAGTTCAATTTGTTTATGAATTCAATAATTACGCCGGGGGATATTTATTCATAGCGGCGCGAAATTTTTGGTTACCAGAACATAATACCTGTGAGGGGGATGGCAAGGGGGGAGGAACCATTTTGAACTAACGTCCTAAAGACAAATGAAATTCTGACGACAAGATTTTAATTATATAAAGAAACATTGTGTTTCATTGATTATTAATTGTTCATAGGAGAACATATGAAACGTTTACTGATCCTAGTTGTTATGCTGGTTATGTTGGTTTGTGGAAGCGCTTTTGCTCAGGAAAGTTTTAATGCTCAAGGTAGCGTGCTAGTTCCTAACCTTCAGGTCTGGTTTATGTCTTCTGACTCTTGGATGGTTCCAGGAATGTCGTTGACCAATATTTCCAGCGTCCCTGTGCAGTGCCGAGTGACTTACTATGACCATGATGGAAATGAACTTACTTATCTTGAGGAGACTTATACTGGCGGTTCAAATTTCGTTAGGGTTGCTACTGGGCGTGATTTTGATATTCCTGCAAAATCGACTCGTTTTAATACGTTAAGGCGGCCAAGCAGTCGTATGGTTGCCTATGCTTATGCCGTTGTAGAGTGGAAATCGACTGCTGACCCACTTCTCAGAAAAGCGTTGGTTGGAGGGGGAGAGCAACAAAGATTGCATAGAACATCTAGTGGGATGGCCCTTACTCAACCAAGATTCTTAATTAATGATGGTGAACCCTTTTAGTTTGTAGACCTCCCTCCACCGACCAAATGTCAGAGGAGGGAGTTTTTTTGTAAGAGGTGCTCTATAGGTCCATTTCCTTTCCCTTCCTTCCAATAATCCAGCTCCCCAACCTAAAGAAATATTAATTTATGCCGAAAATAATGTCGATACGCACTTAACCTCTAAATTCTAATATCTGAGGCCAGCCATGAGAATTAATGAATCTTCGGGCTTTAAGTTTAATATTTTCGATATGAAGAAACCAGCTGAGGAAGAGGTAAACTCAACCCATCAGCAAGTTGTAGAAAAGGAACCGCAGGGGCATTCCTACTCATCCCGTAATATGATGGCGGGGAACTTTTTTCAGCATGACCGAGAGCAATCTCGCTATATAACTGGCTTGATAACTTCATATGATATTGCTGACCAATTTCGCAGCCAGATGCAGAGTGTTGCAAATGTTTATAGTGATGATGCTAAGATTATGTCCGCAGATATGCCGTCAAATTATCGTTTGATGGGGCTTGCTGTTATGGAGGCCGAACATTTTGCCGAAGAGCAGGCGGAAGACTATGCGGGCGAGAAGCTTGAAGAGAAGTTGGAGAAAGATCACGAAGAGCAAGAAGAAGATTTAGAGAAGAAGATCGAGGAAAAGATTGAAGAAAAGCTCATGCCCGATGGAGCCAAGCAGGTTCTGGACGCTGATCCTGATCCCGAGGAGCTTACCGAGGAAATCGCGGAGAAGGTCGAAGAGGCTACTGAAGCCAGAGGTGACAAAATTTTAAAAGGTAGTGAGCAGGATGAGCCTCAGACAATTGCCGGCAATGTTCAGGCTGCTGAACAGGTAAGTACTGTCGCGGCGGCAAGTTCTGTTGCACCGGAAGGTAATAAGAAGGCCGAATTGACCGGAGAGTCTACGCAGACAGTGCAAGGAGGCAGTGCTTCTGTCGGTACGGTTCCACCGCCGGGGACATATGTTGATGAAGTTGTTTAGGGTTTGAATTAGCCAGAAAAATTTAAAGCTCCCTCTTGCAAACGCAAGAGGGAGCTTTTTTTATCTATAGCAATTTATCGTATGAACCGGCGAAGCCTATTACTCAGCAGCCTCTCTTAATTCCTTAACAGACTTGGCATAAGCGCGGAACACGTTCTCCCTGTTCAGGATACCGATGATCCTGTTGGGATCGTCCTCACTTACAACCGGGATTTGCCCGTAGTCCGTGTCTACGAACTTGAGCAGCGCAGTGTAAAGGTCATCATCCGCCTTGAGGGTCGCCGGCTTGGTGGCGAGGTCCTTGGCTAGGATGAGGTCGAAGAGGTCCGGGTTGAAGAGGTGGTTACGGACATTCTGAATGGTCAGGATTCCGGTGATAACCCCATCTTCGTTTTTGACCGGGAAGTATAGCTCGTTGGTGTTGGCGATGATATCGGTCAGCGCCTTGAGCGTGGTTCCTTCTTCAAGGGTGGTTACGCGACCCGGTTTGTAGTGGGTCTCAACGTGTAGCCCTTCAAGGATGTTGATGGTTTTGTCCTCAATATGAGCCGGAGAATCGAATTTACTTTCCACCTGATGCTCGTAAAGTGAGAAGCTGCGTCCAAGCACGATGCAAAGCGCGGAGGCGAGCATGAGCGGGGCCAGCAGCCCGTAACCCTGTGTGAGTTCGCAGACCATGATCAGCGGTCCGATAGGTGCTTTTGCGACCCCGGCGAAGAATGCGGCCATGCCGACCAGTACGTAGCCTCCGGGCTGGGTCACGATGTCCGGATAGTATTTTCCGGCAAGCTGTCCCACGATTCCGCCGGACATACCGCCTACGAAAAGTGCGGGCGCAAACATACCGCCGGACATACCGGAACCGATGGTCATGGAGGTGGCGATGGTTTTGCCGATTACAATGGCGGTCATCATCATGAGCGGGATTTCACCCATGATTGCCATTTCCAGCCAGCCGTATCCCCCGGTGAGAACCTGCGGGAAGAACATACCCATGATACCCATGAGCAGTCCGCCGAGAGCGGTAGCCCACATGAGGCCGACCCGGTCTCTGATCTGATTGAACACCGAGAACTTGATGAAGCGGAAAGTGCGGATATACATCCAACCCGCCAAGGTGCAGGCAAATGCCAGAGCCACGTAGAAAATCAGCTCCCGCGGATCGTGAAAGACAAAGCGCGGAATGCCGAAGATCGGCTCAGTTCCGTAAAAAAGTGTGAACAGGGAATATGATACTACGGAGGAGATGACCGAAGGCAGGATGGCTTCGGATTCAAAGTCCTCACGGTAGATTACTTCGATGGCGGTGAGAGCGCCGCCCAGCGGGGCACGGAAGATCGCACCGAGGCCGCCTGCTGCTCCGGCAAGGAGCAAAATGCGGCGTTCCTTGGTGGAGAGCTTTAGCCTCTGGGCCAACCATGATCCAACCCCGGCTCCCATCTGGGTGATGGGACCTTCTCGGCCTGCACTACCACCGCAGGAGATGGTGAAGACTGAGGTTATACCCTTGATGATGGGTACTATGGGGCGCATGAGACCGCTGCCCTGATGGAAACATTTGATGGTGGCATCGGTGCCGTCCGTTCCGCCGGAGGTTGTTTCCGGTATGTACTTGTTGACCAGCCATCCGGTAACCAGACCTACGATGGTCAGGCAGATGGGGATGGTCCAAGTGCGCAGATGCTCCCCGGCATGCCCGTGAAAAAGCTCTTCGCCTTCAGGGGCGGGCAGGGAAAGTCCGGCCAGTTGGCTCATGAAAATATATTTGCCGAGCTCTACCGCACCGAAAAAAAGCACGGCTACGATACCGGAAAGGATACCTACTACAATACCGAGTACCAGCCAGCGGAAATGGCTGACTTTACGGTA
The DNA here is from genome assembly GCF_000023445.1 of Maridesulfovibrio salexigens DSM 2638. Classification (GTDB taxonomy): domain Bacteria; phylum Desulfobacterota; class Desulfovibrionia; order Desulfovibrionales; family Desulfovibrionaceae; genus Maridesulfovibrio; species Maridesulfovibrio salexigens. Next base: position 3,247,464 of record NC_012881.1, on the reverse strand, counting down.
GGAGCGGGCAAGATCCCTCCATGTATGCAGACTGAGAAAAGGACTCATTATTCTGCTCCTGATTCTGATTCGCTCAGATGAAGTCCGGGACGGACCTGTGATTCAGGGTATGAGAGAATTTCTCTGGCAAGGCCGATATCAATACCGATGCGTTCCTTGAGCTCATCCAGACCGTTGAATTTCTTCTCGGAACGGATGCGCTGGATGAAATGTACGCGGATATCCTTGCCGTATATATCTTTTGAAAAATCGAGAATGTGCGCTTCTACGGAAAGGGCTTCATTGCCGAAAGTGGGGTTTTTACCGATGTTGGCAACACCGGGCAGGACCTTGCCTTCGACTTCCACTCGGATGGCGTAAACCCCCTTCTTGGGGAAAAGTTCATCTTCAAGCTTGATGTTGGCTGTTGGGAAACCGAGCAGTCTGCCGCCTCTGTTCATGCCGTGCACAACTTCACCGCGCACCTGATAAAAACGGCCGAGCAAAGGACGTACGTCCCAGACGTTACCTTCGCTGACCATGTCACGGATACGGGAAGAGCTGACTACAGCATCGTTGATGATTACCGGATCAAGACGTTCGACCCCGTACTCATGCTTTTGTCCCAGTTTTACAATGGTTTCGTAGTTGCCGCTGCGACCTTTACCCAATGCATAGTCATAACCAACTACCATTTCTTTCATCCCAAGAGGTTCAATGAGGTAACGCTGGATGAATTCTTCGGGGGAAAGGGCAGCCATTTCCTTGGTGAAGTTCAGGGCCAGTATTATGTCCGGCTTATGCAGGGCGATAAGTTCCAGTTTTTGAGAGGTAAGGGTGATGAAAGGCGGGGTTTTGCTATTAACCAGTACCCGGAGAGGATGGGGGTCAAATGTTACTACTACGCTGGCAAGGCCATTGGCGCGAGCCTTTTTGCAGGTGCTGCTGATCAGCTTCTGGTGTCCCTTGTGGACCCCGTCAAAGTTTCCGATTGTAACGCATGCGCCTTGTTCAGGCTTGATAATTTCATCTATTGATTTTGCGATGATCATATTCGCTTCACTTTTTAATTGGAGATAGGATTTTAGAAACGAAAACCGTTACCTCAAAAGCCCATATCATTCAAGCTTTCCATTGCCCTCTTCCTCGGGCGGTTTCGGGTTGATTGTTTCCTGCAGTTTCGTGAGTTCATCGCGTTGTTTCTTGGTTTTCGCCAGTCCTTCAGCCTTACGGAGGTGGAACTGCGCTTTCTTCATATCGTGACCATACAAAGCTGCATATGCGAGTTGGCTATGGGCTTCAAAATAGTGCCCGGATTCTCCCAGCATCCGTCCAAGATGATAGTGAATTTCCTGATCATGGGGGACCATTTCAGCAACTCTGCGCATTGTCAGGATGGCCTGTTTGTAGTTTTTCCTCGTGCCTTCAATACGGGCGATGAAAAAGAGGGTCATGGCATCACGCGGCTCTCGCAGGTAAGCCTCACGCAGCAGCGGTGAAGCTTTGTCCATTTCTCCTATGGTAAAGAAGAAACGACCCTGTTCTCGAAGGATAAGAGTGTCATCAGGGCAAAGTTCGTGTGCCTGATTAAAGGACAACTCAGCTTTTTTGTATTGTTTCATGCGCGTGTAGACAATTCCCAATCCTAAATGGTCGAGGCATGTGCGTTCGTTTTCAGGAATTGCCATATAATATGCTAGGGCAACGTCCGCTGAAGTCAGCCGCGCCCTGATAAGAGTCTGAACTTTGAAAAAGGCAGCATCATCATCTTTACGCTCAAAATATTCCGGCGGCATGCGTTTGAAGCGGTCTTGCAGGTATCCGATACGTGAATCAAGGCCGGGGTGTGTGGAAAGATAAGTCGGTATGTTGGTATTGCTTATGTGCCATTGGCGCTGTTTCATAACCTTGAAACCATCAATCATGCTTTGCGGGTTGTAGCCCGCAGCAACGAGGTAGTTCATGCCGAGATGGTCAGCTTCCCTTTCATTTTCCTGTGTGTAGTTGAGGTATGCACTTGTAGCTCCGCCCATTGACCCTACGGCAATGGCTGAACCAAGATTGCCCATATTGCTGCCGCCACCGGCAATACCTACCAGCATTCCGGCTAATGTTCCGAGCATACTTGCAAAGTTGACCATTTTCATTTTTTCCATGCGGCGGGCCACATGGCGCAGGGATACGTGGGCAAGTTCGTGCCCGATAACTGCTGCGAGCTCTGCCTCATGCTTCATATTCAGGATCAAGCCGGTGTAGACATAGACGTATCCGCCCGGAACCGCGAAAGCGTTCATGGCATTGTTGCGTATAACGGTAGCGGTGATCGGGAAAGGTTGGGGAGGGATATGTTTAGCAACCTTGGCAACAAGATGTTTTACATAGCCCTCAATTTGCGGATCGAGAATAATCGGAAGCCTGTTTCGGACCATTTTATCAAACTCTCCGCCGAGCTTGATTTCGTCTTTGACAGTAAAATCCCCGAAAAGCGAATTAGCAGTGGCCTGCGGTGTCATGCACAGGCTGAAAAAAAATATCAGGATTAACGATATGATCTGGAGGTGGATTTTATTTCTGATGAGCATACTGAAATCTGTTGAATCTATAAATGATGTTGAAGAATTTTATGTATGTTGAAGAGAGTAAGTTTTGAATGGCTGCTTGTAAAGGAAGGAAGCAAAAAGAAAACCCCGCAAGCAGAACTTGCGGGGTTAGTAATTCTTTATGAACCGGGCGGACTATTTGCCCATCATGTCGAAGAATTCGTCATTGTTTTTAGTGCCCTTCATCTTATCGAGCAGGAATTCCATGGAATCAATGGAGTTCATGGGGGCAAGAAGTTTGCGCAGGATCCAGACCTTGTTGAGAACACCGTCATCGAGAAGGAGTTCTTCCTTACGGGTACCGGAACGGTTGATGTCGATTGCAGGGAAGACGCGTTTTTCAGCGAGCTTACGGTCAAGGTACAGGTCCATGTTACCGGTTCCCTTGAATTCTTCAAAGATAACTTCGTCCATGCGGGAGCCGGTATCGATGAGAGCGGTGGCGATGATGGTCAGGCTGCCGCCTTCTTCAATGTTACGCGCTGCGCCGAAGAATCTTTTAGGACGCTGCATTGCGTTGGCATCCAGACCACCGGAAAGGACCCTGCCGGAGGAAGGGGTTACGGCGTTGTATGCGCGACCGAGTCGGGTGATGGAGTCGAGCAGGATGACAACGTCACGTTTACGCTCAACAAGGCGCTTGGCCTTTTCAAGTACCATCTCGGTAACCTGTACATGGCGCTGCGGAGGCTCATCAAAAGTGGAGCTGACCACTTCAGCCTTAACAGTTCTGGCCATATCGGTGACTTCTTCGGGACGTTCATCGATGAGCAGAACAATGAGATCAACGTCGGGATGGTTGGCGTTGATGGAGTTTGCTATATTCTGCAGCATCATGGTCTTACCGGTACGGGGCGGTGCAACGAGCAGTGCGCGCTGGCCGCGGCCGATGGGGGAAAGAATATCGATTACCCGGGAACTGAAATTTTTAGGACCGTTTTCCATTTTGAAACGGTTGTCCGGGTATACTGGAGTGAGGTTGTCGAAAAGAACCAGATTTCTGGAGTGTTCCGGCGGTTCAAGTCCGATTTCATTTACTCTGAGAAGTGCGAAGTAGCGTTCGCCTTCTTTGGGAGGACGAATCTGTCCGGAAATAATGTCACCCTTGCGCAGGCCGAATCTTCTGATCTGGGAAGGAGAAACATAGATGTCATCCGGTCCGGGCATGTAGCTGTAGGTGGGGGAACGGAGGAAACCGAATCCATCGGGAAGGACTTCCAGAACACCTTCACCGTAAATCTGTCCGTTCTGTGCCGCGCAACCCTGAAGCAGTGCAAAAATAAGTTCCTGCTTGCGCATGCCGCTGGGGTTTTCAACTTTGAATTTAGCTGCCAGATCCATTAGGTCTGACATCTTCTTCTGTTTTAGTTCAGTCAGGTTCAGGTTTTGTATCTTTTTTTCTTGGCCCATACTGTATAACCGGATTTAAAAAGTTTTAAAAATATTTATAAGTTATCGGAAAGCCTAAGCAATGCACACATGACGTGTTCATGTACTTGCTAAAATGCTCTACCTTAACTAGATGATGGAAATTATATTGGATTTTCCTGAGTGAGGGGCTGTTTATCTGTTCGAATACAACGACTTTGATATCGTCTTTGATTCTTGCTCCACCCTAGTTGCAGTCTGTTATGTTTAGAAATGCTTTGCCGAGTGTTTCTAATGAAACGCGAAACATTCTAAATCCTGCAACTCATAGGGCATTAACTGAAAGAATCGTTTATGACAAGTCGTTTGAACAGGATTTTTAGGATTCCTCTTCCTGTTTTTCCAGAACATCACTGAAAAGTGCATTGATATCTTCCTTGATCTCTTCCTGATCAAGATCAAGAGCAAAGGAAAGTTCCATCGAAACCAAACCCATAGCTTGCTCAAGGAGTCTGCGTTCACCAAAGGAAAGTTCTTTGTCGCGACCGATCAGGAACAGTTCTTTGAGGACATAAGCCACGTCCTGAAGGTCGCCGCTTTTGAGCTTCTCAGAATATTCGCGGTAGCGTCTGTTCCAGTTCTGCCCGGTGTAGCCGGTGAAATCAGATCTGTCCTTGAGACTTTCAAATATTTCCATACCCGCGTCCTTGTCACAAACAGCGCGAAGACCCACGTTATGCGCGTTCATGACCGGAACCATGAGCGTAACATTGTTACTTAAAATGCGGACAATATAAAATTCAGCGGTTGCTCCGCCGATTTCCTGGCTTTCGATACGTTCTACTTTGCCTACTCCCTGTGAAGGGTAGACAACCAACTGGTCTAGCTCAAACACTCATGGCTCCTTGGACTTGCTAAAGAAATGCTTGGAAAGGTCGGTGCGAATTTCGGGGATATCCCGAGATGGTGGTGGCGCGGTTACGTGGAATTCAGGATTAGCTGAAAACGGGTTTACAGGCCCTTCCCATTTCTTTTACCCTCTATATTGATATTTATTTTCTAAAGAGGGAATTGCTACGAAAAGTTATTATAACTGAATTGTAAAAAATAGTCTACGGTTCGGTTTCAGGAAGATCAGGCATGAAACTGTTCATGAACTGGGTTGCCGTTCCTTGACCGCGCCTGAAATGCAGGTTCAAACCTTTGATTGCCGCCTGTGACATCTGGGCAGCTATCGCAAGTTCCTGCGTATTAAATTCCTCAAGTACATAGTCTTTGACCTGTGAGGAAAATTCCGGACGGCCGATACCAACCCTAATACGGAAAAAATTCGGAGACCCCATCTTCTCCTGAATAGATTCAAGTCCGCGGTGGCCGTTATTGCCACCACCTTTTTTGAATTTCATTCTTCCGCAGGGAAGGTCCAGTTCATCATGGATGACGTAGACATCTGATACGGCAATGGAATATTTGCCGCAGATGGCTGCAACTGCTTTACCGCTCAGGTTCATGTAAGTGAGCGGTTTGGTTGCAAGCACGTTGTTTCCGGCTAAATTGAGGCTGAAAAGTTCGAAGTCGCCGGAAATACCCATTTCCTTGAAGCGCATGCTTTTGCGGGATTTTGCCACTTCAGCCAAAGCATCAACTGCCATAAAACCAATGTTGTGTCTGGTTTTGGCGTATTCAGATCCGGGGTTACCCAGTCCTACGATAAGTGCTTTGTATTCCATGATAAAGTCCCTGCTTAACAAACGGCAAAGGCCCCGGATAAACCGGGGCCCGAAAATGAGTATACTTGTAAAGACCTATTCTTCTTCAGCTTCTTCTTCAGCAGCTTTAGAACCGCGGCCAGCGGCACAGCGAACGAGTGCGAAGTTGTTGTCGAAAACAACGGAAGCACCTTCGCCGAGGTCGATTTCGTTTACGAATACGGTGTCGCCAACGTTCATGCTGTCGATGTTAACAACGATTTCAGCAGGAAGAGTTGCAGCAGTACAAGCTACGGTGAGCTTGGGACGGTAGATAGCCATACGGCCACCGAGTTTAACACCGGGAGCTTTACCTTCAGTTACAACGGGAACGTCGACTTTGAGGGTACGGTCTTTGGAAACACCGAGGAAGTCGATGTGGTTAGGGCGGGGACGGACGGGGTCCATCTGCACTTTCCAGATCAGGGTGTCGTAGGTTTTACCGTCTACTTCGAGGCTGAATACGCGGGTGGTACCGACCTTACGGTACATTTTTACGAATTCGTTTTCGTTAACGGAAAGAACGAGGTTTTCGCCGTCCTGAGAATAGAAGACAACGGGAACCATACCCTGATTGCGGAGCTGGCGGTTTGCGGATTTACCGGTTTTGGTACGCAGCTCAGCTTTGAAGGTTACTTTTTCAGACATTATTTTCTCCTTATGGTTAACCTGCTGCCGCTCAAAAAAGACCGGCAGAGGGTGGGAATAGGCAGTGTTATACGAAGAGTACGCTTACGGAGGACTCGGAGTGCACGTTGTGAATGCACTTGGCGAGAATTCCGGCAACGGATTTGACTTTGATCTTACCGTTGCAGTTAGCAAGCTTTTCTTCGGGAACAGGCAGGGTGTCGGTTACAATCACCTCGGAAAAAGGTGCTGCTGCCAGCCTGTCGATAGCCGGTCCGGAAAGAACCGGGTGGGTTGCGCAGGCAATTACGTCTTTAGCGCCGTGGTCCATGAGAACCTTGGCTGCCTGGCACATGGTGCCTGCGGTGTCGATCATGTCATCCATGACCACGCAGACTTTATCTTTAACTTCGCCGATAACGTGCATGGCTTTAGCCTGGTTGGGAGCGTCGCGGCGTTTGTCAACAATAGCAAGGCCAGCGTTCAAACGTTTGGCGTATGCTCTTGCGCGCTCGGTTCCGCCTGCATCAGGGGAAACCATAACCATGTCTTCTTCGCGGGTGCGCAGTTCGTCCAGAAGGACGGGCGCAGCGTAAATGTTATCTACGGGGAGGTCGAAAAATCCCTGAATCTGGCCTGCATGCAGGTCGATGGTAACCAGGCGCTGCATACCTGCAACAGTCAGGCAGTCGGCACAGAGTTTTGCACTGATGGGTGCGCGGGGAGAAACCTTGCGGTCCTGTCTGGCGTATCCATAGTAAGGAACAACTGCAGTTACTCGGCGGGCACTTGCTCTTTTAAGCGCATCCAGCATGAGACACAGTTCCATGAAGTGAAAGTTCACCGGGTCACAGGTAGACTGGACTACGAAAACATCGCAGCCGCGGACGTTATCCTGAATTTCGATGCGGATTTCACCATCACTGAATTTTTCACGCAGACAGGGAGTAAGTGTGCTGCCGAGATGGTCACAGATTGCTTCTGAAAGCGCCAGATTTGACGAGCCGCTGATAATCTTGAGTTCACCGTTCATGTCGGTCTCCAACTTGACCTCTCGGATGAGAAATGAATTTGGCAGGGATGGCAGGACTCGAACCCGCGAATGCGTGGACCAAAACCACGTGCCTTACCAACTTGGCGACATCCCTGCACAGATTATGTGAAATATATCTATATTAAAATTTTCAAAACCTGTGAAGAACAGAGTCAACGTTCATTGATTTCAAGTCAGTGGCAGCTGCTTTAGCTGCTTCATCGTCTTTAAAGAAAGAGATGATACTTGCCCCGCTTCCGCTCATGACAGCTCCGCAGGCTCCGTTTTTCAACAGATATTCCTTTGTCTCCCTGATTTTGGGAAACTCGGGAAGGACAACTTCTTCAAAGTCATTGAACAAAGTCACCCTCGTTTTGGAGGCCGTTCTATTATTACCGCAGGCTGACGTTGTCAAGTCAAAGGCGTCACTTTTTTTGAAATTAGCGGACCGGTCACGATTGGACCATGCCTTATATGCCCATGCGGTATTCACGTGCACATCCGGGCAGGCTAATAACGCGGTCAGGCCGGAAAGGTCAACCTCTGAGGGCGATAAAATTTCACCTATTCCTTTTGCCCATGCCGGACCATCCAGTAAAAAGAAGGGAACATCCGCTCCAAGTCCCGCAGCCAGTGCGTTCAGCTTATCATGTTCCAGCCCCGGACTGTCGGGGTGAGTGTTCAGGAAACGGAGCATGGATGCAGCATCGGAACTGCCTCCGCCGAGACCGGCCCCTGTGGGTGTGCGCTTGATCAATTCAATGTGAAGCCCCGGACGGAATCCGGTTGCCTCAGCATATTTATCCCAAGCTTTATATATAAGATTGTCTTCCGCCGGAAGGTCGAAATCCGCACAGTGGATAGTGCAGCCTTCTCCGGTTTCGGTCACCTCAAGGGTGTCAGCCAAAGCCGGGAAGGGGTGAAAGAGGGTGTCCAGCTCGTGAAAGCCGTCATCTCTTTTGCGGACGATTTTCAAGTAGAGATTGACCTTAGCCGGGGCGGTAAGAATTGTTTTGTTCATGGGCTGTCTCATAACTTAAAGATTCTGAATTAGGAAGCCCCGTCCTGAGGTCGATCAGGACGGGGCCGTTGAGAGCTAACAACAGTCGGGAGACTATTTGTCTTTCAGTTCTATTGTCCGGAAAATGTTATGGCCCTGACGTTTCAGGAGCAGCATAACCAATCCGCGTTTTTTTCCTTCAGTATTGATGATCTTTTGCAGATCTTTGATGGAATTAACTTTATGCTGGTTGGCTTCAATAATTACATCACCAACTGCGATAGCGGCATCTTCGGACGGAGTTCCCTGCATAACTTCGATAACCAGCAGGCCTTCCGGTCTGTCCAGTCCAAGGGAGTCCGCTTCAGCCTTGCGGTTGACCCTGCGGACAACCAGTCCGAGGTCATCAAGGTTTTCTTCCGCTGCCTTGGGTGACATCTTCTCGGCTTCTGCTACAACATTCTTACCGTTGCGTTCGCCAAGCACGATGCGCAGGTTCTTTTCCCGGCCCTTGCGCCAAACTTGAACACTTACAGCCTTGCCCGGAGGCAGAGCTGCTACGGTGCGCAGCAGGTCGTTGGTGTCATCGATTTTTTCGCCGTCAATCTTGAGGATAACGTCACCGACTTTCATGCCGCCCTTATCAGCTGGGTCGCCGGGATTCACGGAATTGACCAGTGCGCCTTTTTCATCTTTAAGACCGAGCGCTTTGGCTGTCTTTGCATCAGCGTCCTGAATGGTTACGCCCAGCCAACCGCGGCTGACCTTGTGATCGGTCTTAAGTTGCGAGATGACGTTTTCAGCCATGTTGCTGGGAATGGCAAAACCGATTCCCTGACCACTGGCAATAATTGCGGTGTTGATGCCTATGACTCGTCCTTTCAGGTCGATGAGCGGTCCACCGGAGTTACCGGGGTTGATGCTGGCATCGGTCTGAATGAAGTTGTCAAAAGGACCAGCGCCGATGATCCGGCCTTTGGCACTGATGATTCCTTTGGTTACGGTATGTCCCAAACCGAAGGGGTTGCCGATAGCCAGTACCCATTCGCCCACTTCGGCTTTATCCGAGTTTGCGAACTCAAGGAAGGGCAGGTCTTTTTTCACTTCTATTTTTAAAAGGGCAAGGTCGGTTTCTTTATCCCGGCCGATGATCTTTGCCGGGTATTCGTGACCGTCATTCTGTAGCTTCACAGTGATTTCATCAGCAGAGGCGACCACATGGTTGTTTGTGACCACAAATCCGTCTTTGGAAATGATGAAACCGGAGCCCAGTGAACCTGTTTTGCGTTTCTGTTTGGGCTGTTTGTTGTTTCCCCGGTTATTGAACTGCTTGAAGAAATCCTCAAAAGGATTGTTTCCGTCTCTGCCGTGGAATTTGAAAAAGTCTTCCATGGGGTTGCCCACTTCGACCATTTTCACAGTGTTGATGTTGACCACGGCTGGGCCACACTTCTTAGCCAGTTCCACAAACGAAGGCAGTCCGTCCGCATGTGCATATACGGGCAGGATGAGTACAGTGATGAGAGTAAGTAATCCAATGTAGCGTTTTAATTTCATGTAACCTCCTCGTAATGCCGCCCGGAAAACGGGATAGGCAGCACTTTCTTGAGTATAGTCTTGTTTTTTTAAATGTAAATAGCGGGGCGGAGATTATACAACTGAGGCGGGTGGTTTTGTTCGCAGGAAGCAAAATTCAAATTTGGGCTGATGTATTAATATTGATGTAACTGGTTTGGGCTCTGCTAATAAGAAGAGCCCTTCTAGGGCTCAGGTATGATGGATTATAGTTTTTGCACTACGTAGGCACGGTAGGTTCGTTCCTGTCTGCCGATGGAGGATGAGCTGAACTTTAAAGAATTCAGCTGCTCAAACCCGCACTCTTGAAATAATCTGTTCAGGTCTTTTTGTGAATGGTAATGGAATTTAACTTTTGAATTATTGTTGTTTTGGCAGCTCAAGACACAGCTTTCCACTTTTTCTGAATCAGCTACCACAAAGCTGAAAACACCGTCTTGTTTGATTATCCGGTGTACTTCATAAAAAAAGGTTTCAAGGTTGCTGAAAAGATGGGTTAATCCTGTAGATACGGCATGGTTTACAGAGTTATCTTTCAACGGATAGGGAGCCGCGCTGACATCGTGCTTTGTCAGGCTGGCGGTAAAAGATTTTTGAGCGCAGACTTCAAGCATCTCACTTGAAAAATCAAGTCCGTGAACTTCAAGCCCAGCCCGGTGGAAGAGGATTGAAGACAGTCCGGTCCCGATACCAACATCCAGAATACTTTCACCCGGGTTTATATAGCGGTAGGTAAGACCGAAGACGATATCCGGGTCTAGCCAGTTGGCTTCTAATGTTTTTTGGTCATATTGCTGAACATGATCCCCGGTGAAAGCTTTCCGTACAGTGGTTTTCTTATTCATTTGGTCCTCCCTCAAGGTTAAATGAACAGAAGCTTAACCGGATAGGAATAAATAATCAGCCCGGAAAGCGAATAATTTTAACCGATTTTAAGGGTTGCATTTATTTGGGGTCTTGCAGGTTATCTACTTCTATTTGTTTAAAATACTTAAGTGTCTTGACTTTTAATTCCATAGTAGCGTCTTCATCGCAGACGAGGATTCCTTTGCGATGCAGTTGCAGAGCGGAGACGGTCCAGAGGTGGTTCACCCCATGCTCCACTGCATAAGAAACGGCAAGGGCTTTATTTAAACCGGAAGCAAGGATGATTACTTCCTTTGAATCGAGCAGAGTCCCTACTCCCACGGTGAGAGCGTATTTGGGAACCTCTTCCATATTATTATTGAAAAAGCGGGAGTTGCCCATGCGTGTTTCAAGGGTCAGGGTCTTGATGCGGGTGCGGGAGGAAAGCGAGGAGGCCGGTTCGTTGAAGGCAATGTGTCCATCAGTTCCGACTCCGCCTACGAAAATTTGGATTCCGCCGTGGTTGATTATTTTTTGCTCATAGGCTTCACACTCTTTCTCCGGGTCGGGGGCGTTGCCGTCCAGTAGGTTTATATTTTCCTTTGGTATATCAACATGGTTGAAAAAGTTTTCATGCATGTAATAGTGATAGCTTTGAGGATGGTCCTCGGGCAGTCCGACGTATTCGTCCATATTAAAGGTTACAACATGTTTAAAGCTGACTTCTCCGGCCCGATGCAGGTTTATCAGTTCCCGGTACATACTGATGGGGGTCCCGCCGGTGGGAAGTCCCAAGACAAAAGGATTTTCAGCGCTTGGTGAAAATGTTTTGATTTTTCCAGCTATATAACGGGCGGCCCACCAGCCCGGATTGTTTTTCAGCGGAATTAGTCGCATGCTTGCCTCCATGCATTGAACTTATTCTTAATTAGAAATGGTCTATCAATACTCTTATTTCAGCTACAGTATATGGACTTTTTGGGCAACATGAGGGCGTACCTTGACGTTTGGAAAAACCGTTAATATTCCTAGCGCACAAAGCTTGAAACAATTTTGGAGAAGATATGGACCAGTCAGCTGATTTGAAGGCGGAATACGAAAATAAACTTAAGGAATGCGAGAAGAACGGAGATTCCAAAGGTAAGGCAGAAACCCTTTATGAGATGGCAAAGCTCGAGATCAGTGAAGGCAATCAGGAGCAGGCTCTGCTTATGCTCATGGAGGCTTATTCAAGGTTTCAGAAGCTGGGTGAATCTAAGGGCCATTGTTTTGCCGGGGAATTGCTTGGACAGCTTCTTTTTGTCTCCGGCAACATCCAGGATGGATTAGCTGTTGTGCGCGAATCTTTTCGGGGATTTACAGAAATGGGTATGACAGAAGAAGCAGAAAAGACCGGCCAGTTGCTTGCCGTGATGGAAGAGCATGCCGCCGGACAATAACTATTTGTGTTAAAACAAAAAGGCCCGCAATTTCTCGGATGAAATTGCGGGCCTTTTTTATGGGCTGAAAATTAATTTTGGTCCACACGCAGTTCAATGGCATCAAAACGCCAGTACTCGTGTTCGACCGTGAGCACGGTATCTTTGCCGTCAGTTTTGATGCGGCGTACATAAATTCCCGGAGAACCGTGAGTTATTCCAAGGTGTGATGTTACATCCCTTGGCAGCAGGAGCGGTCTTATGAGCAGGTTTCTCTGCTTCAGGCTAAGTCCGTAATCTTCTGCAACAACCTGTGTCATAGCGCGCTGGGCTGTTTTAGGAACAATTCCTTCCAGTTTTTCAGCATTCAGATAGTTCAGGGTTCGGGCTACCTTCTGGTCATCAAGGAAGAAGGTGTTTTCCATGGAATAGACTTTCGTCCCGGCTGCAAATCCATCATCCGTATATGTTTCCATATCTTCTTTTATTGTGATGATGCCGTTGTCTTCGGTGGTCCAGTCCGCTTTGCGTCCTTGAGACGCGGCCAGTTGAGCAAAGTTGACGTGGTCTGCGGGGTTGTAAACCATGCGGACGGTATTCACATACCAGCCTTTTCGTTCCAGTCTGAAAATTTTACCGTCCCGCTGTAATTTCAGCAAAGCGTGACGGATAGTATTTCTGTTCAAGGACAGTTCTGCGCAGAGGGTTCTTTCGGAGGGAAGTTTGTCTCCCGCCTTCAGTTCTCCTGAAGCCAGACGTTCAAGGATCATGTTCTGCACTATTTCGTAATATCTGGTTTTTTTCATAATTTAGTCATGTTTTGAGCGTTCAAGATCCGAACTTGGCACATAATTTTTTCATAGTCATCACGAATTTGTAACTTTTTTTTGAAAAACTGGTTTAAACCAGTTGAGCTGTTCTTGGCAACAGTGTATCACGGTTGCATACAGTGAGTTAACAGGATGACTGTCTTCGGAAGTGGAGTGGACTCCACGGTCGGCGGGCAGCAATATCTATGCAGCGCAAATCCGTATTATATGTTATACGGACTGGAATTCCCTCACAATGTTGCGTTGTGAAGTTTTGAGGGTGGAGGTAGTTAAATGGCTCTTTTTCGTACTTCTTTCATTTGTCTGATGATTGTGGCTATGGCATCCATTGCTCAGGCCGGCACCTTGGATAACGTCAAGAAAGACGGCTTTCTCAAGGCTGGAACCCACATTGAAAACCCCGGTTTTTCTGCGCTGGACAGCAATGGTAAACGTGTTGGTTTTGATGTTGATTTTATCCGTGCAGTTGCTGCAGCAGTGAATGTTCCCGAAATCAAATACACCCCGCTCACATCCAAAGAGCGTCTGCCTGCTTTGCAGTCCGGTGAAATTGATATCCTTTCCCGTACCACCACCCACACCATGAGCCGTGACGTCAAGCTCGGCCTCGATTTTACCGTGACCACTCTTTACGATGGTCAGGGTATGATGGTTCGTAAAGAACTCGGCATTACTGATGCTAAGGATCTGGACGGCGCAACTGTTTGCCTGCAGACCGGTTCCACCACCGAACTTAACATTTCCGACTTTTTCCGTAAAAACGGCATGAGCTTTACTCCTGTTGTTTTCGACAAACAGCCTGATGTACGTAAAGCTTATGACACCGGCCGTTGTGACGTTCACACCACCGACGTTTCCGGTCTTGCTGCTCAGCGTTCCCTGATGGAAAAGCCTGCTGAGCACATCATTCTTTCCGAAGTTATCTCCAAGGAACCCCTCGGTCCTGTTGTACGCCACGGCGACAACCAGTGGTCCGACATTGTTCGCTGGACTATCTGGCTGACCATGGCTGCTGAAGAAAAGGGTGTTACTCAGGCTAACGTTGAAAAAATGTTCGCTAACAGCAAGGACCCCGAAGTACAGCGTATGCTGGGTAAAACCGGTTCCCTTTGGACTGACCTCGGCCTTGATAAGGACGCTCCCGTTCGCATCATCAAGACTGTTGGTAACTACGGTGAAATCTTTGACCGTAACCTCGGTCCTAAAACTCCCCTGCGCATGGAGCGCGGACTCAACAAGCAGTGGAATGAGGGTGGCCTCATCTACGCACCGCCTTTCCGCTAGGTCTTTATAATGTAGTATTCGCGCCGGGATTTTTCCCGGCGCGTTTTTTTATTTTAATAAAAGGTTTTTTCTATGTCCGAACGTTTCGCACCGCAGGAAAAGGTTCCTTTCTGGCGCAGTCCGCAGGGAAGGGCCTGGATGTTCCAGCTCTGCATGGTCGGTGGTTTTCTCTGGCTGGCAGTTTCCATGTACCGGAATACATTGGTCAACCTTGAAACTCGTGGTATCAGTTCCGGTTTCGGGTTTCTGGGCAATGAAGCCGGATTCCGTATCGGCGAGGTAACCGGAATCCCCCTACCGCAGGGCGGATTGCTCTGGTTTCTGCTCAGCCTTGTGGCCGGGCTTGCAATTTCCCAGCTTATTTCACGTCACCTGAAGAGTAAGTCAGATAGACCTATGAACAGCAAGTGGCTCTCGGTCTGTCTTATGTTCAGCATCGGGTTACCCTTGCTGACACTCTATGTCTTCCGGGACAGCGTTGAAATTGCACACTATACTGAATCTTCAAGCTATTTCATGGCCCTGTTAACCGGGCTGGGCAATACTTTGAAAGTTACAGTTATCGGCTGTGTGGCTTCTACCATTCTCGGGCTGCTGGTGGCGCTCGGACGCCTTTCTCCTAACTGGCTGCTTTCCAATATCTGCCGCTGGTATGTGGAGCTTAACCGCAACCTGCCTGTGCTTCTGCAACTCTTCTTTTGGTATTTCATCGTCTTGCAGCAGTTGCCCAATGTTCGCAAGTCCATTGATCTCGGCGGCTGGTTGATCCTTAACAAACGCGGACTTTACATGCCTGCATTGGTTCCGCAGCAGGGTGCATGGATTTTTTGTGCTGCCGTTGTTGTCGGATTTGCCGCTATCTGGATCATCCGCAGACGGGCCAAGCGTATTCTTGATGAAACAGGCAAGTCTGTAAAAACTTTATTTCCTTCACTTGCTGTGCTGATCGGCCTGCCCGCAGTGGCCTGGCTGCTTGGTGGACAGCCGTTCACTCTCGATTTCCCCGTGCTTAAAGGCTTTAACTTCAAGGGCGGTACCGGGCTTACACCGGAATTCACCGCACTGGTAGTCGGGCTGACTGTCTATGTATCCGCCTTCAACGCCGAGATCATCCGTTCCGGTATTGAAGCTGTATCCAAGGGACAGCGCGAGGCGGCCCGTGCTCTGGCAATGAATGAGCGTCAGGTCATGCGTATCGTTATCCTGCCGCAGGCTATGCGTATCATCGTTCCGCCCATGACCAGTGAATATCTGGCGATCGCCAAGAACAGTTCACTAGCGGTTGCTATCGGTTATCCGGAATTTGTCAGTGTCGGCGGAACTATCCTGAACCAGTCCGGTCAGGCGGTTGAGATTGTGGGTATCTGGATGGGTGTTTACCTGTGCATTTCCCTGTTCATTTCTTTTGGAATGAATATTTACAACAGCAAAGTAGCGTTGGTGGAGAGGTAGGTATGGCCCAAAATACTCCAGTCAGAAATATTCCTGACAGACAGCCCCCGGCAACTCAAGTGGGGGTAATCGGCTGGGTGTGCAAGAATCTGCTCTGCCCTTGGTACAACGCTGTGCTGACCATTGTTTCCTGCTGGGCCATCTGGTCGGCGGTGGCTCCTTTCTGGGAGTGGGCGGTAACCAATGCCTCCATCACTCTCGACCCGGAAGTTGCAAAAGAATACTCCGGGGCGGCATGGGGATTTATCCGTGACATGTGGCCTGTGTTCATGACCGGGGTTTACCCGGCTGAAGAGCGCTGGCGTCCGCTGATCGCTCTGTGCATCGTGGTGATTCTGGTCAGCCTCAGTCTTGTGGCATCCTATCGCCGCAGCAGGTTGCTCAAAATTCTCTGGTTTGTTTCGCCCATTGTTGTTTTCGCGCTTGTTTACGGCGGCGAAATTGTCGGTCTTCCCGTGGTTGGAACCCACTATTGGGGCGGCTTGATGCTGACCATCATGCTTTCCATTGTCGCTATGCTGGCAGCTTTCCCTATCAGCGTGCTGCTCGCCTTGGGCCGAACTTCGGACATGCCTATCGCGAAGCCCTTTTGTGTGGCCTATATCGAGCTAATCCGTGGTGTGCCTTTGATCACCATTTTGTTCATGGCTTCCGTAGTTCTGCCCTTGTTCCTGCCTGCGGGTATGGAACTGGATAAGGTTCTGCGCGCCTTGGTCGGTATCACCATGTTCTTTTCCGCTTATCTTGCGGAGAATATTCGTGGCGGTTTGCAGGGCATCAGCAAAGGACAGTATGAGGCTGCTGACGCGCTGGGTATGAGCTATTGGAAAAAGACCATCGTGGTAATTCTGCCGCAGGCTCTGCGCATTGTTATCCCGCCCATGGTCAACAACTTCATCGGAATCCTGAAAGATACTTCCCTCGTTGGCATCGTAGGTCTGGTGGACCTTCTGCAAATCGCATTCGCCACCACCTCCAACCCCAAATGGTTCGGCAGGCTGGAGGAAGCTTACGTATTCATTGCCTTCTGGTACTGGATTCTTTGCTACGCTCTTTCCAGTTACAGTCAATACCTTGAACGCAAGATGCCTTCCGCAAGTAAATAGAGGAGAAATATAATGACAACCGCACATATAAACACAGCTACACATCTCGGGGACAGCCCGGTTGTGATCGATATACAGGGCCTCAATAAATGGTACGGGCAGTTCCACGTACTGAAAGATATCAACCTTCAGATTCGTCAGCAGGAGAAGGTGGTCATCTGTGGACCTTCCGGTTCAGGTAAATCAACCCTAATTAGGACCATCAACAGGTTGGAAGAGCATCAGGAAGGTTCCATCGTTGTCGACGGTGCACCGCTGACCAATGATGTGAAGCAGATTGAACGTGTTCGCCGCGAGGTAGGCATGGTTTTTCAGCAGTTCAACCTGTTTCCGCATATGACCATTCTGGATAACGTTATTTCCGGTCCTATTCATGTGCGCAACATGCCCCGCAAGCAGGCTGTTGATCTTGCTCATTCTTACCTTGAGCGAGTCGGAATTGCAGAGCAGGCCAACAAGTTCCCCGGACAGCTTTCCGGTGGTCAGCAGCAGCGCGTGGCGATTGCCCGTGCCTTGGCTATGCAGCCTAAGATCATGCTTTTTGACGAACCTACTTCAGCCCTTGATCCGGAAATGATCAAGGAAGTTCTCGATGTTATGCGTGAACTGGCTGAGCAGGGCATGACCATGATCTGTGTCACCCACGAAATGGGCTTTGCCCGTGAAGTGGCCGATACCATGGTTTTCATGGATAAGGGCCAGATCGTTGAATACGCTCCGGTGAAGGAGTTCTTTACCGCGCCCAAAGAAGAACGCAGCCGCATGTTCTTGGAGCAGATTTTGAATCATTAGGATTATATAATGTCTTTATCTTTAATAAATGAACGTCCATTGATCTGGGCGCACCGCGGGGGACGTTCCCTTGCGGCTGAAAATACACTTGCAGCTGTACGCAAGGCCAAAGAGACCGGGGCGGACGGCTGGGAGCTTGATGTGCAGGTCACCAAGGACGGGGAAGTCATTCTCCTCCACGACCTCAATTTGCTGCGGTCCACCAATGCCAGTGTGCATCCTTTGTTTATAGGTAATCCTCCGGCACTGCCGTGGAGGTTCAGCCTTACTGAAATAAAGGAACTCAGCGCTGATGTTTTTCCGCGCCGTTTCTGCCCGCCCAAATATATTGAGCAGCCTTGGCGGGAACTGCCGGAAAATCTTCCTTCTGATTTGCGAATCCCCACTTTGATTGAGGCTCTGAAAGTAAGCAGGGATCTGGATATGTGGATCAATGTGGAGATTAAGGACCTTAGCAAAGCGGTCCCGAATTCACTTGCCGGGGATATTGTGGAAAAGGTGCTTGGAGTTATCCGGGCGCAATCCATGGATGATCAGGTGGTGGTTTCTTCCTTTAATCATGACTACGTGCGCAGAAGTAAAGAAGTTGCCCCGCATATTCTTACCGGGGTGTTGACTGAGCATAAATATGCCGGAGATCCGCTTGAGGCTGCCCGCATTGCAAATGCAGACGCTTGGCATCCGGGCTTCCGTTATCTTACTGAGGATAAGGTCAAGGCTGCGCGTGAAGCAGGATTGGCAATTAATCCGTATACGGTTAACGAAGTGGAAGATATGAAGCGGCTCACAAAGTGGGGTGTGACCGGGCTGGTTACCGATTATCCGCAGAATGCATAGAACGGTTTTAAAACTCAATTAAAAAGGCCGATTCCAGATGGAATCGGCCTTCTTTTTTGCGTTGTGGTACAGGTGGTTATTCCTGTGTAACTTCGCGGGCTTCCCAGCATTCATGATTAATTTCATTTTCACTGTTGGCTACTGCACAGGTTACGGCGAGGTCGCCGGTAACGTTGGTACAGGTGCGGCCCATGTCGAGCAGGGCGTCAATGCCGAAGATCATGGCATAGGCCAGTGCTGTGGGTGAGCCTGCGGTGATTTCAAGACCCACGGAGTTGAGCACGATCATGAGCATGATTGCGCCTGCGCCGGGAATACCGGCAGTACCGAGAGAAGCCAGAACAGTGGTCCCGATGACGGTTATCTGCTGGCTGGCGGTAAGGGGTTCACCGATGGCGTAACCGATGAACAGAGCACATACACCCTGATAGATTGCGGTACCATCCATGTTGATGGTTGCACCCAGCGGCAGGGAGAAGGAATAGATGCTTTTGTCTACGCCCAGTTCCTTGTCGGCAACTTCCATGCTGATGGGCAGTACGCCGCTGCTGGAGCGGGTTACGAATGCGGCAATGGAAGCGGTTTTAACTTTCTTGAAGAAGTTGATCGGGTTTATCTTGAAAAGCAGCAGGCCACCGCCGTAAATAAGGAAGATGTGGCAGGCAAAAGCGAGGTAAGTCGCAATTACGACTACTCCCAGCGGTCCGGCTGCTTTGGATCCCTGAGCACCGAAAACAACGGCGATAAGCGCGAAAACACCGATGGGAACATACTGTAGTACCCAGTCGATGATGATGTACATTACTTCAGCAAGACCTTCGAAAAGGTAGAAGAGGGAGTCCCCTGCATTCTTGATGCGTGCGTCTTCACTGTGGCGCAGCATGGAGATGGCAATACCTGTGATGATACAGAAGAAAATGGTGGAGAGAACGTCACCGGTGGTAATAGCTGCAAACGGGTTTTTGGGGATGATGTTGATCAGGATATCGAGAAAGGATGTTGCCTTGGGAGCTGCGACTTTGAGGGCTGCGCCTTCTGCGGCCAGTTCAAGACCGTTACCGGGCTGGAGAATGTTTCCGAAAAAGAGACCGATGGCAACCGCAAATCCGGTAGTCAGCATGTAAAGACCCATACATTTAGCGCCTACTTTACCGAGCTGGCTGGGTTTTACACTGCCTGCGCCCACGATGATGGTGGAGACGATTACAGGCATTACGATCATTTTCAGTGATCGGACCAATATATCTCCCAGCGGAGACAGGATTTTTGCTTCAGGACCTAAAATAAGTCCTGCAATGGCTCCTAATACCAGACCGATAATGATTCGAATCAACAGGTTACTTTTGAAGTACCAAGAAAACATCTTCCCTCCTGATGTTAGTTAAGAGTGTGCTCAAAAAGAATTTTCAGATAAACAAAATTTCATTTATCGAAAAAATATGTGGGATTTTGAATGAAATCCGGAAAAGTGTAGGGTTTGATAGCAGTTCTTGGTATTCTTCGCAAGGTTGTGCTCAGTACACAAAAAAGGGCTCACGATCTGTGTCGTGAGCCCTTGTAATTCTGAATATTTGTTTCAGTTGAATAATTTTTCTAATCTTTGATCACTGGCATAGTGGTTGTCTGCCAGCGGTGGTTGCGGAAAGTGTATTCTTTATCGTTTTTATCTACACAGTAGTAGTCCGGCATAAGCGGAATTTTACCGATATTGGTCGCGCATACATACATGGGCTGTGCAAGACCGGTGGTGTGCCCTCTGAGGCCGTCGCGGATAAGCTCGGCTCGAGTGCGAAAATGGTCGATGCCGGGCGCAGGCTCACAGTAAAATACGTAATAGGGACGGATGCGGTATTGTAAAAGCTTCTGGTGAAGGTGACGGAAGGTCTCGACGTCGTCATTAATTCCTTTGAGCAGTACCATCTGGTTGCCGACGTTTACTCCGGCGGTTAACAGATCGTAAACTGCCTTACGAGTTCGCGGAGTCAGTTCTTTTGGGTGGTTGCACTGGGTGTTCAGCCATACGGGGACTTCGTGGTCGCCTCCCAGAACTTCGAGCAGTTCAGGAGTGATGCGTTGCGGCATGGCGATGGGAACAC
Source organism: Maridesulfovibrio salexigens DSM 2638 (assembly GCF_000023445.1). GTDB lineage: Bacteria > Desulfobacterota > Desulfovibrionia > Desulfovibrionales > Desulfovibrionaceae > Maridesulfovibrio > Maridesulfovibrio salexigens. Next base: position 3,226,873 of record NC_012881.1, on the reverse strand, counting down.
GACTTCCGAAACGGATCATTTCGACATGGTCAATTGAGCGCAGGCTTTTTAACAGGTGATCAATGCGGTCATCAGAAAGGAGCAGCGGGTCGCCACCGGTAACCAGTACATCCCGTATTTCTTCATGTTCCCTTATCCAGTCTATTCCTTCTTCCAGATCAAAGCGCAATTCCAGATTCTTATCTACAACCAGTTCTTTGCGGAAGCAGTGGCGGCAGTAGTTGGCGCAAATATCAGTGACGGTAAAGGCAATACGATCCACGTATTGGCGGGCAATGCAGTCCGGTCTTTTTTCCTCGGTGTCACGATTTTCTTTCCAAACCAGATAGTTGTCGAGGCCAAATTCATTTTTGGTTTCCTTGAGAGAAGGGATAGCCTGCATGCGGATAGGGCAATTGGGATCGTCCTTATCCATCAGCGAAGCCATATGCGGAGTTGTCCCCCACTTGGTGTTCAAAGTGTTTATGGCCTCCTCTTCATCGGGAGTGACGTTAATGTACTGTTTTAAACGTTCAAGGTTATCGACCATGTTTTTCATCTGATCTTTCCAGTTTTCCATTGAAATTATCCATGTTTGTTTAGCGAACAACGGTGTAATGGAGTGGTGGCTTCGCTTTGCAGCAGCCTGAAACGGAAAAACCCCACAAAAGTATGTGGGGTAACTATGTTTCAAGAATTATGCATTTTGAATTGGTAAATAATTAATCGATAAAAATAGACAAAAATGCGAAGTTGTTATCACTCGATAGGATAAAAAATGGTGCATTATAATTTTACTATAGTTTTTTTCAACGCTGTTTTTAGCTGTAAACTAAGCTGTGAACGAAGAGTACTGAAGTAAAATTATCTGCTTCTAAAAAACATAATGTCTAATACTGTTGTTTTTAGATTTTTTTACACTTTGTTCGTGTTTAAATGGACGTAAATAAAGTTTATTAATTAAGTCCGGGAGAAGTTTGAACAGGTATAAGCTTTAGTCGCAAGGCTACCTATTGGGTATGTATGGGGTACTCAATATACCCATGAGCGTTGTGGGTGATCATGAATATGGAAGATTTAATATGCAGATGCCTTAACTGCCGTTGAAGGTAGATTCAACGGCAGTTACGTGAGGTGTAGAAGGATAGGATTACTTTTTTAAAGCCATTTTTTAAGTTTAAATAATACCAGCATTCCGGCAGAAATTGCGCCCATAATTATGACTGACAGGTAAAAGCCGTGGGGGGAATTTAGGCCGGGGATAGTCGTGAAATTCATTCCATACAGCCCGGCAATAAAGGTCAGCGGGATGAATATTGTAGAGAAGATAGTCAGGAATTTCATGGTCTCATTCAAGCGGGTTCCCATGTACATACTGTAGGTGGTGAATAGATCACCGAGAATATCTTTATAGATTTCCAGCGAATCCAAAGCCTGATCCATCATGTTCAGCAGGTCTTTCATGTAGGTTGTTGTGTCATCAGAAACAAGCTCAGAATCAAGTTTATTAATTTTTAAGACAATCTCTTTCACCGGGCGAATTGATTTACGAATGTATGCAATTTCTCGGCGATAGAAATTTATGCTTTCCAGATGTTCCGGACAAGGTTCAACGGTTACCTCCTCTTCAAGGTCCTCAATCCTTTCACCTGTGATTTCTATCACTTTAAGGTAGTTTTCAAGGACACAGTCCAAAAGCGTATAAAAGAGGTAGTCTGTGCCGTTGTTTCGTATTTTGCTTTTGTTCTTTTTAAGCCGCTTGTGGATCGGATCAAAAATGGTATTCGGCTGTTCGTTGAATGATATCAGGTGATTTTCCTGTAGAATAAAGCTGACTTGTTCGGCAAAGATTTCCTGATCGGCATCGCCTAATACTAGTATTTTCATAGTGGAGAACAGATAATCCTGATACTCCTCGATGAAAGGGCGTTGCCCTGTATCAAGTATATCTTCCAATGCCAGCGCTGAAATATTAAAGCACTCACCGAGTTCTTTTATCAGTTCAGAGTCGTGAATCCCGTCTATGTTCAGCCATGTCTTTTTTTTGCTTTCAGATTCTTCTGAAATATCGGCCAGCGACTCCATGGCAGTGTCGGTCAGGTTGGAACTGTCATACTCAATAAGCCTGAGTTCAGGCGTGGAGATTTTGTGTTGTCCTGTGAAAATCAATGATCCAGGAGGCAGTCCGGCCTTTTGATCCTTATTTCTTAGAAATCTTGCCATAAATTCTCCTAAATAATCTTTGGGACATGCTTATTTAACTAATCCAAAGTATAAAAGAGCACTTAAGATTGCCAACAGAGCACCCCAAATCGCAATAATTTTTATAGATGATGCTTTTGCCTCCTCCCGTTTCCACCAAGTCAGCGGTTGTACTCCCATTAGCAGAAAGGAAATCACTCCTGAGAGATTGAGGCAGATTATGTTTGCAAAAAACAAAGTGGCGGCACCCATGGCGTGTGAAGTGTGGCCTGCTCCTAAAAATAAGCCACAGGCACTGAGAGGCGGCAGTAGAGACAGGGCGACCATTACCCCGACTAAAGAGGTTGGAACTCCTAATGTGAAAGATATGATCCCGGCTGCCCCGGACACCATCGCCAGAATAATATCTGAAAAATCAGTCGAAGCTCTTGAAATTAGTTCGGAAGAGTTTTCATTGATGTCCACTCCGGTAAACACCCCGGTTGCGAACGTAATGGCAAAGGCCAGTAAAATGCCTACAACAAGGGTTTTGGAGGATGTTTTTGCAAGATCATTATCCCCGAGTGTTGTGGCTAACGACAGTCCTACGTTCGGTGCCAGCAGGGGGGCTAAAACCATTGCCCCGATTATGATTGCAACGTTGTTTTTCAAAAGTCCTATGACTGCGACTATTGATGAAAAAATTATGAGCAGAATGTAGCTTCGGGACAACACACACGTATCAAGCACATCGGTATAGAGCTCTTCCCGGCTTAATCTGTTTTGTATCTTTTTCTGATTGTTTTTCTGATTGTCCTCGGCAGGCGGTTCCTCTTCAATTTCTTTCAGTCTTGGAATAGTAGCTTCAACAGGAAAGACAACTATGCGGTATTTGTCTTTCCATGTAAAAAAGGACTCTAGACGATCAAGTACATTCTCGGATTCCTTCACATCCATAACAACCTTGAATGTAAGGGAGTGCTCTTCCTCATTTGAAGAAATCCAAAAAACATAGCCTTCATCAGGACGATGCTCGTCAAGAGTTTTACATATTTCATCCTTATCTTCGCTCGGGGCTATTATCTCAATGACTCGAAGCGGCATGATCTTCCCCTATTCTTTGACTTTCGGTTATGCGCTGCCTTTGGAAGGTTTAGCCTCAGGCATGTTTTTAACATGAATATCCAATTGCGGAAAAGCTATCTCTATGCCTTCTTTCCGGAAATTGTTGTCTATTTCAAACCGCAGATCAGACATTGCTCTAATGGAGTAATCAATGTCATCGATCCAGACTCTTAATATGAAATCCAGACTGCTTGAGCCGAAATTACTGAAATGGACATAAGGTTCAGGCGTTGCAAGGACATGTTCGTTTTTTTCGGCAATTGCTAGAAGAGTGCTTTTAACCTTAGCTGTATCAGAGCCATAGGCAACTCCCACAAGGATATCCCGCCGCAAAGTCGAACTGTTTTTGGTCCAGTTGGTCATCTGGGTTGTTACAAGGTCGGAGTTGGGAATCATGATTACCGCATTTTCAAATGTTTCAACCAAAGTTGTGCGGATGTTGATTTTCTGCACAGTGCACCAGAGGCCGTTAAGCTCGATAACATCTCCCTGCTGGATAGACCGCCCAAACAGCAGAATCAGTCCGCTGATGAAGTTGTTAACTATATTCTGGAGGCCGAAACCGATACCGACACTAAGACCACCGGCGATAACGGCGATGCTTGTAAGGTTTACCCCGAGAACTCTCATGGAAATTATCACAAACAGTGACCATACAGTGTAAGTGAAGAGAGTTTGCATCGAAGGTACTGCGCCGCGCTTTCCTCTGGGCCATCTATTGCCTACATGTTCTATGGAAACATTAAACGCCGCTACACAGCTTTTGGTTATGAAAAACAAAACAGCCAAAGAAACAATACTACCTATTGTCAGGGAAAATCCATAAATATTGATCTGTCTGGCCATTACATCGTCAATGGCAGTCGGCCCAAGGAAGATTGTCAGCCAGTAGTAAACAATCAAAAAGGCAATCCCCCAGCCTAGAGGAACAGCAAGACCGCTGATTAATCCTTTGAGCAGTTTTTCTCCTTTTTCTGTGCTTACAAACAGAATCTGTCCCCATAATCTTCCAAAGGAACGTATAAAAATTCCAAGGCACAATAGAATAGCAACCAGACAGGCCATTCTTCCGAAACCCAGGAAGGAAAGGATCACAAGTGGAGTAATGAAGCTGATTTTTTGAGTTGATCGAACCAGTCCCTTAAATCTGTTTTTACGCCATGCGTTTGTTGAGCTGATCGTCCATGAACCGAAGGTGAATAACAGAAAAAATATAGTAATATATTTGCTGGGGACGTGTAGTGAGATCATAGCCACACTTATAAATAACAGCACTGACATCCTGAAACTGCCGCTGGTGACTAAAAATTTATCACGAGACAGGAATTTGGAAAGGCGTAAAATGGAATAAAAGAATACGCAGAAAACAAAATATGAGAACAGCTCCAATGTTCCTGTGGACACAAGCATGTTAGCAATACATAAAGAAATACTGAACAGAGCAGTAAAAGTGTAAATTCTTATTTTCCTGTGTTCGTGAAGTATTGAATAGCGCCACGTAATTGTTTTCTGAACTAAACCTTTAATTGAAAAGCAGATGAAAAGGACAACGATTAGAACAGAGAAATGTTTGAGCCATTCACTTTTGTAATTTTGCAGAGCTGCTGTGTATTCAGCTTTTCTCAGCTGGGCCCAATTATGCAGTGAAAAAGATGTTTCCCAAAAATCAGAGCTGAATATGGGAGTTTTTCCTGTCAATAGGTAAGCTTTCCAGAGCTGAAGCAGGTTTTGTTTTTCTCCTTTTTCCAGCTTCTCTATCCGGTCAAGCATCCTCACACCTTGCGCATCCAATAGGTTGATGCGTGAAAGTTGTTTTTTGGATTTTATGCGTAATTCGGATACTGATTTGAATCTTTCTCGATAAATAGCGATTAAATCTTTAGGAGTGCCTTCCGGCATGCTGGAAGCCAGCTGTTCAAATGATTTCAGAACTTCAATTCTGGACAGACACTCTGATTTGGCATTTCTTAATTTGTCGACGATTTCTTGAATATCATCTCGCAAATCATTCAGAGTATTTTTTACAAACTTCCTTTCTATTGGAGAGGTTGCAGATGCTCTTTCTGAGATAAAAAGAATTTGCGAACGTTGAAGTAGTTTTGCAAATTCTTTTTGCGACTGAACAATCATATCCTCAACGCTCGCATAAGTCGCAAGCTCTTCAGCCTCAAAAGCCTGATAGTTCTGCACTCTGCTCCGTAAAAAATCATAGTCCTGATTTGCAAGTGCTGAAAAAGACACGCAAAATCCTAATATAATTAAAATAGTAATTAAGACTATTTTGGGTGCGGTATGCTTTTGCTTAGGCATTATCTAGAGTTCTCCTTAGTTTTTGCGCATATTATCACAGTAAATTAAATGCTTATATACACCACTGGTCGATGATTCTGCAATCCAAACAATAAGTTGGTCTAAAGATAATAACTTGCCGTAAAGTCCGTATATGTTGATTTGCTTCTGATTATGCGGCAAGTAATTGTCTCCAATGATCCTTAAACTGACTGCTTGTCTACATGTGAGTGTTTAAGATAATGGGAAAAAATAAAAAAGATTGGGCCAGATTATGGAAGCCTGTAAAAGAGAGCAGGGTGTCTCTTTACAAGGCGGAGATCCAGACTTTTTCATTCAAGAAGCACAGCCATGAGAGTTATGCCTTGGGTGTTATTGAAGATGGTGTCCAGCAGTTTCGACTCGGTGGTGCCAAGCGCGTTGCTCCGGCTTCGGCAATGATTGCTATCAACCCCGGCGAGGTTCATGACGGAGAATCCGCAGTCCCTGATGGGTGCCGCTATCGTGTTGCTTATTTCAATGATGAGCTGCTCAGCGATATTTTTTTCGGTCTCTATGGTGATAGGCGCAGTGTTTCGTATTTTAAATCTCCAGTACTTTTTGACCGGGATGTGTCTTCTGCTTTGCTCCATGCACATCAATTCATGGAAGGAGCCCAGAAGAACATGCTGGCGGCAGAAAGCTTGATGATGCAGGTTGTTGCGGAAGTCTTTTTGCGTCACGGAGATGAAAGCCGGTCTCCATGCCCGGTTATACGCAATACAGAAGCCGTGAAAAAAGCTGTAAACTATATCCGTAAAAATGCGGCTGAGAATATTTCTGTGAATGATATTGCCGCTGTTGCAGGGCTTTCACCATATTATTTTTTGCGGCAGTTCAAGGCCATCACCGGCCTCCCTCCTCATGCCTATCTCATGCAGTGTCGAGTTTATCTAGCCCGTAGAGCAGTGGACCAAGGTGTTCCGCTTCTTGATGCTGCTTTACAGGCCGGATTCGCTGATCAGGCTCATTTCTCACGCAGCTTCAAAGCGATTCACGGATTTTCTCCCAGCCAATATCAAAAAGATTTGCATATCTGATCCGTATATTGACTTCCACTAGCTCAAATGTGATTTAGGAGTATGCAGAAATATTTATACGATCACATGGTTAGGTCTCTGCTCGCAGCTGGCTTTTTGAGTGCCGTACTTACTATTTTCTTTGCCTGCGCAGCGCATGCAGAATCCAAACTTCCCTTCCATCCCGGAGAAAAAATTGAATACAATCTTTACTGGACTGTATTTCATGCCGGATATGCGGAGCTGACCACATCAAAAGGTAACGGGACATCCGGTCCTATATTCAATGCAACGGCCCGCACAAATGATTTCGTGGATGTGTTTTACAAGGTGAGAAATCGAATTGAATCCATTACTACTCCGGGCATGGATTCGGCTCTTTATTATTTTAAAAAACAGCGCGAAGGGGACTACCATAGGGATATAACCTTGCGTTTCGACTGGAATACCTTTTCAGTAACCAGATACGGTTCAGACGGGACTTTTCGCCAGAAGTTGCCCATCTATCCCGGCGAGCATGATCCTCTGTCCATCCTCTTTTCATTTCGTACCCAGCCTTTGGAAGAAGGTTACGAGTTTGTCTGTCCGATAACAGACGGTAAAAAATCGGTCATTGGTCGGGCTATGGTTACGGGAAGAGAGACCATCACTGTTGCAGGTAAAGAGTATGATACATTCGTGGTCGAGCCTGAGATTAAAGATCTGGGCGGCGTTTTCAAGAAAAGCCCCGACGCGACACTCAAAATGTGGTTCACGGCGGATGAATTGCGCATTCCGGTAAAAGTTAAAAGTGAAGTTTCAGTAGGTCATTTCTCTGTTGAGCTTTCAAAATATACTCCCGGTGATCCAGAGGTAGAATTCTGATTAAACAATGTAAAAGAGTGTTTGTCCGTGTTATTTTTGAGTATGAAATCTTTTGGGTGGCAACTCTGTATTCCAAGCTTTATTGAATTTTTTTAAAGCTTGATGAAATTCTATAGCGTTTTGTGCTTTACCTATCGTGCCCATTCTAGGTGCGGGGATATTTTTAGCTAATGAGTCTCTAAAAGCATCTTTGATTGGCTGGTCAGAGAATGTGGCTTTAGTGAAGGTGTCTACTGCAATTTTGGACCCCCTAACCATCTGAGTTTTATCTAAATCTGCTGCAGTAGAGTAAGCGAAATCATTAATGATTCTGGTCAAGTTAACAATAGATTCCAGTCTGTCTTTTTTTATCCCCTGTAGTGATTGATTATGTTGATTTTGAAGTTGATGTCCTCTTGCAGTTTTTACTACGTCTCTTCCACAAATTTTTATTACCTTCTGATAATTTGAACACGTTCTTGCCAGTCTTTGCCTATCTGAAATCTTTGCTTGATTTATAAGTTCAAGTTTTTGGTTACATTCGTTTTGAATGCGAGTGATTGCATTTTGCACACAAAGGGGGGCACGGTTCGGGCACATTCCTAGTGCCAGTTGTTTTCCGTATTCTGTCAATGCGTGGGCTGTGGACGGAGCAAAACTAGATGTAGAGAGAAATACTAATATTGCAAATATATTTTTTATTTTTAGCATAGTAGCACATATTTTGAGTTGGTGTGTGATCTTCTTATTTTTATAATGATTACTTGACCTCAATTTTAAGGTTATGTAAAGAATTGATAAAAAAAATAAAGGGGTCGTAATGAAAATACTTAGAAAATTATTTTTACTATGTATGGTTCTATCACTTGTTGGTTGTGGTGCTGCTCGTACTGCTATTCAGAAAAAAGATCTGTCAGTTGAAACTAAAATGTCCGCAGCAGTTGTTTTGGAGCCGTTAGCTCCTTCTGAGCGAATTGCTTATGTCAGGGTTCGTGATGCGAGCGGTAATGGCTTGCGTCAGTCTATGCTCCAGACTCTGTCCAGTCAGCTTGGTATGGAAGGAATAAAAATTACGAATAATCCAAAAGAAGCTAACCTTATGCTTCATGCTACAATTCTTCAGGCAGGCAAAACTACAAAAGAGGAAGCTTATTCTTCGCTGAGAGCTGGTTTTTCTGGAGCCCTGGCTGGTGCGGGAACCGCAGCAGTGCTCGGCGCTAGCGGATATGGTATCGGTGGTGCAGCTTTGGCTGGTTCTGCTATAGCATTTCTTGCAGATACAATGGTGCAAGATGTGTATTATTCTTTCGTAGTTGATGTAGAGCTTAGAGAAAGACCAATTGCTGGTGATAAATATGCGAACAGTGCTGACACTGTAGCTCAGTCTGGAACCAGCACCACTATTAACAGTAGTGTCGTTCGCGGTGAAAATTATAAATGGATCATTTATAAAACACGAATTGTGACAATCGCAAACAAGGTAAATTTAAAATTCGAAGAAGCTTTGCCTTTGGTCCAAAAGAAAACTTCATATAGTATTGCAGAGTGCTTGCTTTAGGCACCCATATTATTTGTGTATGCATTAGGCCGTTCCTGAAGGGGAGCGGCCTTTTTGTTGCTTAACTCTTCTTGTCGAAAGAGATTTATTTAATATCTTTAAGAAATATACCGGATTTGTTGGCGTTCCAATTCGATCCGGTCGAAAATAGATTGCATAATTCGCTCGTATAACTCATTGCCGAGCAATTGGTCCTCGATACCGAAATCGACATTCGGGTTGTCGTTTACTTCGATTACATAGGCCTTACCGCCTATCTCCTTAAGATCCACACCGTAAAAACCATTTCCGATAAGCGATGATGACCTTACCGCAGCCTTTAGGATTGAAGGTGGCACCTGATCTATGCGGACAGCTTCATGTTGGCCGCTGAAATCGACCGCATCGGATGAATCCCAGTTGTATATTTGCCAATGATTCTTAGCCATAAAGTACTTGCATGCGAAGATCGGCTTATTGTCGAGAACGCCAATCCGCCAGTCATATTCCGAGACGAGGAATTCCTGAGCAATAACCAGATCTGATTTTTTCAGCATCTCATTTAAACGCTCCTGCAACTCGGCGTGTGAATCAACTCGATATACTCCCTGAGAGAATGAGCTCTCAGGAAGTTTTAAGACCAGCGGAAACACTAACGATTGAGTGCGTTTCTCAGAGATGTCTTTCTTGGTGAGTAGCCATCCGCGTGGCTGACAAATCCCTTCGCTGCCAAGTTTCTCATGGAGGAATACTTTGTTTGAGCAAAGCATTATGGACCATGGGTCGTCAATTACGACAAGACCTTCTGTGTATGCATGCCGCGATATGGCATATGTATGGTTTTCAATTGCTGTTGTTTCTCTAATAAAAAGGGCATCGAACTCGCATATTCGACGTTTGTCAGCTTTGGTAATGAATTCCACGTAAAAACCAGTTTTTTCCGCTGCTTTCCTGAATCTATCAAGTGCATCAGGACAGGAAGGGGGAGTTTTCTCTTCCGGGTTTACCAGAATTGCCAGATCATATTTGAAATGCTTGAGCCGTGGACGGGTATAGCGTTTTTTCGCACTGTATTCACCCAAAGCTTCCTGCAGCAAATGTTCATGCTCAGCCATAACATTTTTTACAGACAGCACTTTAATCTTTTTCACTACCCAACGGTCTTTGCGCTGAAGACATAGACTGAAGAATGGAATCGAAAAAAGGCGGAACAACTTCTGAGCCAGTTCACTAAATCGCTGGTCGCTCGATTTACCCATGATAATTGTCAGGGAGAAGTTCTGCTTTGTTATAAGTGACAACTTTGCCGCAAGATAATTCTCGATTTCATCAAGGAGGCTTTGCGCAACCATAGGAGTTGTGACATCTTTCATGTTTACAACGGACGGAATAACCATGTGATTGCGTGCGTTAGCCAGCAAAGAGACATAATACCCCAATGAGTGGATTTTGTAAGAATTACAGATGTTTAATATATGAAATCTATTGGATTTTGCATAGTTATGGTCCGAAAGGTAGTCTTGGGCAGAGCATAAAGTCAGTTCCGAAGACCATTTCTTCAATGATCTGACATCATCTGTAACTATAAGTAATCTGTCCTGAACTGTTTTTTGGGTAGAGAGCACCAGAGACATCCTGAGTCCGGATTCTCCCGGTCCATAGTAGTCTGGCAGGGCTCTTGCCGCCTCAAACCCAAATTTATTGTACCAGTCGACCAGTCTCGGATTGTTAATGTCAGCTTCAAGTGAAATCCGTTCATATCCATGACTGGATGCAAAGTTGATGATGTGCCTAACGAGGGCTTCGCCAACTCCCGTTTTTCTATAATTTCTGTCGATGGCCAGTGAATATATTCGAATTGAGCGTTTGTAATGGATAATTACGGCTGCACCCATTTTAACGTTTTTTTTACGTCCGGTGGAGCTTTCAATGATCAACACAAGCTGGCTGGTGCTGGATATGCTGTTTTGCAGGCTTCGCTTTGAACTCTGGCGTTTCTCCGCAAAGCACTCACGTTCAAGCTGCATTACAAAGTCTAAGTCGTTAGGAACCGCCTCCCGAATGATATGGGATCGGCATGAAGTGTTATCCACTCCGTGTATCAGGCTCACGTATTTCTCCGTTGTTAAAATTGCCCGCCCAAAGTCAGGAAAGACCTATCGGGGCAATTAACGAATATACCTAACACGGGTTTCGGTAAATAAAATTGGATAAAAATAAAGTAAGTCCATTCAATTAGTTGTGTCTTATTTTGTGTTGGTGGACTTCGTTTGTGAGCAGGGCGGCAGGATTGGAGTGCCTTAGTGTAATTCTTGCCATTTTTTAAAACGAAAAAAGGACTTAAGAATTTCTTCTTAAGTCCTTGAATCTTCTGGTAGGCACGAGCAGCTTTGAACTGCTGACCTCTTGCGTGTCAAGCACGACATAACGGTCTTAATAGTTTGAATTTATTGGTCAATTTTTCTTGAGGTCCAACATTTTTCAGTGATGTTATAGGGATGTTATAGGCATCGGTTGACCGTCGGTTGACCCTGTTTTTGCTTAGGAACAACAGTCGTTACTGACTTGAGGATTGCAGCATTCGGAACAAGCTTGGTCGCTTTTTTCGAAGGAAATGCCCTCTTTCAAGTTGGAAAGGATAATATTTGCAACCTCCTCAGCTGTCTGCCTTCTTTCCTCCTCAGGCACATCGTCAACATCCATCAGGTTTGCGTATTTTTGGTGAATGGAAAGGGAATCAATTACGACCAGTTTGTCCTTGTCTATGATTTTATCTGCCATTCTACTATGGCAAAACAAGGAGCAGCCATCAATAACTACTACCTTTTCTGCTTGCCTGATCCATTTGGCCAGATCAGAGTGAGGGACGGAAAACAACTCTCCATGACAAGCTCGGGCATATCCGTCTGCCTTGGCAATAAGGTTCGCAGTCTGTCGGGCAATTTCTCCCTTGATACAGCCTCCTTCACATGAAAAAACAGGGGTTAAATTTTCTTCCTGACTCTTGCGTCCGAATTTCTCTCCTGCGGCACAAACTTTGTCAGTTTTTGTAACTTCCAGTGTAAATGTATCAGTCATTGTTTATTATTTCCTTATAATATTTTTTGAAATTGTGATTACAGTTCTCCCCATTCTCTCCGGGGGGCTACCCATATAATTAATTTTAGTAATTCTCTTTTTTTCCCCCATATTCCTTTTGGCTAATATCTCCGTTGGCATATCGTTTGTTAAGAATTTTCAACGTAGATTCCTCAGTCCTTTTATGTCCCCAAGATCTACACATCTTTCCGCTAGGTTTTTCTCGGCTGAGAGAGCAGCCTCGCATAAACAAAAGACAAAATAATAACATTACCAACGGGAATAGCCACCAGTAGTTCCCACTAAATTCATGTCCGATCATTTGCCCTCCTTTTAATGATTCAAAAAAATAGACGATTAAGAACTGAAAGGGATGTACCTTGATGTAGGTGCTGCTTGGCTTTCTCTATTTTTAGACGATTCAAAATTAAAAAGGATACACCCTGATGCAGGATAAATTGAAAATTATTACCTTACGCTAAACAAAATTACCATTTCGTCTGGCTTTGTCGGATCTCGATTGCAGGAGTTACTGAATGTGTTTTACGGACGGATAGTGCTTATTAGTCAGTAGTACTTTAAAATCTATATGAAATGTTATGGACTGGAGTCTTGGTTAGATGTATTCAAAACTGCATTGAATGATCGGCTAAATACTGTTGCTATTGATAGCGGCAAATTTAAGTACTCATTAACAAGATGTGAATTATGGTCAAACAACTCGTTTTCAATGAAATTTATGATGAATATTATTCAAAGATTCATCATTACCTAAAGGGATTTGTCGGCGAGCACGAAGCAGAAGAAATTACCCAGATAGTATTTGAGAAGATTAATAAGGGTCTGGATACGTTCAAAGGAAACTCGAAGTTATCCACCTGGATTTATATGATTGCTACAAAAACTGCTCTGGACAAATTGAAATCATCATCATTCAAACATTCTTATGCTGGTCCGCTTGCGCCTCTCCAGATTCATTTGCCTGAAATCGAAGAAATTGTTTCCAAGGCCAACGACAATATAGGCTCGCCTGACAGAGTTTTAATTCGTGATGAAATGAATGATTGCATCAGGGAGTTTATTGACAGGCTGCCGCCTGACTATAGAACGGTCGTTATCCTTAATAAAATCGAAGGATTTACACATAAGGAGATAGCTGAAATTCTCAAGATATCAGTTGAAACAGCTAAAATCAGACTTCATAGGGCAAAAGCCAAATTGAAAAAGAGTCTTGAAGTTGGTTGCGATTTTTATATTAATGAAAGAAATGAATTCGCTTGTGATCGAAAGCAGGCAACTAAAGATTTAGTTTGATTAGTTCTAAAGAATGGATGATGCGCAAAAAGAAATGATCCACATAATTAGGACGACTACCGTATGCTGTTATTGCACATTGTTTGGTCCACCTCCTAGCGGATATGGGAGAGAAATTAATTCATTTTAGGGTTTGTGTCGGTGCAGTGACAGCCTCCAGCTTTTTTTGTTTATAATGCGTTGAAAATAGTCGAGCGTCCGTAATTTTGGTGTCGACCCATCAACGGCTAGAAATTTGATCATTCGGGCTTGCGCCCCTTTAATTGGTGTAGACCCACAATGGTTGACCGTTCGGTTGACCGTCCACAAAAAAAGGGTCTAGGAATTAATCCTAAACCCTTGAATCTTCTGGTAGGCACGAGCAGCTTTGAACTGCTGACCTCTTGCGTGTCAAGCAAGCGCTCTCCCCCTGAGCTACGCGCCTATTTTTGGGTGCCGACTCGCTGTCGACGAAGAAGGTTCTACGTAAGAGGGCCTCTGCTGTCAAGCAGGTTTTTTAGTTTTTTTAATGATTCTATCCCTTTTTCTAAATAAACAGGTGTTTGAGGGGGTTAGGTGCGGTGTCTGTCATCTTGTTTTAGTGGAAATTTCAATTAAGAATTATGATTATCAGGAAGATATTTGCCTGTTTAGGCTTTTCTAAGGGATGGCTCTCTGGTACTAGTTTTTTCTATGAGCGGGCAGAGTAAAGAAAAAATATATAAGATCGGGCAGGCAGCCAAGCTTGTGGGCCTTAAATCGTACGTGTTGCGGTTTTGGGAGGGCGAGTTTGAGCAGCTGGAGCCGATTCGTACGGAATCCGGTCAGCGCTTGTATAATGACGGGCATATTGCATTGATCAGCCGGATCAAGACTTTGCTGCATGACGAGGGTTTGACCATTGAGGGAGCACGCAAGAGACTTGATTCCCCGGAGGACATCACTGTAGATGTTTTTCAGGATGCAGGTTCCTTGGCTTCAGATGCTGTCGCTCAGATGCCTCTTTTCAGCCACGAAGAGTCCAGAGAAGAGCAGAATAAAGAAGTGCTGCGCGAAATTAGGGATGAATTGCTGGAATTAAAAAAAATGTTGAATTGATTTTAGCTGTTTATAAAAAAATGAGGGGAAGGATCGAGCTTGTCGATTCTTCCCCTTTTATTTTTTATTGCAGTGGAAATTTGCGGGTGTCCCGCGAATGCAGGTAGAGACAGAAGGCCACGAAAGCAGCCAGAAAACCGGGCAACATAGGTTGCCACGGTATTTTATAGAAAACAGGGATAACCATCGATGCACCATAGAGAGTGGCAAAACAGGCTATAAATGCAAGGTAGAAAGAACGTGATAGTGCTCCTGCCGCAGCAATGGCGATTCCGGTCCAGAATACTTTTTCCGGCACAATGTGTGGGTTCAGTGTGTAGACCTTCCATGAAATCAGCATCGTTCCCCCGGCGATGAGAGCCTCAAGGATCGGCGAATACTTGTTCTGATCCGTTAGGTGCATTATTGCTCGGGGCAGCAGGAAGCAGGAGTATACACAGAGCCCCAGCGATAGGGGGAAGATGTAAAAAAATGCTTCGGTCATATAGGCCGGGTCAGGATTTGGATTTAGCATATTAGGCAGAAAGCCTTGATTGTGCGCGTAAAACATAAAAGCACCGATCAGTACGGCTATACTCGGCCAGAGAATGGTCCCGGAAACCTTTCTGTGCGGTTTGAGATCGAATTTTTTTGCAATGATAAGCGGTACGATTGCTCCGAATACGGCCATATGCCCAAGGCAGAAGTAGAGCAAGGTAGTGTCGCTCATTTTTCGAGCGAATTTATGTCCGAACATTCTGGGCCAATCCGAATTGATGAGGTGGTCCAGAAGCCCCGGAAGTTTAACCATTGTCACTAAATATAATATATAGGCGGCTATGCTCGCCAGAAGTAAAGACCTCTTATTTTTCATGGGTATTGTTTGCCTCATTCTAACGCGCTTGGCAAATCCTTCTTGTAATTTATTCGGGAGCGGGACTGCTCTGGATAAGCGGCTTTTTATATTTAATAGTTTGATTTTCTCTCATGAGAAGATATAATTTGTTTTGTATTTGATGATAATGAGTTGTTTTTTATAAACGCTGTCCATAGCCAACGCTAAACGGAGAGTTTGATAATGAGTAAAGCAGTAAAAATTGTTGTAGCAGCAGTTGCAGGTCTGGTGCTGGTTGTAGCCGTGGCTATGGTCCTAGCCGTAATCTTGATTAATCCTAATGATTATAAAGGGGACATCGCGGATGCTGTGCGCGATAAGACCGGACGCGAGCTTGTTTTTGATGGTGACTTGGAACTTTCGGTTTTTCCTTGGATAGGGGTAAAGACCGGAGGAATATCTCTTTCCAATGCTGCCGGTTTTTCTGAAAAGAATATGTTCAGCCTTAAATCTGCTGATGTCAGTCTAAAGCTTTTGCCGCTTATTTCCGGCAAGGTAGAGCTTAAAAATGTTGATGTTGTTGATTTACAGCTCTTTTTGATGCGCAACAAGGCTGGAGTGACTAACTGGGATGATCTGACCGGAGACAAAAAGAGTAAGCCTGAAGAGCCGAAAAAATCTTCTCCCGGTAAAACAGAACTGAATCTTTCTGCGGGTGGGGTGAATATCCAGAACGCCCGTGTGGTCTGGGACGACCGTAAGGAAGATGTCCGGCAGGCAGTCGATGATTGCGATATAATAGTTGAAGGCTTTGCTCCGGGCAGTCCTTTTAGTTTCAATGTCCACGTACTTCTTTCTTCCACTAAGCCTGAAGTCAAAGCGGATATCAATACCACAGGTAAAGCCTCCATTTCCGCAGATTTTAAGCAGCTCAGCGTGAAAGGGTTGAGTGTTGTGGTTGATGGCAGTGGTAAGGCTGTTCCCGGAGGTCAGGGTCAGGTCAAGGTTTCCGGTGATGCGGTTCTTGATATGATTAAAGGCAGTGCCGATGTTGTCGGATTGGTTCTTGATGCTTACGGCATGAAGGCTCAAGGTTCACTTGCTGCAAAGGGCTTGAATTCCAAGTCTATGAATTTTTCAGGCGATATGAGTATTCCCGGCTTCAACTTGAAGGATACGCTGGATAAAATGGGAATGGGAGTGGAAACTGCGGATAGCAAAGCTCTGACTTCTGTGGGTATGGATTTTAACTACGCAGGTACGAATAAGTCAGTCGAAATCAAGGATTTGCAGGTTAATCTTGATGCTACTACCATTAAGGGCTTGTTCTCCTTTGCCAACCCGGAACGGCCAGACATTGTGGCCCAGCTCGGCATTGATAAGATCAATGTGGATAATTACCTGCCCCCCGCAACAGAGAAAAAGGTTGAAAAGAAAGAAGAAAAACCTGCGGAGAATAAATCTGCCGAGTCCAAAGAAGAGCTTATTCCTGTGGACTTGCTTCGTAAGCTTACTCTTAAAGCAGATCTGAACATAAAAGAGCTTATAGCCAAGAAAGCCAAAGTAACTGAGATCGTAGTTCGTGCCCGTGCTAAGGACGGGGTGCTGACTGTAAAGCCTGCCTCATTCAATGTGGCCAAGGGTGCTTTTACTTCTTCCGCAGTAGTGGATGTTCGCGGTAAGACACCGCTTATGTCTGTAACTGCGGGGCTGACCGGATTGGATGGTGCGGATCTGTCGCAGCAGATGACCGGTGAAGATAAGTTCTCCGGGCATATGAGTTTTAATACCGGGTTGAAGACAAGCGGTAATGATATGAAGACCGTTTATTCCAACCTGAATGGTGATCTTGGATTTAAAGTTCTGGACGGTTACGTGTCCGGCTTTGACCTTCTTTATCTCGCAGGCGATGCTTTCTCTGTCTTGACTGGAGGAGCTTTCGGTAAGCGCGATAGCAAGCGGACGGAGTTCGGTGAGGTCTCTGCCACCGCCAAAATTAAAAATGGTGTTGCGGATAACCGTGACCTGTTGCTTAAATCTCCGTTGCTGCGTGCTGCCGGTGCCGGCAAGCTTGATTTGAACACAATGAAGATTGACTACGGATTGGATGCAAAAGTTGTCGGCACCCTTGAAGGGCAGGGCGGCAAAGGTATGCAGGATCTCGTAGGATTGACCGTTCCCATGACCATCACCGGTGATGTTGTTGATCCTACTGTTATGGTTGATCTGCCTCGCTTTGCTGCCATTTTAGCCAAGTCCGGTTTTAAGGTTGTAGGTAGTGTGATCGAGGGTGTCGGTGATGTTCTCGAAGGAATAGGCAATACTTTTACCGGAAAGAAAAAGTCCGGTTCCGGTGAGGAAACTGAGAAGAATCCTGTCCAGGAACTTGGTGGAGCTATTAAAAAACTGTTTTAATTGCTCTTTATTAATAGTTAGCTAAATAGTGTGGCGGGTCGGATTTTATAAGTCCGGCCCGCTTATTTTATATAAACTGACAAGGTCTGGCAGAGGATGTCTTCGGTAGACTGTAGTCTATATCTAATCAAGTATAAATATACGGAGTTGGATAAATGAGGGAGAATGTACTCTACGATGTTCTGGTTCGGGAAATGAACCATGTAAAATCAGGAATGAAGTGTCCGGAAAATGCTGCCTTAAGTGTTATGAACGAATTTGCTCATGAAAGCGTTTACGTTTCAACTCGCTTTTTAAAGCATGCCGGGCTGGCTGCAAAGGTAGCTCAACTTAAAGATTATGGTGTGGAAAATGCTGATATTGCTGAAAGATTGGGAATAAGCAAACGGCACGTGCGCAGGCTCTACGCCTCAATGAAGAATTGATGGGAGGAAAAAAGGGCAGGTGGTTGATACCGCCTGCCCTTAATAATTTATTTGGTCCAGTCGAGGATTACTTTTCCGGACTGACCGCTGCGCATCACGTCAAAACCTTTTTGGAAGTCGTCGATTTTGAAGTGGTGGGTAATTGCGGGGGTTACATCAAGGCTGGACTGGAGCATGGAAGCCATTTTGTACCATGTCTCAAACATTTCACGTCCGTAGATGCCTTTAAGTTTCAGACCCTTGAACACTACCTGGTTCCAGTCAATAGCGGTGTTGTCCGGGAGAATTCCCAGCAGTGCGATGTTGCCGCCATGGTTCATCTTATCCAGCATTTCGCCGAATGCGGCGGGGCTGCCGGACATTTCAAGACCTACGTCAAAGCCTTCAGTCATGCCCAGTTCGTTCATGACATCTTCCAGCTTTTCCTTAGTCACGTTGACGGTACGGGTTGCACCCATTTTACCGGCCAGATCAAGGCGGTAGTCATTGATGTCGGTGATGACAACATGTCTTGCACCTGCGTGGCGGGCAACGGCTACGGCCATCATTCCGATGGGGCCAGCTCCGGTGATGAGAACGTCTTCACCAACGAGGTCAAAGGAAAGAGCTGTGTGGACAGCGTTTCCAAGGGGGTCGAAGATGGAGGCCACATCATCAGTGATGGCGTCATTCAGCTTGAATACGTTGACAGCGGGAACGCATACGTATTCGGCAAAGCATCCGGGGCGGTTTACACCTACACCGATGGTGTTGCGGCAGAGGTGGCGCTTGCCTGCGCGACAGTTACGGCAGTGTCCGCAGGTAACGTGACCTTCAGCGGAAACGCGGTCACCAAGAGCAAGTCCCTGAACTTCGCCGCCCATTTTTTCAATGGTACCGACAAATTCATGACCAACAACCATTGGGACGGGAATAGTCTGCTGTGCCCAGCTGTCCCAGTTGTAGATGTGGATATCTGTTCCGCAGATAGCGGTTTTCTTTACTTTGATCAGAACATCGTTGTGACCGCATTCCGGAACCGGAACTTCTTCCATCCAGATGCCTTCTTCAGCTTTGCTCTTAACGAGGGCTTTCATGGTGCTCATTATATTTTGCCTTGTACCTTATTTAATGATGTCGAGTTCACGGCCGACTTTGATGAAAGCATCAACCGCTCTGTTAACCTGTTCCGGGGTATGCGCGGCGGACATCTGAGTCCTGATGCGTGCCTGTCCGCGGGGAACGACCGGGAAGCTGAATCCGATTACGTAAATGCCTTCCTTGAGCAGTCCTTCGGCCACTTTCTGGGCCAGAACAGCATCGCCGAGCATTACGGGGATGATCGGGTGATTGCCAGGTACGAGGTCAAAACCGGCTTCTTCCATGCGGGTACGGAATATTTTGCTGTTTTCGTTAAGTCTTTCACGGAGTTCCGGTTTTTCTGCAATCATGTCCAGAACAGCAATGGAAGTGGAGGCAATTACAGGAGCAAGGGTGTTGGAAAAGAGATATGGGCGGGATCTTTGACGCAGCCATTCAATGATTTCCTTGCGTCCGGAAGTGTAGCCGCCGGAAGCACCGCCGAGGGCTTTGCCGAGGGTTCCGGTGATGATATCTACACGGTCCAGCACACCGCAGTACTCAGGGGTACCGCGACCGTTTTCTCCGATGAAGCCCACTGCATGGGAATCGTCAACCATAACCAGCGCACCGTACTTGTCCGCCAGATCACAGATGGATTTGAGGTCTGCGATAATGCCGTCCATAGAGAAAACACCGTCGGTGACGATCAGTTTGTAACGGCAGTCTTCAGCAGCTTTGAGCTGCTCTTCAAGGTCAGCCATGTCGTTGTTTTTGTAACGAAAGCGCTGGGCCTTACAAAGGCGCACGCCGTCAATGATTGATGCATGGTTCAGGGCATCGCTGATAACCGCATCTTCTTTGGAGAGGATTGTTTCGAAAAGACCGCCATTGGCGTCAAAGCAGGAGCTGTAAAGAATTGTGTCTTCGGTTTTGAGAAATTCGCTGATTCTTTTTTCCAGCGCTTTGTGGACATCCTGCGTTCCGCAAATGAAACGTACTGAAGAGAGTCCGAAGCCATATTTATCCAGAGCTTTTTTGCCCGTTTCAATTAGATCAGGGTTGTTAGCCAGTCCCAGATAGTTGTTAGCACAGAAATTGAGTACTTCCTGACCGCCCTTAACCGAAATAAGGGCCTGTTGCTGGGATGTTATGATTCTTTCATCTTTGTAAAGGCCATTGGCTTTCAGCTCTTCGGTCTGGGCTGAAAGTGCCTGAAGTAAATTATTTTTCATATACGTTTCTCCCGTCCAGTAATAGTGTTGCTACGCGTTATTTAAAAAACAACATATTAAATTGTGTCAAGCAAAATTTTAATAATAAATTTTGTGCGAAAGGCAATAAAAACTCTATTTTGATGAAATCGCATTAATGAAATCAGATATTGACGGAATTGTTATTTTCCTCCTATGTATGTTTCATTAAATGATAAAAAGTGAATTTATTTTAAGTAAAGGAGATTTCGCGTGAAAGAGCGTCCTTTGGTACTTGATGATGTAGACCGTAAGATTATTGAAGAATTACAGCGTAATGGGCGCGAGTCATATAAAAATATCGCCCGTAAGCTTGGAGTTTCCGACGGAACAGTGCGCTTGCGTACAGAACGTATGATCAAAAATGATTACTTGAGAATTACTGCTTCCGTAAATCCTCTCTATTTTGAAAACAGCCTTATCGCCATGGTCGGTATTAACCTCGAAGAAAGAGCCAATCCTGATATCATGGAAAAAATGGCTAATGTCCCAGGGGTTCAGTCTGTAATGAACGTTTCCGGACGATTTGACCTCCTTGTTGAAGTTTTTGTTTCCTCCCGAAATGCTTTTCGCCAGTTTCTTGTTGATGATCTATCCAGTGTCGGCGGCGTAAAATCTACTGAAACTTTTATGTTTCTTGAAGCCGTAAACAAATGGGCGGAACACAAGGAGTAGCAGTGGCTGCTCCTTGATTAAGGTTTAATAAATCTTATATTGCCGTTTTTGTAAGGATCGATTTTCAATTGCCCGTCCGGGCATATTCCACGAAAAGAAGGGGCACTACAGTCTATCCTTTGTGATGGTCTGTAAATGCGTTGCTGAATCAGTTGAATTTTGCGCTTACGTTTGCGGCGTAGCATGTCATCGATGTTTTTGACGTGCTCGTCCCAGCGTTTGTAAGCCCTGTATGTCTTGCTGAGACTTTCGTAATCAACAGTTTCATCTTTGCGCCTGATTCCAAGAAGGTTAAGGACTCTGCGGGCAAAAGTTTCCTTGGGTTTGATTTTAATCTTTACCTGAGCTTTCTTTTGCTTTTCTTCGTGGGTGTCCGTTGCTTTGTCCTGCTTTTTTTTCTCTTTGACCTTGATGGCGGCAATGGTTTGCTGCAGGTCTTTGATTCGGCTGGATTCCAATTGCTCTGATGTTTTATCGTTAATTGAAAGTTGCTGGTAATCCAGCGACAGAAATACGTCGCGGCCGGTTTGAAGCAACACCAGATCATAGATGGATGCCATGTTCATTTCTGAGTATGGCTGATGGTAAAACAGTTCATCTTCAACTTCCTTAATATCCCGTTGGGTATAGTCGAGATTGCCGCTTCGGTACGCTTCAAGGACAGCCTCTAAAGCCGGAGAAGGTTGGATTTCTTCAGCCTTAAACGCTTTGCCTTCCGATTTGATAATAGCGAGATCTTCTTTGCTTACTGAATAATCAATTTTGGCGTCGGTTTTATTGGTCTTGGCTGGCAATTTCCCGCTTTTCACCTTTTCAATGATTTCCTTTAATTCTTTTGAGGGCTTTATTTCATTTGCTTTTTGGGGGCTGACTTCTTCTTTGTTTGGAATTGGTGCCAGCTTTGGTTGCAGGATCTCTGTTTCTATGGGGGCACTGTCTTTGTCTGTGGTTAAATCTAAACTGAAGTTTTCATTGTCACTCAAAGAAGAAGTTTTCATGTCATTTTGATAAGGTACGGCAGCGCCAACAAAAGATACAATCAGTAGCAGTGTCGAGACAGTCAGCATTGATAATGTGATTGTTCTTTTGTTAAGTAATGCAGTTACTATGGCGTGTTGCCGTATGGCCATGCTTGATCCTTGAAATATGTTGCTGTTCAGATTGCTTTTTAGTTTTAATTAATTGTTTTATTACAAAAGAATCTTTTATCCTTTAGCGATTTATGTCAATATACGCTGAAGAGTTCGTATCGAAAAACAGTTTTCATTTATATCTTAGCGACATTTATTCCGGTGGAGAATATGGTCAAATTTTTAAAAATAAGAAAGGGACAGGTCCTTCCATACAAGCTTCTTGTATATATTTTAATTTGTAGTTCCTTTTTTACGATTCTTGGCACCAGCGTCCAGCTGTATATGGAATACCGTAGTGATGTCAGCGAGATTCAAAAAGGATTCGGGCAGATTGAGCACAGCTACGTCAATACGATAGCCGCCAGCCTTTGGGATATTAATATAGACCATGTTAAAATCCAGCTTGAAGGGGCTTTAAAGCTACCCGGGATGCGATACCTTGAGGTCGTTGAGATGTCTTTCGGATCTGTTGATCCGGTGGCATTTATTGGTAAAGTGCCTGCCGGTGGCAATGTAATTGAGAAAAATTTTCCACTGGTACATGTCATTGACGGAAAGAGTGTTGAGGTAGGACAGCTGCGTGCTGTTGCCGATCTTGATAATGTTTTCAAACGCTTACGATTAAGGGTCTTTGTCGTCCTGCTTACTCAGGCGGTTAAGACCTTTTTAGTCGCGCTGTTTATCCTCATGATTATCCATTATATGGTCACCCGTCATTTGCAGACCATGGCTGAATATGCACAGGAAATGGATATCAGCACCCTTGGCCGCGAGTTGGTACTTAAGCGGCGGAAGAAAAACACCAAGCCGGATGAAATTGATCGTGTTGCTGAGGCGTTCAATGAAATGCGCCTTAATTTGATCCGGGATATTGCCGAGCGTAAGAAAGCGGAAGAAGCTTTACGGCAATCCAATATGATTGTTGAAAAAAGCCCTATGGTTCTTTTTAAATGGAGAAATGAGTATGACTGGCCTGTTGAGCTTGTTTCTCAGAATGTCAGCCAGTTGGGATTTAAGGCCGACGACTTTATGTCCGGTAAGGTGAAGTACGGTGAGGTTATTCATCCTGCCGACAAAGCCAAGGTAGAAGAAGAGGTCCAAGGGTTCATTGATGCCGGTGATGATCATTATCGGCATGAGTACCGGATCGTAGATCCCACAGGACGGGTATACTGGATTGCAGATAGTACAGTGGTTGTCAGGGATGAGACAGGAGAGGTGACTTCTTTTCTGGGAATCGCTTTTGACTTTACCGAGAAAAAGACTGCTGAAAACGAATTGGCCCGTTTACGTAATCTGCTTAAAAATACCATTGATTCCATGCCGACGATGCTTGTCGGTGTTGATGAATCCCTAAGGATTAATCAGTGGAACAGGTCTGCTGAGGAAGATACCGGACTGACCTACGAACAGGTTGCTGGCACTCAGTTAATGGACGTTTTCCCCCAGCTTAAAGATGAACGTGATTTGATTATGGACTCGGTTGAAAAGCTTGAAGTTCGTGAGAAGAATAAGATTCCGTTCAATTCAGATGGTCATATTCAGTATAAAAATATTAAAATTTATCCTCTGCTCGAAAGTGAAGATGGACGAGGCGCAGTTGTTCTTATTGATGATGTGACCATGAAGTCTCGCCTTGAGGATATGATGATTCAGACTGAAAAGATGATGTCTGTCGGTGGTCTTGCCGCTGGGATGGCACATGAAATCAATAATCCGCTGGGCGCAGTGCTTTCAGGGGTGCAGGGTACTGAAAGGCGTTTATCTCCGTCTTTGAAGAAGAATATAGAAGTTGCTTCTGAGTTGGGTCTGGATTTGAATAAGGTCCACCAGTATATGGATAAGCGTGGTATTCTCGGTTACTTGCGAGGTATCAGCGATGCCGGACGCAGGGCAGCTTCCATTGTTCGTAATATGCTTGAATTCAGCCGCAAAAGTGAGTCTTCCCGTACTCAGGTTCAGGTGAAGGGAATTCTCGAAAAAGCATTGAGTCTTGCCGAGAATGACTATGATCTTAAGAAAAAATATGATTTTAAGGTCATTGAAATCCGTAGGGACTATGAACAGAATCTTCCGGCCGTAGGTATTACTGAAACTGAGATTGAGCAGGTCTTTTTGAACATATTCAAAAATGCTGCTCAGGCTATGGCAGATAAAGATTTTACGGATGAACGTCCAACATTGACTCTGAGAACTCGCAAGGACGGAAAGTTTGTACGTGTTGAAGTAGAGGATAACGGTCCCGGAATGGATGAAGATGTCCGTAAAAGGGTTTTTGAACCGTTTTATACTACAAAGCGCGTGGGGCTTGGAACAGGGCTCGGTCTTTCAGTTTCCTATTTTATCATTACCCGCAATCATGAGGGAGAATTCCTTGTTGAGTCAGAAGAGGGTAAGGGATCAAAGTTCATAATCAGGTTACCTGCCGGTGATAACCATGAAAATGAATAACTAAGCATTTCAATAAAAGTGTCACTATGAAGCCTTCTGCCTGTCAGAAGGCTTTTTTTGTTATGATGTTAGTTAGGTGGATTATAATACAAAAGTCTGTGTGATTCACTTAAGTAAAGCCAGTTTGTGACGATATATAAATAATATATCATGGGTGGTGCTTACATTTATTTTGGAGAGAATTCGGTAGGAGGTTAACTGAATGAGGTTGGACATCAAGAATAAACTGATATTATTGATTCTGGCTGCTGTACTGCTATGTGCAGGCGGTATGGCTTCGATTTCTTTTGTGAAAATGACTGATATGGCTCAGACGGCTTTTGAGGAGTCTTCGCTTAGCGAATTGCAGCAAGTGAATAATTTTATCTCAGAGTTTATGCATGAAGCGGAGTTGAATGCAAAATTTCTGGCCGGGGAACCGGCGGTAACTGAGTCATTCGGTAATAACCTGAATCTGGTTCAGGATAAGAGTCTTGATGCGGTCAAAAGAGATTTGATGAATGATAAGGCAAAGGACGCTTTTGACCTGATGAAACGAATGGTTACAAGTCATAAAGCTTATGATTTTGCTTTCTTCGGTATGGAGGATGGTGGATTCAACATGTATCCGGAGGATGGCATGCCTGCCGGTTATGATCCCCGGGCAAGACCGTGGTATACTTCAGCCATGGCTGGGGCTAAGGATACTTCTGTCAGTAAGGCGTACAAGTCCACAACAGGTGTTGCTGTAAGTTCCATTACTTCTAAGATCAGAGATAATGGCCGGGTAATAGGTGTTGTAGGCTTCGACATCAACCTGTCCACACTTACCGATGTTGTTTCCGCAATTAAGATCGGTAAGACCGGATATATCATATTAATGGAAGGTGATAACACCATCCTCTCTGATCCTTTAAATAAGGATTATGCGTTTAAGCAGGCGGATAATCTTGAAGATCCGGGAATGCAGGAACTGGCTAAAATGAAAGACGACTTTGCTCCGG
Source organism: Maridesulfovibrio salexigens DSM 2638 (assembly GCF_000023445.1). Taxonomy (GTDB): domain Bacteria; phylum Desulfobacterota; class Desulfovibrionia; order Desulfovibrionales; family Desulfovibrionaceae; genus Maridesulfovibrio; species Maridesulfovibrio salexigens. Next base: position 3,201,184 of record NC_012881.1, on the reverse strand, counting down.
TCATCCTTGGCGGAGAGGAGAAGTTTGTCCGGGTATTTACTTCGCCTGCCCTTGGCTGGAAGCTGGCTCTGCTGATCGATAAAGCAGAGATCATGGAAGGGGCGTATGATACCGTTAAAGATACCCTGCTTATGGGGCTTGGTATTGCTGTCGTGCTTTGCCTTTTCGGTTGGTTTGTTGCCCGGTCTATTGCTAATCCCATTCAGATGCTTGTCGGTGCGGCCCAATCTGTTTCAAAGGGTGACTTTGATGCTATCCCTGATGAGTCCCGTTTTTCCGGCGAGCTGCTTACCTTGCAGCAGGCCTTGAAAGATATGGTTGTCGATCTGGGTAAATTGCTCAAAACAACTGAAGAGAAAGGTCTTGAAGCCGAAGAGCAGACTAAGCTGGCGAAAGAAGCTTTGGCAGAGGCGGAAGAAGCGAGAAATGCCGCAGAAAACGCTAAGCGTGAAGGTATGCTGCAGGCTGCGGGGCAGTTGGAGCAGATTGTAGATCAAGTTACCAGTGCATCGCAGGAGCTTTCCGCCCAGATAGAGCAGTCCAGATCAGGCGCAGAAATTCAGCGTGAACGTTCAGCTGAAGCTGCAACCGCTATGGAAGAGATGAATGCGTCTGTTTTCGAAGTAGCCCAGAACGCTTCACAGGCAGCTGAGAGCGCTGATGATGCCCGCAAACAGGCCGATGACGGTGGTGGGATTGTTGATAATGTTATTTCAAGTATTGGTGAAGTTGATGCTGCTGCAGGGCAGATGGCTATCGGGCTTGAAAATCTCGGCAAGAGGGCTGAAGGTATCGGGCAGGTTATGAACGTGATCACCGATATTGCCGACCAGACTAACCTGCTGGCTCTTAACGCAGCCATTGAAGCCGCCCGTGCAGGTGAAGCTGGGCGAGGATTTGCCGTAGTAGCAGACGAAGTCAGGAAATTGGCTGAAAAAACAATGGATGCCACTAAGGAAGTCGGCGAAGCGGTTTCAGCTATTCAGTCCGGAACCCGCAATAGCATCAGTGATATGGAAAAAGCCTCCGGCATGGTTGAAAGAAGTACCTCTTATGCTTCAGATGCAGGAGAGTCATTGTCTTCAATAGTCAATATTGTAGAGTCAACAGCAGATCAGGTCAGAGCTATTGCTACTGCATCTGAGGAGCAGTCCGCCGCTTCTGAAGAGATTAACCGTAATACTGATGAAATCAACCGTATCGCGGCTGAAACTTCCCAGGCTATGGAACAATCATCTCAGGCAGTGCATGAGCTGTCCCGCCTGTCTGAAGATCTTAAGAGTGTTATTGATGATCTGAAAAAAGTATAAACGCTTAATTAAAATCTTATTTAAAAGCCGCTATCCGTAAGGATAGCGGCTTTTTTATTGTTCAGTGCAGTAATGAGTTGTCAGTAGGTTGTACTTTCGAATGACAGGTTGTTGTGAAATGCATTAGAATATGTTTGCAATACTGTGATATAGTAAAAGTATATGCATTCTGCTTTGCGATAATTAGTTTAATAAAACTGTTGTATTGAATGATATGTTATATAAAAGCACGCAGTGTGCCGTTGTATTTTGCTTATTTTATAATTAGATGTGGTGTTTGTGTTGTTTTTAGTATGTGTGCTAGATATTGATTTTATATAATATATTGTTGTGGTATACACTTCCTCCCTTGATATTGTTTTAAAAAGTGGTTAGGTTCCGCACTCAAAGATATGTGCGTTTTAAAGGGGGAATGCATAGATCCGGCCTTTACTTCAGGGGGAAAATTCTATGGTATCCAGTATTGGACTGAAAAGACGGGTTTTGCGTGATGATGTTGTAGAACACATCGTAGGCAGTATTTTGAAAGGACACTTGAAACCCGGTGATAAGATAGTTGAAACCAGAATTTCACGGGAGCTTCAGGTCAGTCAGGGTGCTGTGCGGGAGGCGATCAGGGATTTGACCGCCAGAGGTTTTGTGGAGACCGAACCCTATAAAGGGTCCCGGGTAAAAGTACTGTCTTCGGACGAGTTGTATGATTATTTTGCTGTGCGGAGTGAGCTTGAGCCTTTGGCACTAAGCTGGGGGTATGAGCTTAACAGGATCGACATTGACGGTCTTATGTCCGCTGTTGAAAGTATGTATGCCGGAGTTGAGCGTAAGGATATGACTGCCTTGGGGCAGGCTGACCTTGATTTTCACAGGACAATTATGGAGTGTTCCGGAAATGGTTCACTTGTGCGCTCATGGGAAGCTTTAGCTAATGACTACTGGATGTTTACTTTGGTAAAGCAGCATTTGGAAGATGGGGTAGATCTTGGTGCGCACGCTCAAGAGCATAGAGAGATTGTTGATGCTGTTAAAGCGGGCGATCTTGATCTTACGAAAGAGCTTCTGCGGAACCATTATTCCCTTTAATCTTCATAGGGTTCTTTGGATCTTAACGCATTGCATCAGCTATTCGTTGCTGTTGCCCTAGATATTTGTTCTGACGGGTGGAGCGGATGAATGACTTCACTCCCTTCACCCCACCAATTCCTGCGGCTATCTGCTTAGCTTTGAGCGCCTCATTTATGCTGGCGACCCTGCCCATGAGCACTACATTACATTGCACTGATTTTACTGCAACGTTTGCTCCCCATACGGAGTCATCGTTCAGTAATGCACTTTTCACCGCCATTTGGATCATATAGTCATCCGTTTTGGCGCATGCAGTCTCATCTTCCGCGAACAGGTAGGTGGTAAGAGAATTGACCTTCTTGTTTTTTCTGACAATCTTGCGGATGAGCTGAAAATCTTCCTTGTTGTCATATTCACCGACCACATAGACGTGTCCGTTGTATGCGTAAGTGCTCAGGTCCATGATGTTGAGATTTTTTTCATTGAGAATTTCAGACTGGATGCTGGTTTCCAGCATTTCGTCTTCAACTATGGTCTGGAAACCTCGTTCATCTGTGCCGATTGCGTAGGCATTGTAAAAGGTCCCAACTGATGACGGAATCATCATAGGTCCGGGCAATGGTGGTATAAGCACTGAAGCGGAGCATCCGCTCATGCAGGTCAAAGCTAGCAGGGCAAGGCAAAATATTAGTTTCCGCATCTCGTCATCATCCTTGATTAGAGTTTCTGAGTGCAGATAAAGCAAAAGTTGTGCCGTTTTGTTTTAAACATGTTTAGGTTATAAAATTTAACAGCTTACAAATTCTGTTCTTGTATGTGTGTTCTTCCATTATATGTTTCTGCCAAATTTTTGAAAGCTCTTTTCGAAGTTGTGGGTTGCTTTTGATAAATTCAATTTGGTCGGGCAGGTTCTTAGGATTTTTGAAGGTGCAGTGGGCAAGAATATCTTCTGGAAAAATGGATAATCCCGGCGTGTAGTCACTCAACAGGAATCCTCCGGCAGCCCAGACATCAAAATTGCGCTGGGTCAGGCCGCAAGGCAGGAGCGGGCTGGTCATATTCAGATTAATTTCGGCCCCGGTATATATATTCGGCAGGGTGGTAAAGTAATCAACAGGAGGCCGCAGGTCTGCTGCTGGAAGGTATTTTTTCCAGCCTTCATCGCCAAAGACAGTGAGTTGCTTTCCGGCGTTTTGCAATGACAAAATTCTCCAGAGTAATCCTGATTGTTCGGTCTTGTAACCTGTTGAGCGAACTTCCAGTCCGGGCCAGAAATTTTCTATGCTGTCTCGTTTAGTCCACCATTCAAAATCTGGTTTTGTGCCGTTTTTTATGGACTTCAAGGCAGCAAGTTCATCCTCTTCATTAAAAATACAGCCGGAAAAAAAGTTCTCTTTGGCTGGAAAACTGGAGCGCCCAACAAAAACAGTACGTTCTTCCAAGGCCGGATATGGCTCGATCCTGGCGTTAAATATATGTGGGTCGGTGGCTAAGGGCAGGTGTCCGACTTTTTTCGCCCCGTGTTTTTCCAGCACAGGAATGAACCAATGATCGGTGACCATGATCGGGACTTCCTGCCAGTATGTGGATTTAATTCCGGATAAGATATGGAAGGGATTGTCCACCATCCATACAGCCATCTTCACACCTGCCTCACGGAGCATGAAGTACGTTTCTCCCGCATTATCAAGCCCGTTGAAATTTACGCTTAATACCAGTTCCGGTAATTCGCTGTGCAGTAGGGAGAGCAGGCCCTTGCGCATTGCGTCCGGCTCAATAACTCTGTAAGAGAACCCCTCTGTCTCAAAGGCGCGGCAAAGTTCCGGTACCAGTAGCGAGTTGTCATCCCCCGGAATCCAGACGGTTTTAGTGCGGCTTTTACGCATTATTCCGGTACGGTTTACCGTCAGTTTGGCGAGCAAAGGTTCCCAGAAAGAAGGAAATAAGCGTTTGCCGGGAGTATACAGAATTACCCGGAATTCGGAGAGATTTGTTGTGTCGTTCGTGTTGATTTGCTTAAATCGGGACGGGATTGTATACCCTTCGGGCAGTTGTGCGGAGTGCTGCGGGCATTCGAGATAGTATAAATTTTTCGCCTGCGGGAAAAGCTGTGCGGCTATTGCCGGATTCGGTCCAAGGCCGAGGAACAGTATTTTCCCTTCGCCGCCGAGGTCCTGAAAATATCTTTCACCTTCGGGAAGTGATTGCTGCTGACCGGATTCGTTTTTTATGCGGATTCTTTCAGGGCGTTGCATTGCTTACTATACTTGGCTTGCGGGCCGTAATAAGTTAATTTCCAGTCACCTTATAACGCAGTCGGTAGCAAAAGTCTTTTGCGGATCACTGCGAAACATAAATCAGATTATGAAACAATATCGCGATCATTATTTTAAAAGGGCCAAAAAGGAAAACTATCCTGCCCGTTCCGTATACAAGCTTCAGGAACTGGACAAGCGTTTCAAAGTTTTCGCAAAAGGCCAGAATGTTATGGATCTCGGAGCTGCTCCCGGTTCATGGACCCTGTTTGCCGCCAAGAAAGTCGGGGATACAGGGCGTGTGCTTGCCGTAGACATTCAGTCCACTGATACAGCCTTTCCTGATAACGCAACTTTTTTGCAGGCCGACGTATTCGAGGATTCGCCGGAGCTTTTGGCTGCTATGGATAAGCAGTTGCCTTATGACCTTATCATCAGTGATATGGCTCCCAAGACAACCGGGGTAAAGTTTGCTGATCAGGCCAACTCCCTTGAGCTTTGCGAACGTGCGCGTGATATCGTACCCAGCAGGCTTAAGCAGGGCGGGCATTTCATCGTTAAAATTTTTGATGGACCTGATGTTAAAGAATACATCGATTCTTTACGGAAGATGTTTTCCAAGGTGAAAAGATTCAAGCCGAAGAGTTGCAGGGAGGAAAGCAAGGAGTTCTTTATCGTAGGACTTGGCTTTCGTGGCATTGAAGGGTAAGAAGATTGGTTCTTTGATTTGATGCGCTTCGCGCTTTTGATAAAAAAGACTTTGCCTCCGGCGGCTTAAATCCTTTTGCAAAAGGGTTTAAGAATTCCAAAACCTTTTATTAGGCTTCGCCGAGTTGTATTTCGAAGGCATCATTATATATAAATATTGTCCCATCAAAACCAACAGACGGGACTTTGATATTCTCAGGAGGAAAAAATGGCCGGACATAGTAAATGGGCTAACATTCAGCACAGAAAAGGTAGACAGGACGCCAAGCGCGGTAAAATTTTCACCAAAATGGCAAAGGACATCATCCTTGCAGCCAAAGGTGGAGGCGATCCGGCAATGAACCCCTCCCTGCGTCTCGCCATCTCCAAGGCGAAAGCAGTGAACATGCCTAACGACAAAATCGATACTGCAATCAAGAAAGGTACCGGCGAACTGGCCGGTGGTGATATTTCTGAAGTCATGTACGAAGGTTACGGTCCCGGCGGTGTTGCTATCCTCGTTGAAGCAGCTACCGACAACAAGAACCGTACTGTTGCCGAAGTACGTCACGCTCTCGGTAAAGGCGGCGGCTCCATGGGTGAAGCAGGCTGCGTTGCATGGATGTTCGATAAAAAAGGCGTTATGGTTTTTGATGCTGAAAAGTACACCGAAGACCAGCTGCTGGAAATCGGCCTTGAAGCAGGTGCCGAGGACGTAATCGCTGAAGATGAAAGCCTCGAAGTACATTGCATGCCTGAAGATTTCAGCGAAGTTCAGAAAGCTTTCGAAGCTGCTGAGTGCGAAGCAAAAAGCTCCGACCTCGCTTTCGTTCCTAAGAACCTCGTTGAAGTTGACGTTCCTACCGCTAAAAAGCTCATGAACCTCATGGAAAAGCTGGAAGACAACGACGATGTACAGAATGTACATGTTAACGCTGACTTCCCCGATGAGCTCATGGCTGAAATGGAAGACTAGATGGGCGGATCAGGTATTGTAATCATCGGCATTGACCCCGGAACCCGCGTTACCGGATACGGTATCGTCAGAGAGCTTTCCGGGCAGGTATCCCTTGTGGATGCCGGGACAATCCGGACCAATACCAAAAAGCCCATGTGCTCGCGATTGGGGGAGATATACTCTCGCATTGCTGAGCTCATAAAAGAATATTCACCGGACGAGGCGGCAATCGAAAATGCGTTTGTCGCCTCTAATCCGGCTTCAGCTCTTAAGCTGGGACAGGCCCGTGGTGCTGCCATGGCTGCCTGTGCTGTATCCGGTCTTGTGGTTTCCGGGTATGAACCGACCAAGGTTAAAAGTAACCTGGTGGGTAGTGGACGAGCTGATAAATCGCAGGTCGCTTTTATGGTGGAGCGCATCCTTGGGGTGAAAAACACCAAGTGGGCCAACGATACCACCGATGCGCTGGGCATTGCGATCTGCCATCTAAATGAACGAAGATTCGCAAAGGTAGCCGGAAGATGATCGCCTATATCCACGGTAAGCTCCTAGAGGCCACAGACAAGTCCTGCATTATCCTCACTCCCGGCGGAGTGGGCTATGAACTTTTCCTGACCCTTTCCGCTATCTCCACCCTGCCGGAATCCGGCTCGGATGTGACTTTTTACGTTCATTCCGTAATCCGTGAAGATGCTTTTGATCTTTACGGATTTCCCTGCTTTGATGACCGTGAGGTCTTCCGCACCCTTATTTCAGTTGATCGTCTCGGTCCCAAAAAGGCACTGGCGATCCTATCACAGTTTGGTCCCAAGGATTTGCAGGACCTCGTTTTCCGCGAGGACGTGAAGACTCTCTCCATCGTTCCCGGTATCGGACCCAAGTCCGCGCGCCAGATCCTCTGGTCCCTTAAGGACAAAATGGAAACTCTGAAATCTGCCACTGTGCGCAGCGGTGCCTGTCCTGTGGAGGGCGACCGCAGTGAATTTCTCGATGCTCTTTCCGGCCTGCGCAATCTCGGCTACGGGGATGATGAAGTTCGTGATTTTCTCAAGGATATCTTTGATGAAGAACCCGACCTTGACGCTGGTGGAGCTATCCGCGTAGCTTTGAAAAAGATTTCCCAGAACAAGTAATTTTTCAGTAGGCAGTACCGGAATATGATGGAAAACAACGGTTCAGACGATCACATCAGACCGCAACGGCTGACCGATTTTATCGGTCAGGATGACTTGCGCGATAACCTTGATGTCTTCATTCAGGCTGCGCGCGGGCGCGGCAATGCTATGGACCATGCCCTCTTCTACGGCAACCCCGGTCTGGGCAAGACAACCCTTGCGCGGATCATCGCTTCCGAGTTGGGGGTTAACCTCATTTCCACTTCCGGTCCGGTTCTGGAGCGCAGCGGGGACCTCGCCGCTATCCTGACCAACCTGTCCCGCAACGACATTCTTTTCATCGATGAAATCCACCGTGTGCCTGCCACTGTAGAGGAAGTGCTCTATCCGGCTATGGAGGATTTCAACATCGACCTGATCATCGGGCAGGGACCAGCCGCCCGTACCGTGAAGATCGATCTTGAGCCGTTTACCCTCGTAGGGGCCACAACCCGCCTAGGTTTGCTGACCTCACCTCTGCGTGACCGTTTCGGCTGCATCTTCCGCTTGGAATTTTACTCTCCCGAGGAGCTGGCCCGCATTGTTACCCGTGCTGCAAGAATCTTCGACCTTAAGGTTACTGACGAAGGTGCATTAATCATCGGCAAGCGTTCGCGCGGAACACCGCGTATCGCTAACCGTCTGCTGCGCAGGGTGCGAGATTTCGCCACCGTGCATGGTGATGGGGTAGTAAGCGGTGAGCTGGCAGACATGGCCTTGAATAAGCTTGATGTTGACCCGTTAGGCTTGGATTACATGGACCGCAAGATTCTTTCTATTCTGATAGACCAGTTCGGCGGTGGACCTGTTGGCGTAAAAACCATTGCCGTGGCCTGTTCCGAGGAAGTGCGCACCATTGAGGAAATCTATGAGCCATACTTGATCCAGTGCGGATTTATGAAGCGCACCCCCCGTGGGCGTGTTGCAACTGCACGGGCTTACCAGCATCTCCAGAAGGTCGCTTCCGGCGGGCAGGGGAGTTTATTTTAGGCAAGGTTAGGTCTTTTTCTTTTCTATTGATATCCATTCAATTAGTATTTTCTAATATCTGTTGATTTTTGTTTTTAGGAGGGGAAATGACTGTTCGGGTAAAGTTAATACTCGTGTTGACCTTGATTCTTGTCTCTGCGTTTATTTCAATCAGCCTTTTTAACTATAATGAATCCCGCAAAAAGATTCATAGGGATATAGTTAACTCATCCCTTCCTCTGACTCGCGATAATATTTATTCCGAAATTCAGACCGTATTGATGCGGCCTTTGTTTGTGTCTTCCCTCATGGCTAACGATACCTTTCTTAAGGATTGGGCTGCCGGTGGGGAAAGTGATATTTCTAAAATTGAGAGATATCTGGGAGAGATTCAGGGTAAGTATGGATTTTTCAGCGCTTTTTTTGTTTCAGCTGAAACAGGTAAATATTACTACCCGGGTGGAATTCTCAAAACTATCTCGCCTGAAGATGACCACGACGTCTGGTATTATGACTTTGTGAGCAGTGGCGAGGGTCACGATTTGGATGTTGATTCCAATGAAGCCGCTAACAATATCCTGACTGTTTTCATCAATCACCGTTTGGCCAGTGATGACGGTAAGTTACTGGGAGTGACCGGTGTCGGGTTGAAGATGGATAATGTTTCCAGACTATTGAAAAAGTTCTCAGAAAAGTACGGTAAAACAATTTTTCTGGTCGATGGGAACGGTCTTATACAGGTTCATCATAAAGTCGGATTGATCGAAAATATAAATTTAAGGCATATGCCGGGGCACGGCACGATTGCCTCTCAGGTTTTGAGCAATCCTGCTGAGCCTGCAACATATGAATTTGATTTCGACGGCGATCGAATCTTTTTGACTTCACGCTATATCCCAGAATTAGAGTGGTGGCTCATTGTTGAGCAGAATGAAACCGTGCTGCTTGATGCTGCAAGGCATAATTTTGTGCGTACGATTATAGTCGGTGGAATAGCTACTCTTTTCATTGTTGTTTTGAGCATTCTTGTAATCAATCATTTTCAGTTGCGCTTGGAACAGCAGGCTGATTCTGATGAGTTGACCGGCCTAGGAAATCGGCGATCATTTGAACGTTTTTTTGAGTCCGCAGTTTCCGGCATCAAGAAGAAATCTGGTCCCTTTTCTATCATTTTATTAGATGTTGATGGTTTCAAAGAGGTCAATGACAAATGCGGTCATATGGAAGGGGATCGTATACTCAAGAAGATTTCCTCCATCATACGCTCCTGCATCCGCGATTCAGATTTCTGCGCCCGCTGGGGAGGGGATGAGTTCCTCCTGCTTGTAGATGGCGAAGTTGACCTTGCGTTTGATATTGCTGAGAGGATCAGAACTGCTGTAGCGGATGCGTGTAATGAGGACCTTGTCTCAAGTGATTGCGGGGAGATAGTTACAGTCAGTTGCGGTGTTGCCCAGTACACTGACGCAGATACCTTGGATTCTCTGATCGTGAGGGCTGATAAGGCTATGTATGAGTCTAAGGCTCAGGGGAAGGATAAGGTTATTAAGGGTTAAGATTTTGATTTGATATTTTTATTGGAAAGCCCCGCACAACTTGGTTGTGCGGGGCTTTTTGATGCGTGTCTCAATATTGACTCTTAGTTCTTATAAGATGTAGATTCTTGCATAAATTTTGGCTTACTAAATAATTAGAAATGCTATTTTGAGGATTAAAAATGTCATTGAATGAAGTTTTGACTCTAATTGCTATTCTTCTCGGTCCCATTTTTGCTGTTATTGTTGGTCAATATTTGCAAGATAGGAAAAGTAAAAAAGAAAGGCGTGAGCAGGTTTTTAAGGACTTGATGTCGACAAGGAAGCTTGGAATACATCTGGATCATGTCAAGGCCTTAAATTTGATTGATTTTGAATTTGCCTCAAATAGTAGCGGAGATAGAGCCGTTAGAAGTGCATGGAGTTTATATTTAAAACATCTCGAAGATCATGCATATCGGCTGAAAGATGCCGAAGAGTGGAATCGTAAGACGGAACATCTTTTGTATGATTTAATAGAAACTCTTGCTAAATGTTTAAATTTTTCTGTTCAGCGTTCTCAAATTGAACGTGGTGGGTATGCGCCGCAGTTTTATAATAATGTAGATACAGAAAATCAGATTTTGCGTCAGAGTCTAATTAATCTAGCAACAGGTCGTTCATGTCTTAAGGTCGTTGCTATTGAATCTGAAAAAGTTGAATCAAAAGAATAGAAGATATGGTTAACTAAAAACTCCCCCGCCTACCCAAGCAGACGGGGGAGTTTCCATTTATCTCAATCAAAATAGCTGAATAATCCCTAATCCACGTCAGGAACAATCTTACAAATATAACTAGTCAATAAATCGAACAAATCTTTCGAGCGATTGTTGAATCTAAATTCCAGTTCCTTCAGATATAAAGGAAAGCGGTGCGGGGATATTCCCTTGTAGCGCTTGAAGCGCTGACGTGCGAATTGCCAGAACTCTCCACCTGATATTTCTATGTGCGGGGTGACATCCGGGTATTTTCGGATGTAATCCAGCGGTAGGGAATCATCTCCGCAGAGGATCAGGGAATCGTACTTCTGGTAGCGGTCGGTGTGGATAATACTTCCGTGACGGACCAGCTTGAGGTGGAAGTTGTGGTTGAAGTGGAACACCGATTCCGCAGTGATGTTCTGCATTAAATCGATGAACACCCAGCCGTTCTTTTCCATTATTCCGAATACGGGAATGCTTCCGGTGGTTTTCTTGGAAGGGACCCCGGTCAGCTTTTTGTTTTTGAGGTGCTTATGCAACCCGGTCTCTGGGCTTAGCAACTGCTGAGCATCGATCGCCTGCGCTAGGATGGCGAAACGCAGGGCAGTGATGGCCTTGTAGGTTGCGTTATAGGAAAGCTCCAGATCAAGTGAAATTGCATGTGCGGTATGATCCTCGGCGAACATCTGGATCAGGCGCACCCATTCGCGTGCGGAAAGGCCGCCGTTGTTGATCCAGCGACCGCTGAAATCCTGAAAGGTGTACTTGCAGGAGGAACAGCGGTAGCGGTCACCGTTGAGATTGTAGAGCTTGTGCTCCCGGCAGCGGGGGCAGAAGGGTTTGCGATCTCCCAAAGCTTTGTGCAGGAGGAATTTTCTGGCTTCCTCCTCAGAAGACATCAGACGTGCCAGTAGTTCATCCCTGTTTTCGGAAACAGTTCCCATAGAAGATCCTTTTATCCGCCTATGGATGACATCTGTGTTTCGCATACACCTTCACATCCTGATCTTTGTTCTAAAAGATGGTAACCCAGCGGTTTGTCGACAGTTGCCTCAGCAATTACCTTACGCAGGGCATCATCACCCAGTTCGGGATTCCTTAAAATATCGCGCAGGCCGTATGTTTTGTCGGAGAAAAGACAGGTGCGCAGCTGACCGTCGGAGGTAATGCGCAACCTGTTACATGTAGCGCAGAAATGCGAACTTACCGGGGAAATCAAGCCCAGTCTCCCTTTACCTCCTTCGATAGAGTACATGCGCGCAGGGCCGCGGTTCTCGGCAGTACGTTTTACCGGGATCAGGTTCACGTATTCCCTGCCTTGCTCGAGGATATCATCAGCAGACCAGAACCTGCTGTCGGATTTGGTATCGTCGCCCATGGGCATGAATTCGATAAAGCGCATGTCGATGGGATTTTCGCGTGCAAAGTCGATGAAGGAATTAAGTTCTCTGTCATTGATTCCTTTCATGGCCACGGCGTTGACCTTAACCCTGATTCCGGCTGAGAGACAGGCGGAAATGGTTGCCAGTACATCAGTTAAATGATCGCGTCCGGTTACTTCCTTGAAGGTTTCCCGGTCGAGGGTATCAAGCGAAATGTTCAGCCTGCTGACCCCTATCTTTTTAAGTTCAGGCACCAGAGGCTCGATTAATGTTCCGTTGGTGGTTATGCGCAGGTCTATTTCCGGGTGGCTGTCCATAACTTGTGAAATGAAATCCATGAATCCCTTGCGGGCAAAGGGTTCTCCCCCGGTCAGGCGCAGCTTGGAAATATTCATGGAAGCAGCGAGGTCCACTAGGCGGAGCATCTCTTCATAGCGCAGGATGTCCGGGTGGGGAATGTGCTTGAAGTCTTTGGTTACGCAATACATGCAACGCAGGTTGCAGCGGTCAGTAACACTCAGCCGCAGGTAATTTACCGTGCGGCCTATCTTGTCGGTAAGTACCATTTTAGAATCCCCAGACGGAGAGGGTGCCCCGGTTGTATCCTTCCTCCACTGCCACAAAATCCAGCGGCAGGGATTCAAGGTCATTGAGTGCGGGGACGGAAACTTTATTCACTTCCCTGAAGTCTGCGGTTTTCATATAGGTTTTACAGGAATCACAGACATCTACACGGTAGCCCGGTGCTTCTTCCACGGTGAAAAATTTAAGGCTGTCCGCATTGGTGTTATCGCAGTATGCACAGGCCATGCGGCGAACACGGTACTCGGTATGGCAGAAGGAACAGTTGGCGTAGCGGAATCCCTGCTGGTGATGCAGGGTGTGCATGAAGGGCACGGACCCGCAGATGGGACAGTGTCCGTGGCTGCGTGGTGCGGGCTGCTCAAGTTCAAAATCAAGTTCGGCACTGTCGGCACGTTCAGAGGTGTCTGCCGGTTGATGGGGCAGCTTTTCTTCCAGTGCGGCAGCAACTGCCTTAATGGAAGGAGTCAGCGCAGACTGGACGAGAAAGCTGAGGGTGCGCGGTGCCTCGGGCATTTTTTCCGCCCAGCCCATGAAGAAATCATCATCGGTTTCAAGGTAAGCCTTGAAAGCCTGCTTCAGGTCCAGCTCACCGGACTTGATGGATGCAGTGATCATTGTAGTTGCTTCGGCAATAGGACCTTCTTCCTTACCTACCAGTTCAGCCAGTTCATCAACAAGCTTGCATGCCTGTTCATAGTCATAAGTGAAATTTTCACGGGCAAGCAGAGGGCGTCCCTGCAGGTTGGCATCTTCAGGAGCGAGGTCCGTCGGAATGGTCGGGGCGGAGTGCTGCTGCGCTTCCAGCTGGATTGCGGCAACATTTGAAATTAAATTAACAAGCTCTTCCGGAAGGAAAGGCTTTTCCCGCAGCTCGGATACTTTTTTATCCAGCTGTTCTTTCGCACTGCTGTAATCAAAATTCATTATAAAAAACACTCCTTAAGGGGAACCCGGCTGTAGGGTCGGCCGGGATTGTTTCATTCCTGTTAAAAAAAGCATATGCCTTAATAGTGGCACCTGCATAAGAGTGTTAATTAATCGCGTTTTGGCACAAAGTCTAATCGATTATTTGGGAAAAATATTATGGCTAAAATGGTATAATTTAAGTGTGTGGAAAAATTACAACCCTTTGATTCTGCCCTGATCGTTGTAAACCCAGAATCCTGTTTTGCTGATGTTTCCGACAAGGGTGATGCCTATTTTGCGGGCTAGCTCCACGGAAAAACTGGTAGCCACGGCAGTGGAAGCGAGTATGGGGACTCCGATGCGTACCGCTTTGAGCAGGATTTCCGATGCTACGCGTCCGGTGGAGACAATCATTTTTCCGTCAGTGGGTACATTTTCAAGAAAGCACTGGCCGACAATCATGTCGATGGCGTTGTGGCGGCCGATATCCTCACGGAAGTAGAGCATTTCTTCCGGGGTGCAGAGGGATGAATTATGGCAGCCGCGGGTTTTGTTATAAAGGGTGGAACGCGAATGCAGTTCATTGGCGTGGGTCAGGATTTGGTCCGGGGTTACGGTCAGCTCCGACGTGATGGTACGTTTGGAGATGGTGGAAACATTGCGTCCGAAGTTGGTGCCCTTACCGCAGCCGGAAGTGATGGAATATTCGAGAACCCGGCCTTTCCAAGGATCATGGCTGGTGCTGATGTCCGCAATGATACGGTCATCATGTTCTGTGATTTTCAGGTCGGTTATCTGGTCGCGAGTGGAAATATAAGCGTCGGATTTTAGAAAACCCACAGCCAGATAATCCGGGTAGCGGGCCGTGGTCAGCAGGGTAACCACTTCGCGGCCGTTAAGGTTGATGGTCAAAGGTACTTCAAGGATGCTGCTGATCTCTTTATCCTTGAATTCACCACCGCAATATTCTTTTACTGTATAGCTGAAACTTTCTTTCATCATGCTCCGCCTGATATATTTTAAACAGCATAGGGGTAACAGGCATTGCGGGCAAGATCTTAATTTCTGCGTCTGTTTCTACACACTTTTGGTGCAAAATCAGGTTAAGACTAAGAGTATAATTGTGCTCATATTGACATAGAGCGTTCTTTCTGGTCTAGAAATACACTATTCACGCTTATTATCAGGCGTGATTTCAATATTGCGGATGATCTGGAATTTACGAATTTTTAAACAGAGTTCTTTTTGGAGGAAAAATGAAAAAACTTAAAGTATTGCTGCTTACTTTCGCTCTCGTTTCCCTGCTCGTTGCTCCGGGACTGGTAAAAGCTGAAACGCTGATGATGGCTACCACCACCAGCACAGATAACACCGGTCTGCTTGATGAACTTGCACCCAAGTTTCAAAAGGAAACCGGCATCGAGCTGAAATGGACTGCTGTAGGTACCGGTAAAGCTCTCAAAATGGGCCAGAACTGCGACGTAGATGTTCTTATGGTTCACGCTCCCGCTGCTGAAAAAAAAAATGTTGATATGGGTGCTCTCAAAGATCGCCGCGAAGTAATGTACAACGACTTCGTAATTATCGGTCCCGATTCCGATCCCGCAGGCATTAAAGGCCTTCCTGTTGTGCAGGCAATGAAAGCTGTTGCAGATGCAAAAGCTGCTTTCGTCAGCCGTGGCGACAACTCCGGTACCAACAAAAAAGAAATTTCCCTTTGGAAAGTTGCAGGTATGGCTGTTCCCGATAAAGCAGAATGGTACATCCAGACCGGTCAGGGCATGATCAAAAGTATCACCGTTGCTGAAGAGCGAGATGCATACATCATGACCGACCGCGGCACCTACATTAAATACAGCGCAAACAAGAACGGTTCCCCCGAACTGAAAGTTCTGGTGGAAGGCGATAAGTCTCTCTTCAACCAGTACAGTGTCCTGGCTGTTAACCCCGCCAACTGCAAGAACGCAAAGTACGAACTGGCAACCAAGTTCTCCGAGTGGATGGCTTCCCCCAGCACTCAGAAAGCTATCGGCGACTTCAAGCTGCTCGGTAAAAAACTCTTCATTCCCAACGCTAAATAGATCATGATTCCTGAGTGGAGCTCCTATGGAGTTCCACTCATTTCCCTCCCCTTGTTATAGTCTGTTTCGTTCTTGTTCTCTGTAAGGCCGTTTGGTATTAATAGAATTTATGTGAAAGGGAGGGATTAATAGTACATGGACTTTATTTTTAACGGCTTCTGGCAGGCATTTGTACTGCTCTTTTCCGCTGACCCGGAAACATATTCCGCCATTTACACCACTGTCTGCGTGACTACCATTTCCATCAGTGCAACTCTGATCATTGGTGCTCCGTTAGGCTTTATGCTCGGCTACCATGAATTTCCCGGCAAGAGATGCTTGCGTCTTATTGCCGATACCATGCTTTCCTTCCCTACTGTTGTCATAGGATTGCTCGTTTACGCGATGCTTTCCCGCAGAGGGCCTATGGGAGAAATAGAGCTTCTATTCACCATCCCGGGTATTGCTGTGGGGCAGACGATGCTCGGATTACCTATTGTCATTGCTATGATGGCCACGGCGGTGGAAAACCTCGACCTGCGTCTAAAGCAGACTTTGCTTACCCTTGGTGCTTCACATGGACAGATTTTGCGGACCATCCTTTGGGAGGCCCGTTACAGCCTCATCCTTGCCGCTGCAGCCGCTTACGGACGTATTGTTTCCGAGATCGGCATTTCCATGATGGTCGGCGGAAATATCAAGTGGCATACCCGGACCATTACCACTGCCATTGCCCTTGAAACAGGCAAGGGGGAGTTTGCTATGGGTATAGCTCTTGGTCTGGTGCTCATGATTATTGCTTTTGCGGTTAACTATTCCATGTCCGGTGTCAGAAAAAGGGCGGGCCAGTAATGACGGATTTGTTCAGGCTTGAAAATATCTGCCAGCGTTATAATGGTCGGCAGGTTCTGTCCCTTGATGAATTTTCGGTTGGTGAAGGGGCGATTGTCGGCTTAGCCGGTCATAATGGTAGCGGCAAAAGCACCCTGATGCGTATGCTCTCTTTTCTGGAAAGCCCGGATTCAGGTAAAATTTTTTATGACGGCAATGAGGTCCGGGAACCGGACTTGAGCCTGCGCCGAGAAGTTACCATGCTTACTCAGGAGCCGTACCTCCTTAAGCGTTCGGTTGAAGCAAATGTTGCGTACGGCCTTGAACTTCGTGGTGAAAATAATGTTCACGACAGAGTTTGTGATTCCCTGATTCAGGTCGGTTTAGACCCGGATAAATTTTTGCATCGCAACTGGTTTGAGCTTTCCGGCGGGGAGGCGCAGAGAGTTGCTCTTGCTGCACGTCTTGTTTTGAATCCACGGGTACTGCTCCTTGATGAGCCCACTGCCAGCCTTGATTTTGAATCCACGCAGCTCATCCATGATGCTTCGGTTTCTGTCCGTGAAGAGCAAGGAACCACCCTAGTTATTGTCAGCCATGATCACCTTTGGCTGGAAGAAGTCTCTGATACAATTTATCGGTTGGAAAACGGTCAACTTGCCGGTTGATGTTCCGGCTTCAGCAGGTCGTTAACTGTTTTCACCGGAGAAAAGGTGCTTAAGGGAACCTCTACAAAGATGGTGATCCAGTCAGCCATGGCCCCGTTCCAGAGTCCGGGCAGTTCCATTGCTTTTAACTCCTTACCGTCTTTTGATTTTACTGAAATGAAGCCGGTATCCCTGTCTATCCTTTCAAGTAGATTAAATGGTTTGCCTTCATAATCGCGTAGCCCGCAGATGATATCTACCGGATTGAAGTGTGTGGCTTTAGACATACAGTCAGCCTGATCCGGTTTGCTCAGGTCTACCTGATTTTTTTCTACTATCTGAGGAGTCGGAATGCCGTCCGGACCGATTACCCAAAAAGGTCCACCCCCGGGCTCCCCTGTATTTTCAACCATTCCACAAACCCTGATCGGGCGATTCAGCTTTGAAAGCAGCCATGTTGATTTCTCGCCTTCTCTCATTTTGCTGTAATCGTCAGGCAGTGAGATGGAAAGACGGTCGGTTATGAATTTTTCTGTTTGATCCAGTTTATCTGTTCTCTGTTTGATCTTGCGAATGTGTGCAAATATCTCTTCTTGTAATTGTATCAACAATCCGCCGAGAATCTGCTTATATTCAAGTGTGTCTTTTTTCAGGTGATCCGGAGCTACGTTGTCGATATTTTTCAGGAATACAATGTCGCCGCCAAGTTCATTAAGATTCACCAGCAGGGCCCCATGGCCTGCTGGTCTAAATAACAGCCTGTCGTCACTTGTGCGGAATCCTTCGCCACTGAGATCAACGGCAATGGTGTTGGTCTGTTTGCGTTGTTCTGAGTATGAAATATGAAATTCTGTCTCCGGGTACCTCTCTACGGTTTGTGAGACGTGTTCCATAATTCTTTTTCTGTGTTCTGGCGATACCGTGAAATGGGCTCGCACTTTGTTTTTTCCATCTTTGGCATATTCCATGGACTCAACAATATGCTCTGCAAAAGGAGTGCGCGAATGTTCAGGGTAGCTGTGAAATGGAATCAGGCCCTTAGGCAGGTTGCCGAAGTTAAGTCCCTCCGGGCTGAGCACATAATGCAGGATGGTTTTGAAATCCATGTTTCGGCAGGAATTTCTAAGATCAATTCCATTGTCTTCCATGATTTTTTTTAACTCATCATAAAAAGCGAATTTTTGCAGATTTTCAATAAAAGTGCGGCAGAAG
Organism: Maridesulfovibrio salexigens DSM 2638; assembly: GCF_000023445.1. Taxonomy (GTDB): domain Bacteria; phylum Desulfobacterota; class Desulfovibrionia; order Desulfovibrionales; family Desulfovibrionaceae; genus Maridesulfovibrio; species Maridesulfovibrio salexigens. Next base: position 3,182,891 of record NC_012881.1, on the reverse strand, counting down.
ATGAGGTTGTCGTTATTGCCTTCAAGGTTTTCTATTTCAGCAGAGTTGTAGACAGCCAGAAGGGATTTAAACATACGTGTAGCTGCTCCTGAAGCCGGAACAAATTTAGTTACCCGGCCTTCTTGAGCTGCTTTTTTGAAGTGGGCCGACAGGTGAGGGCGTTCGGAATCATCAATGATTTTTATGCCGTCACCGGGAGTGCAGGGCCTTAATAGCGGGGTACTTGGAAAGCCAGCCCGGAATCTTTTAATCTGGTCAACAATGGTCTCTTCGGCAACTCCGCTGTCAATAATTTGCTGAATAACCTTTTCTGCTTCTTTGAGTAGTCTTTCTAATTCTTCTTTGCTGTTTGAAGATTTCATTTTGCCCTCTCCTGCACTGGAATACGTTCAGAAATCGGTATTAGAAATTTAGTTTTGATTACTGTGCTTATAGCATCTTGTGTGAAAGCGCGCCATAATTGTCCAAAGAAATACTAAGCTTTTCCTGAATGCTTATATTTAAAGTGGATTTAGACCTTCCAAGCTGTTACTTTAAAACTAATCCCCGTAGCCGTTAGGAGGAGTCATGAAAAGAAGCAATTTCAAGGTCCGGAAGAAGAATGATCGCGTTAGTCTTACCGAGGATATCAGGAATCATGTAATATATTCTTTGAGTAAAGAAGTTAAGGATGCCAGTGAATGGGATGCAGGCAAGGCCCTTGCCTTAGCCTTGCGCGACAGGCTGGTGGAAAGGATGATCGAAACTCGTGACCGCTATCGGCGGGTAAAAGCAAAACGGATGTATTACTTTTCCATTGAGTATTTGCTGGGACGCTGCCTCGGTAACAACTTATGTAATATGGAAATTCTTGATCTCTGTGAGGATATTTTCAAGGACCTTGGCTACGATCTGGACGAAGTCCGGGCCAGTGAGCGTGATCCCGCTCTCGGTAACGGGGGCTTGGGAAGACTGGCTGCCTGTTTCCTCGATTCTCTGGCGACTCTTGATCTGCCCGGTTGCGGGTATGGGATTCACTATGAGTATGGTCTGTTTCGGCAGTCCATCCATAATGGATATCAAAAGGAACTTGCGGATTACTGGATGAAGGAAGGGATGCCTTTGCAGGTTGCCCGCCCGGACCAGTCGGTAATTGTTCCACTTTACGGAAGGGTTGAAAGTGCGGCTACCCCCAGCGGAGACTACCTGCCTATGTGGGTGGATTGGGATGATATTATCGGAGTCCCTTATGACATTCCCGTGGTCGGCTATGGCGGAAAGACTGTAAATTACCTGCGATTGTTTGCGGCCAGAGCCTCTGAAAATTTCGACATGGATATCTTCAATCATGGTGACTACATCAGGGCCGTGCAACGTAAGATAGAATCAGAAATGGTTTCCAAGGTTCTTTACCCAACGGAATCTGTTTCTTTCGGTAAAGAGTTGCGGCTGGTGCAGGAATATTTTCTCGTGGCTTGCGGATTGCGCGATATTACCCGCCGATTCCTTGCCCAGAACAAGAATTTTGAAGAGTTTGCTGATTATGTTGCCATTCAGCTTAACGATACCCATCCGGCCCTGACCGTTGTGGAGTTGATGCGCTATCTTGTGGATGAAAGACGCATTGAATGGGATAAAGCTTGGGAAATTACCCGCGCTACCTGCGCATACACCAATCATACTTTGCTCCCGGAAGCACTTGAGTTGTGGTCGGTTTCCTTGATTGAAAAGGTTTTGCCGCGTCATTTGCAAATCATTTACGAAATTAACAGTCGTTTTTTGAAAAAGGTTGAGAGCAAGTATCCGGCTGACAATGAAAAATTGAGGCGCATGTCCCTTATCTGTGAAGACGGTACCAAGAAAGTGCGCATGGCTAACCTTGCCGTGGTCGGTTCCCATTCTGTTAACGGGGTTTCCGAGTTGCATTCTGAGTTGGTTAAGACCCGTTTGTTTCCTGATTTTTATGAATTTGCCCCGCAAAAGTTCAACAACAAGACCAATGGAGTAACCCCGCGCCGTTGGATGCTTAAGGCCAATCCTGCTCTTGCAGCGCTGCTTACCGATACTCTAGGTAAGGGGTGGATCACTGATTTAAATGAGTTGCATAAGCTGGAAGAGCACATCAATGACAGTGAGTTCCGTGCACGGTTCATGGAGGCTAAGCGGACAAATAAGATCAAGCTGGGCAATTTTATAAATTCCACCTTGGACATTAATATCCCGCCGGATTCCATTTTCGATATTCAAGCCAAGCGTATTCATGAGTATAAGCGCCAGCTGTTGAATGTTCTGCACGTAATTCATCTTTATCTTGAATTGGTGGATAATGATGTAGAACCGTCCTGTTCCAGGGCTTTTCTTTTTGCAGGAAAGGCAGCCCCCGGTTACTGGGAGGCCAAGCAGATTATAAAGCTGATTCATTCTGTTGCAAAAGTGATCAATAATGATCCGCGTGCAGAAGGTTTGCTCAAGGTTGCTTTTCTGCCTGATTACCGGGTTTCCCTTGCGGAGAAGATTGTTCCTGCCTGTGATGTAAGTGAGCAGATTTCAACTGCCGGAACCGAGGCTTCCGGTACCGGAAACATGAAATTCGCCATGAACGGTGCTTTGACTGTCGGAACTTACGATGGAGCAAACATTGAGATGCTGGAAGAGGTGGGGCAAGATAATTTTTATCTTTTCGGGCTGAAGCAGGAAGAAGTTGAGAAAGCTTTGCGGGAAGGAAGCTATCATCCTCGTGAAATATACAACCACAGTCCGGAAATAAGGCAGGTTTTTACCGCTCTATTGGAGAACAGATTTTCGCCCGATGAGCCGGACCTGTTCCGCTGGCTGGTCGATAAACTGCTTACTGATAATGAGCAGTATATGCATCTGGCTGATTTCAAATCATATAGTGAAGCTCAGAAACGAATCGACAGAGATTATGCTGAAAAGGAAATCTGGGCTGCCAAGGCAATTTTGAATACTGCTCGCATGGGCAAATTTTCAACTGACCGGACCATGCTGGAATATGCTGAAGATATCTGGAAGATTAAGGCTGTGAAGTAAGAATAAAAAAAAGGACCGGAATTCCGGTCCTTTTTTTTTATTTAACTTTTTTCAGGCGAACGGCTGTGCCGTAGCAGGAATAGAATTTGTCCCCTTCAGGATGAAATGAGACAGATTCTCGGTAGCCCACAATCGCATCGGCATTGGCATCAATTGCCTGTGCGATGAGGCCGTAAAATGCATTGTCGAAGTTGTAGCTTCGACAAACGATTAGACCGAATGTTCCGAGAACTTCCCTGTTCGGGACTTCTTCGGTGGTCACAATTTTTACTTTTCCGCCTAGATAAAGGGTGCGGGCCATATCAAGACGCTGGTCTTTTTTAGCATCTTCAATGGTCCTGTTTGTCTTGCGGTTGGGGCTTCCAAACATTAACGCCATATTTAAAATCCTCTTTTACAGTCAATATTTATTAATGATTTCTGCCTCAAATATGAATTTATTTCAACTGAATGAATGTACCGTGTTCTGATATTCTGTCCTAGTCAAAATCCTTTTCAAGAAGCGCAATTTCTCCATAAAGCAGATTGAGTTTCTCAGTTGTTTTTTCTAGGGCAAGTTCAGCATCTTCCTTCAGGTCAGATTTGCAGCTTTTCTCCAGTTCAAGGGCAGCAATAGCCAATTCGGTTGCGGAAATGTTTGCGGCTGAACCTTTCAGGGTATGCGCCTTGTCTCCGGCTTCCTTGAGTTGATCTGTTTGAAGCAATTTTTGCAGATCTGTATTAAAATCTTTGTTGTACTCCCTGAAATTACGCAGGATGCTGACCAAAATTCCCATATCCCCACCAATTCTTTCCAGAACTTCGGGAACGTTTATTTCCCTTAATTGAGTGTCATCCCCCTGCGTGGGGTCTGATTCTTCTTTTGGGGAAGTGGCGACAGGCTGTACAGTCTTTTTATCCTGTTTCAGGTGGTTGCGGATGATGCTGATCATCAGTTCTTTATCAATTGGCTTTGGAATATAATCGTCCATGCCGGAAGCAATACATTTTTCTTTGTCACCGCGCATGGCGTGGGCTGTCATGGCGATGATCGGCAGCTCTTTCATTTTCAGGTCATTACGGATTATGGTTGTTGCCTCATAACCGTCCATTTCCGGCATCTGTATATCCATAAGAACGATGTCATAGCCTGCTTCCTGCACCATTCTGACAGCTTCCGCACCATTAGGTGCTGAAGAAATTTCAATTCCGGTGGGTTCAAGTATTTGTTCCGCAACCTGCTGGTTTATGGGGTTGTCTTCAACAAGAAGCAGTCTGAAGGATTTGAATTCATCTTTAATCGGTTTTGACGGTTCGTAAGAGTACTCTTTGGGTACATCATAACCGAAAGTTTCCATGATGGAATTGAAGAGGGTGGCCTGTTTGAGCGGTTTACTGATCATTCTGTTTATTTGAGCGTTTTGGGCCTTACTCAGGGCGGAATTGAGCTCTGTTGCAGTGATCATTAGTATGGGGAGTTCTTCTTTGCTGTAGGTCTTGCGGATTTCAATACTTGCCTCATCTCCATTCATACCGGGCAGTTTGAGGTCAATAATGAGTAGTTTGAATTGGTCATCTTTCCTGTCTTCAATAATTTTGATTGCTTCTTCAGCACTGGCAACGCTGGTGGGCTGGAATCCGAATTGTTTAAGATAGCGCACCAGTACGCTGCGGACCGCGAAGTTGTCGTCTACCACCAGAACCGGTTTATTTTTGAGTTCCTGCGGAATTTCGAATTCAATCAGAGATGTTTCCACTGCCACATTAGGAGTGATGGTGAAGAAAAATGTACTGCCGTCTTCCGGTCTGCTGCGGAACCAGATATTCCCGCCCATGAGATTGACGATGCGTTTGGAGATGGAAAGTCCCAGACCTGTTCCACCGTATTTGCGGGTTGTGGAACCGTCCGCCTGCTTGAAAGCTTCAAAAAGATGGGGTTGCACTTCTTCAGGAATTCCAATTCCTGTATCCTTGATAGCAAACACAATTTCAGTTTTGGTGGCGTTTATCTGGTCTGCGGAAACAGTAATTATGATTTCACCTTTGCTGGTAAATTTAAACGCATTGGCTGTAATGTTGACCAGAACCTGACGGAGCCGCAAGGGGTCACCTATAATACGCTGAGGCACGCCGGGGCGTATATCAATAACCAGTTCCGTCTGTGAGGCAACCATTTGTTCAACAAAAAGATCGCTGATGTCATGGATAAGCTGGTGCAGGTTGAAATTAACTTCTTCGAGGCTGAGTTTGCCGGCTTCTATTTTTGAGAAGTCGAGAATATCGTTTATCAGCCGCAGCAGAACCTTACCCGAACTGATGATGATTTTTATGAATTCTCGTTGCTTGGAAGAAAGATCGGTCTCCATGGTCAGATCGGCCATACCGATGATGGCATTCATGGGAGTGCGGATTTCATGGCTGACGTTGGCCATGAATTCACTTTTGGATTTGGATGCAGCTTCCGCTTCATCCTTGGCTATTTCCAGCTCGCGGTTGATGATTTTCAGTTCGCGGTAACTTTTTTCAAGGTTTTTATTGCTTTGATGAATCTTTTCCTGCAACTGTCCGCTGTATTGCTTGAGCTTAAGGTCCTGCTCTTCAATTTGTTGCAGCATATTGTTGAAGTTTTTGACTAGGCTTTCCATTTCTCCTTTGCATTCGATTTGCACCCGCGAGCTGTAGTTTTTATCCAGCGAAATCTGTCTGGCAGTCTGGCTTAATTTGGTTATGGGAGAAATGAGAATCCTGCGCATGGTCACAAACAGTGCAAGGTTGATCAGGATAACCAGCAGCATTGTGCGCAGTAGTGAATTAAGAAGTGATTGAGATAGCTCATCGTCAATAAATTTAGGGGAAAGAAAGATCTCAACAGCCCCGATAGGCTGGTTCATGATTGAAATTTCGGTCTTGCGTTTAACGAATTTGCCGATGGGCCAGCTTTTGAAATTGATTATGTTCCATGTTTCGTCACGCATCTTTCCGGCAAAAACATTGTTTCCGTTGTCTTCTGTAACCAGAATGGCCTTGATGCGTTTGTCGTTCATTTCAGATAGCAGGATACGGTTGATTGCAGCCTGATCGACATTCCAGAGCGGAGTAATCAGGGATTCGGAGAGCCTTTCAACGAGGCCGTCAGCCTTTTGGTTGAGCTCATCGAGCATGTTTCTACGCATGGAACTGTAATCGTATGCCCCGGAAACAATGAATGAAATTAGGGATATAGCTACGATCAGAACCCCGATTCTGGTTTGTACTTTATCTATTTTTAACAATTTCAATCCGTTGGTTGATTAGTTGGGCAAATTCCCGTGCTCTTGCTTTAGATATAGACAACTGTTTAGCATTCCAGCATATTCAGTGCAAGGTTAAGAGTCTGAGAGGCTGATAATTATTTGTCCCCTGACAATGGACAACTGCTCTTTCAGACGTTACGTACTCCCCATCCCAAATATATTAAGGACGGACATGAATAAATGAAAATAGCCCTGTTGCAGCTCAACCTGACAGTTGGCGATCTTGAAGGAAACGTAGAACTCATCCTTGATGGAGTTAGAAAGGCCGCTAAGCGCGGTGCAAGGCTTTGCCTTACTTCTGAACTTGCCCTGACCGGCTATCCTCCGCGGGATCTGCTGCTCAATGCGGATTTTGTCTGCCGTTGCCGTGAAGCTGTTTCTGAGATTTCAAGGCGTATGCCAGAGGGTATGGCTCTGCTGGCCGGGGGAGTGGACCTTAACCATGAAGGTATCGGTAATCCTTTGCGTAACGCCGCATGGCTGATCGAGCATGGAGCTGTTCCAAAAGTCTTTTATAAATGGTTGCTGCCTACCTATGATGTATTTGACGAGCAGCGCTATTTTGAACCTGCTGAAAATATAAATTTCTTTGAGTTTGACGGTTTGAAAATCGGGGTGACCATCTGCGAAGATGTTTGGAATGACCGCGAAAATAACAATGGAAGACGTTACGGAAGTAACCCAATTCCGCAGATTATGGATATGAATCCAGATGTTCTGGTCAACCTTTCCGCTTCTCCCTTCAGTATCGGCAAACAGCGGACTCGTGAGAAGCTTCTCGGTGATATCGCTTCCAAATACAAGGTCCCGGTTTTTTATGCCAACCAGGTTGGCGGTAATGATGATCTGGTCTTTGATGGGCGTAGTTGTGCTTTCAATACAGACGGTGATCTGGTTGCCCGTGGACACGGTTTCGTGGAAGACGTGGTTATTGTTGAATCTGACTGTTCTGCCGGACGCATTGAGGAAGACGATTTTTGCGAAGAGGCCGAGGCATGGCAGGCCATGGTTCTCGGACTGCGTGACTATCTCGGCAAGACCGGCTTCAGTAAAGTAGTGCTTGGTCTTTCCGGGGGTATTGATTCTGCTCTGACTGCTGCTGTTGCTGCTGAGGCCCTCGGTGCCGAAAATGTTACCGGAGTACTTATGCCGTCCCCGTATTCCAGCAAGGGCAGCGTTGATGATTCTTTGGATCTGGTGAAGAATATCGGCATCAACTGCACAACCATCCCCATCGATAAGCTCATGGGGCAATTTGAGGAAGCCCTTGCACCGACTTTTGAAGGATTGCCCGCCAACGTTACTGAAGAGAATATTCAGTCACGTATCCGCGGAAATCTTGTCATGGCGATTTCAAACAAGATGGGCGCGTTGCTGGTCACCACCGGAAACAAGAGTGAACTGGCTGTTGGTTATTGTACAATCTACGGCGACATGGCCGGAGGTCTGGCTGTAATCTCCGACCTGTACAAGACTCTTGTCTTTCGGGTCTGTCGCTGGCTGAATGAGCAGGGCAGGGGCGAGATCATCCCTGTGGCGATTATTGAGAAACCGCCGTCCGCAGAGTTGCGTCCGGGGCAGAAGGATGAAGATTCATTGCCTCCGTATGATGTGCTGGACCGGATCATCGAATTGCGGGTGGAAGGCCATAAGGCTGAGAGTGAAATTATTGCTGAAACCGGATTTGATGTTGAGACTGTGCAGCATGTATTGCGCTTGATCAGAATTTCAGAGTTTAAGCGTAAGCAGGCAGCTCCGGGGCTTAAAATTACTTCAAGGGCCTTTGGTACTGGATGGCGTATGCCCATAGCATGCAGATTTACCGGATAGTTGAAACTTATTTTATGAAATAAAACACCCCGTCAAATCAGTATAGATTTGACGGGGTGTTTCTCTATATTGCTCTTGCTTCTTCTTCCATTGTTTCGGCACATATTTGCAGCCATTCAGGAAGCTTCGAGCCGAACTCATTTTGTTCAAGCCAATCAGCAGAAAGCAGGTGTGGAGCGTATTCGCTGTTTTTGACCCGCAATTCATGGTCAAATGAATTAGCGACATGGATTGCGACAGCCGGGCTCAAGTCTACGCTGCCGAGCCTTTGCGGACTGTGGTGGCAATAGATTGCTTCAACTACGTCTTCGTCAAATCCCCAGATAGCGAGCAGGTAGGCTCCTACTTCTGCGTGTGTGAATCCCAGGATATCCTTCTCCGCTTCGGGAACCGGGGTATTTGTTTCACGCACTATGCTCAGGATTGTTCTGTATTCATCCGGGTATGATGTGGCAAGGACCAGCTTGCCTATATCGTGCAGGAATCCGGCTAGGAAGGTGTGCTCTGCCTGTTCATTGCTGCCGCCTTCAGCCTTGATTATGGCCCGGGCCATAAGGGCTGTGTATTGGCAGTGTTTGCCAAGTTCCTCTATGGAAAAGTCAATTTTGGCGCCCTTAGTAGAGTTGAACAGATGAATGCCGAGCACAAGTCCTTTGAGGTTATCAAGACCCAACAGGGTAACGGCCTGTTCTGGTTTGGTTACTTTGGAATAGAGACCGAAAAATGGTGAATTGACCAGCTTTAACAGTCCAGCAGTCATGCTCATGTCTTCAGCTATCATCTTGCCGATATTGCTGATAATCACATCCTCTTTATTCAGTTCTCTTTCAAGCTTTAAAAAGAGTTCCGGCATGGATGGAAGTTCTTCAATGGAGGCAATTCCTTTTGAAGCTCGTTCGTTAAGAAATACATGCTTCAGGCGCAGGCTTTTTTTGATTTTTCCAATTAATTCTGACTGAAGATAAGGTTTGGTTATGAACTGGTGGGCGTATTTGACAAATCTAATGTAGTTTTCCGAGTCTACTGATTCGGAAATGATGAATCTAATGCTTCCGGGCTGGCGGTATTTGATTTCATCAAGAAGTTCTTCCCCTTCGAAACCGTCTACATGAAGTTCCATGGCAATGATATCATAAGGCCGTGTTCTGAGCTGGGCCATGGTTTCATCTTTGTTTGAAGCGTAGTCAACCTGCCAGCGTTTTTTCAAAGCACTTAACTGTTTATCAAGTTTTCGCAGCTGATCTTTATCGTTATCGATGAAAAGTATGTTTTTAGAGCGGCCCATGATCATCTCCGGGAATATGAAATGAATTGGATATATAGTCGGTTGTAATTGTTGCTAATGGTATGACGATAGCACGGTCCGTGGATTTTTGAAAATAAAAAACCCCGCTCCCTGTAAAGCGGGAGCGGGGTTCTACTGTTTTTTATTGCAGCTGTTGGTTATTTTTTGATCAGCATGTAAGGCCGGTCGGAGATGAATTGCTCATTAACTACAGTGATTCCTTCAGGCTTGTCTTCCCAGCGGTCATAGTATTTTTTCTGCATGATCAGGATCACATTGTCTTTTTCTTCGAGAACCTTTGCAATCTCTTTAAGGTCGCTGGTTTCGTGGATGTTGGTGCCGGCGTAGTATGTGAAAATACCGGAGTATATTTTGTGAGCCATAGGATAGCTGCCTTCGGCAACGTACTCTTTCATCATCTCACCGGTCTGGCGTGGACTCATGAGCGGATCAAGTGAGGGCAGGGTAAGCAGGGCCAGCGGCTGGAGCCAGAGAAGCATGGCGGCAGTCATGACCAGCAAACCTTTATACGCGCCTGAGTCTTTGAATTTGAGCAGGGACAGTCCGGCAAGTCCCATGATCAGGACAGTGAAAGAGAGGCCGTGCAGGGTAATATCAAAGGGAATCAGCACTTCTGCAAAAGGCGCAGCCACAGCGAGCAGCAGATAGAATCCGGCAATGGCAATCCAGAGTTTCTTGGAATCGAGAACCGGTTCCTGTCCGTCTTCGCCGAGAAGTCCCCGTGCGGTCAGCATGGCGAGCGGGGCGAAAAGGGGCAGGATGTAAATCAGAACCTTGATGCTTAAACAGGTAAGCAACACAAAGCCGCTGATGAACATAATCCAAGCCCAGTCACGACCTTCGTTCTGAGTGCTTTTGCGTTGGGAAGTTACTTTTACCCAGTGGTCAATGGAGAAGATCTGTTTCAAAGGTGCAGCGAATATTGCCAGTGTCCACGGCAGCCATGCCAGAGGGAATGCTATCAGGTAATACTGGAAAGGCTCTTCATGGTGGAAGGAGCTTACAGCTCGCTGGTAGATTTGTTTGTAGAAGATATTGTGGATGAAAGATGTTCCGTCCACAATGAGCGCACCTACAACCCATGCCAGAAGAATTGCTAGCAGGATACCAAGCCCTTTAAGCAGGCTTTTATCGCGCAGCAGTTTTGTTTTGCCTTTCCAGATCAGGAAGCAGGCCGCAGTGAGCAGGGGAAAGATAAGTCCCAGAGGACCTTTGGTCAGGGTTGCGATTCCCATGAAACCGAACGCCCAGAGGAAGTATCTCCCGGAATCCCGGTTCTGGAATCCTTTATACAGACAGATGTTAGCCCAGAGAATGAAACTGCCGAAGAGCAGGTCCATGCGTGAATAATGGGCTATGCCGATGAAGAAAATATTGCTCAGCAGCACTAGTCCGGTAGCAAGGGCTGTCTTGCGTCCGCAACCAAGGGTACGGGCAAGGGCCACAGTGGAAAGCAGGAAAAATGCAGCGGAAAGTGCTGAACCGAGGAAAAATACACTGATGCCGTCTGCCGGGGTCAGCGTATCGATCAGGGACAGAAACCAGAAGTATACCGGCGGTTTGTCCGGGTAGGCAACGCCGTTTAAGTACATAACCAGCCAGTGCCCGGCATCCTTCATCTGGGTGTAGACATCAGCGTAGCGGACTTCATCGGAAAACCACAGTGAGCGGTAATCCATTGTGAATATGGATTGCAGAAAGATTATGAACAGGACACTGAGCCACGGGTTGGCTTCCATGATGTCCCAGATGAACGGTCTTTTCTCATAGCGCATGGACTAGTCCTCTTTGGAAAAAAGGTGAATGGCGAATCCGGCTACTGATCCCAGCATCCAGCCGCAGAAAACATCGCTGGGGTGGTGCCAGTTCAGGTAAATTCGGCTGAAGGCCACGGTTGCGGCAAAAATGCCCAGTCCCAAGGTCAGCAGCAGGTTACGATAGCGTAGAATCAAGGGCAGGCTTGCCCCGTAAATTTCACATGTATGGCCCGAAGGCATGGAATGATAGGCGCCCCTCATGGACATAGGTTCGAAAAACGTACCTTCGCCCGGACGGGGTTTGCCTATGGCAATTTTCAGAAAGCGTACTGCGATCAGGCTGACAGCCAGCTGCACAGCAAGAAAAACAAGAGCAAAACGCAACTTTGATTTATCAGTCTTACGCTGCTTGATACCCGTGATCAGAAACCAGATGTAAATCGGGTAAAGGGCTGCGTTGCCCCAGTTGGTCACGATCTTGGCAAAGGATTTCATGTCCGGGTGTGCCTGCGAATGGGCCTTGAAAAAGGCCAGTACTTCCGCTTCGCTGCCGAAGTTGAAAAAAAGGGCCGCGAATATCAGCATCAGGGGCAGGGAGCCCAGAAAGTAATGGCAGAGGGTCTGATTCCTGTGAATAAACGAATTCAATTACCTACTCCTCACCATCACCTGATTCTTCCTTTGCAGGAGCATCATCCGGGTGCTTGTCTGTGGTAAATTTATACCATGTCTCTTTGTCGGTATTGAGATCAGCAAGTACTTCGGAAAGCTTTTTTCCTTCCTTTTTCCAGTACTTGTACTCGTGGTCCGGACAAGAGAACGGGATAACCAGTGTGCCGTCTTCCATGAGATAGGGCATGTCTTGCTTATTATCACTCATGGGCACGGTTTACACGCTGACGGGAGAGGATTCAAGGGAATCATTGCGCTAAATAAGGTTTTAACTAATGCCATATTAAAACACGTCTTGATTGTAATTGAGTGGATGGTGTCGTATACATTTCAGTGAAAGATGTCTTTATTGGGGATTTCTTGTGATTTTATTTTGTAACCCTATGTAGGAAAATGGTGCGTTTTGAAATTTGATTATATTTATAATATCAATGATATTGAATTTGGTTCTGATGTTGTTATTTATGGTTCTGGTGAAGTAGGGCAAGGATTGTTCGCTGCCATTAAGAAAGAACGTAAAGATATCATAGTTAGTTGTTTTATGGATAGTTATAAAACATCTGGCGCAATAGGATCTGTTCCTGTTGTGAATGTTGCAGATGTCCATAAGTATGAAAGATGTATAATTATTATAGCGTCAATATTTTTTAAAGAAATTTCAGATATTCTTGTTTCGTTTGGGTGTTCATCCTTTTACATATATAGTCAAATAGATCGCTCCTATGATGTCTATGACGATTTCAATATGATTGATAAAAGTAAAATGAGCATTCTTAAAACTATTCCATCTCTAAATAATGACAGAGTGTTTTACGTTTTTAATATTGCCTTGGATAAGGATGCTCAAAAGCGTTTTTTCAGTTGTTTAGGCGGTAATGTAATTTTGCCCGCAGGTAGTTGTTTTGTGACTAACCTGAATAATGATTTACGTGGCAGATTGAATGAATATGATTGTGCTAAGTATGATGCGTTTTGCATAATTGATATTGATGGTAAGCTAGATAAACTTGCTGAAATAGCGAAGTTGATAACTTGTGATTTCGGTAAAGAGGTAAGTCTTTTCAGGCGTATTCCTTCGTCTAGAAATTTTTCAGTTATTGAAGGAAAAAAACTTTTATTTTTAGAAATATGCAAAAACGGTCTTTCAAGCACGGAGTTTATTCTTGAGCAGCTGTTTAGGAAGTATGAGAATCAGTGTGTTCATTATAAAAAACAAAGAAATTATGGAGAAATAAGTATTTCTTATTTTGATGAATACACTAAGTTTGCCATAGTCAGAAATCCTTATACCCGACTTGCATCAGTGTATTCTCATGTGATGCGTGTTGCTCCAGATGAATTCTTTTATCCTGTTTTCAAAAAATATTTCAGTCCGTTTAATTTTGATAATTTTTGCAGATTTATTGCCGATTGCCCGGATGAATTTTCTGATGTTCACTTCATGTCTCAGACAGCACATTTAACCCTGCCGGAAGGTCTGCGAGATGATTTCACCCTGTTAAGACTGGAGAATTTTGCGGACGATATGAAAAGTTTCTTTTCTGCGCTTGGGGAGGATATTGAAATTCCACATAAGAATAAATCCAGACCTGATAAAGTTGATTACATTAAGGATTATTACACCCCTGAGCTCATTAAGCTGGTAAATGAGCGTTATAAGGACGATTTTATTAATTTTGGGTATGAATTTCTGTGATCTGTCTATAAATTTTAATGCGAAAGTCCCTTGCAGCGGGCAGGTGCTGCAAGGGAATTTCTTATGATGAATTAACTTACTGGACGTTCTTGTCTGGTTGATCTTTTCAGGCCGCTTTGCGGTTGCCGGACACGTTCATGGCCCGGTCCATGTGGCGGACCTTGGTCAGGATTTTTTTGATGATCCTCTTGTAATGGGGCAGGTCCTTGGGCACGTAATGTGACTTTGCTCTTGCCAGCCCTGCCATATCGAGGATTTCGTTGTACAGGTATGGCAGGTAGAGCAGGTCCTGCCTGATGAAGAAATATACTTCATGAAGCGCCTTATGGATTTCTTCCTGATTCTTACCATGCTTGCGGAAAAGTTTTTCAAGCCGCTTGGTGACGTGGTTCAGAGATGAGGTCCACTTCGGGCTGCGCGGTTCGAATGCCGGAATGTCACGCGGAGTGGCGGTCATATTCATGGCTGTTTTGAAATGTTCCATACTGCCCGGAACTGCCGAGAGCAGGCCTTCCATGTTTACCTCATTCATATCCACATTGCGGGTGCCTTCGATTACTGCACAGCCGCCGTAAAGATTGTAGAACGGTGTGCGCAGTTTTTTGATGTCGTCTTCCATCTCACGCTTGGACGTTATGTACTGGATGGTGGAGGTCAACTTTTCGCCGTCCGCATTTTCCAGTTCCACCAGCATTGCCGGGTTATATTTGGCTCCTGAGTTCTGGTGGCCGGATGCGTGGGAAACCTGACCTTTCCATGCGAAGTCCTGACCAACCATCAGAACATGGTTGAATCCGCACCAGTCTAGGAATCTTGCCAGAGTGATACTGACGTTACTACCTGCATCAAAAACTTCTTCGTGGTTGTTCAGGGCAAAGGTCCCCAGTCCACCCACGGTCCACATGGGGATGGTCGGTCCGGGGTAGGCGGCAAGTACTTCGTGATCCAGCTTAGTGGAGTAGATGAGCGGAATGTCTTTAGCCCATTCATGATCCAGCTGCTGGTATACACGGCCCATAGATGCGTTGTAGTCAATACCGATGCAGAAGTGGGGCTTGATTCCGGCCTTATGTACAGCGGGAAGACCCTGCAGCGAGGTTGTGAAAACCGCCTGTCCGGGATTCTTTGCCAGTTCAGGACCGAATTTAGCCAGCGATGGACCAGCACCGAGAATGACTGCGCCCATGCCGCGTCCTGCTCCCTTGAGCGGAGCAATGCTGCCGTCCCCAAGGATGCGTGAAAAGTTATCCAGTTCGTTGCCGACCATTACGTCCTGTTTCAGGCGCAGGGTGGTCATCTCAACGGTGAATGATTCCAGCTTATTGTGGATGGTTGAGGACCAGCGGGCGTACTCCGGTCCGATCTGCTGGCTGGGGATATCCAGTCTCAAATAAATTTTGCCGTATACGAATTGAAGGTCGAGTTCTTTAATGATATTCATCAGGCTGTTTTCATCGACCGGGCAAAAATGGAGCTTGCCGGCCTTCATGAAAGGACGGTAGTCGGTCTGGCCCAGACAGGCGAGCAGCATCTCAGGATTAGGTTCGCTGACAATGACTTTGTGGGTGTCGGGAGTGTTCATCAATACCTGATTGACACCGTAGCCCACATTGCAGCCTACAATGATGGTGGCGCTGGTTTCTGGTTTATCTTTGGCCTGCCAGCTCTTGTAGATCATGTTGGGCATGACGGATTCAAACATGCCGCTGCCGTTTTCCATTTTCCAGTCGAGAATGTCCCACTTATTCTTGAAGAGAGATTCTTTCAGTTTCTCTTCGTCAATATCCTGACTGCTCAGCCAGGAATAAAAGGGCGGGTTGTATGTTGCAAGAGCTTCGATGTTGTCTTTAAGAAAAGGATAGGCTGACATTTGTTCCGTCCTTGGCAGACTGTTTATTAGCTGTAATTAGCCGGGTTCATTCCTTGCCCCGGATTTCAAACACTGATGATCTACTGCCCCTTGTTTGCAAAATGATTGCCAGAAGTAAAAAGGACGCGGCCTGAGATTCATTTTCTTAAAGATAATTAGCTGAAAGGATTAGATAAAATGTTTGCTCGTGATATTCTTGAGCTGGTCGGCGGAACCCCCCTTGTTGAGATGCGGGTCCTCAATCCCAATAAAAATGTCAAGATTCTGGCTAAGCTGGAGGCCATGAACCCCGGCGGTTCCATTAAGGACCGTGCAGCCGGGGCCATGATTCGCAAAGCCGAGAAAAGCGGGGAATTGACCCCGGATAAAATTATTATTGAAGCTACTTCCGGTAATACCGGGATCGGGCTGGCTATGGCTTGTGCTGTTCGTGGATACAAGCTGATGCTGATCATGCCGGAGACCGCTTCCGAGGAACGCAAGATGATCATGCGTGCCTACGGAGCTGAGATTATGCTCACTCCCGGTCACCTTGCTACTGACGGTGCCATTGAACAGGCTTATCGTTTCTACCGTGAGGAGCCGGAAAAATACCTGCTCATGGATCAGTATAACAATGAGGCCTCCATTGATGCTCATTATGAAGGAACCGGGCAGGAGATCTGGGATCAGACCGAAGGTAAAGTAACTCATGTGGTTGCCTGCCTCGGTACTACCGGAACGGTGATGGGTATCACCAAAAGGCTCAAGGAGCTTAACAAGGATATCCAGATGATCGCTGTGGAGCCTGAGCCGGGGCACAAGATTCAGGGCCTCAAGAATATGCAGGAATCCTATCCTCCCGGAATCTACGATAAGCAGAAGCTGGACCGTGTTATCCGGGTACAGGATAATGATGCTTTTGAATCCTGCCGTCGTCTTGCCAAGGAAGAGGGCGTATTTGTGGGCATGAGTTCCGGTGCTGCCATGGCCGGGGCTGCTGCTATTGCCTCCGAGATTGAAGATGGACTGGTTGTAACCATTTTTCCCGATGGAGGGGAGCGTTACCTTTCCACTCCTTTATTTCGTCCACAGGTTCTGAAGGGACCGAAAATATTTGATCAAAGCAGTGGTGCTGATCGTGTTCTTTCCATTTCCGAAGCCGAAACCGGGCTTTTTACCATGGGGCCGTCATTCGACAATCCCTATGATCCAGAGGTGTTCAGGCGTATAGTGTTGCTCGATGTTCTGGCACGTCATCTGGAACGTGAAGGAGCCAAGGTTTCCGCGCTGGTAGGTTTGGCTGATCTTGAGGACCAGACCCTTGCTGCCTCCCGTGAGCGGGGTGTAGATCGCGAAACTTTCTCCACTGAGATCGCCACTGCGGTACGTAAGGCCGCTTATCTGCTGGGCGTGCGCAAATCTATGCGCTTCGAGCGTGCCTCGGAATCCGTGGATCGTACTGTTGAGCTTTGCCGTGCTTTGCTCGCGCATGGTTTGGCTTACGAGAAGCTGCGGTCCGTGTATTTTGATATCTCACGCGACAAAGGCTACGGGCAGATGTCCAACATGGACATCGATAAGGTCAGCCTTGGTAAGACCGTAGACATGGATGATTACGTTAAGGAAAATCCGCGGGATTTCACTCTGCTCAAGCGGGCAACCTTGCAGGATCTCAAACTCGGCGACATCATCGAAACCGAGTGGGGTAATGTTCGCCCCAGCTGGTTTATGCAGCAAGCAGTGACCGCTCTTGAAGGTCTGCCCGGAGTAAGTCTTGTCTTGGCCGGGGAAATCCATCGCTTTCCGCATCTGGAAAACCTGCGCGCTATCTGGGCCGGAGCCAGAGTCGCTCCACAGGCATGGATGGTGGCTCAGCCGGTACTTCCCGGCGGTCCGGTGTTGCCCTGTGTTGATGAGCTTCTGGAGCAGTCCGGTCAGCCCATAGCCGTACGTATGTGGATGCTTTCATCATCCTATAAGAAACCGCTGGTGTGCAGCGAGCAGTCCATTTCCATGTGGGTCAAGAACCAGCAGAAATTACAGGACCTTGCCGCAGGCTTGAGCATTCACGCCGGGGATTCCGGTCAGCTTTCCGAGGACATCGACCAAGAGGTCTTCACCCTCAAGTCCGGTCTTTCACAGGCCCTGAATGACAACCTCATGCTGCACCGCTTCTGGCCCATCCTGTTCAGTTTCACCAAGACCATCAACTCCCTGCTGGGTAGTGGCAAGCTTTCCGCCAAGGAAGCAAAGTTCTGCCTCGATCAATTGCTGGAAGTTGACGATATCCTAGGCATTCTCGATCACGAGGCTATGCCCGTGCCGTTCGTATCTCTGCCCGAAGAGGCCAAAGAGCTGCTCGAACAACGTGAACTTGCCCGTGCAAACAAAGACTTCACCACAGCCGACGGTCTGCGCGACAAGCTTCTTAAGCTTGGCTTCAACGTAGAAGACAGCTCCGAGGGGGCGCGGGTTTTTCGGGTTAGGTAATGGATAAGTTCCATTGCATAGAATGCGGGACGGATATTTCCGACCTGCCTGCCAAATGTCCGAAATGCGGGTATAGGTATACCTATGAGGTGGAACGACCATCGTTAGGATTTTTGCCTAGCTTTCGGGCAGGATTCAGGAAGACATTTTGGTGGTTGATTGCTGCGACTTTAGTCGTTTCGGGATTGATTCATCAAATTTAAATTGTTTTGGCTAAAGTAAAGCCCTCCTTCGGAATTTCCGGGGGAGGGCTTTTGTATGTCTATTTCGTTTTAAATTTATACGTTAGAGGAGATTTTTCCCGAACTATTGTTAATGAAAATTTTTTCTTAAGATTTCTGTCTAAAGCATTAAGTGTAGTTTTTGTTTTGGGTGTTCCGAACTTACCGGAAAATGAAATAATGCCGGTCTTTTTGTGATTCGAATGATCCTTCTTGAAGTGAACAGCAGCTGCTTCAATTTGGGCATAAGCATGTTTTAAGTCTGAGCCTTTTAGCTCAACATAAAGAGCTTCGTTGTGTTCGGTGGTGACCACAAAATCACAAGCCGTTTTTTCTTTCATTAAGCAACCATCAAAATCGATGACATCAAATTTGATGTCACTATTTGATTCAAGTTTTACAATTGCGGTTGATTTGTTGTCTGGGTCACGTAGAGTGATTTTCTTTTGCTCGTAAGAAGTTGAACAGTCTTTAGTCATCCTGTTCCTCTTCGTCGAATTCAATGTCCAGAAGCTCGTTGTATTTGCTGCCGATTACATCGGAAATATCGTCGATTGCGTCTGCCACAATCAATCCTTCTTCCTCGTCAAAGATTGATTCTACAGTCCCGTCTTCGTTCACCATGTATGCAGCTACATCTTCTGCTTTTAACCATTCACTTTCAGGAATGATTTCCCTTACTTTAGCTGCCTTTTCTTCACTTTGAGAGGCTACGGTATTAGCGTAAATAAGAGTATTTACTGTTGTCAGCAGATAAGGGCTGTGTGTTGTTAACGTTATGTTAGTTCCTGTCTGGTTGTGTATTTCGGCTATGTATCGGGTCAGCAGGTTTTGGGCATCTGGGAATATGTGTGCTTCTGGTTCTTCGATGTATGTTGTTTGTATGGCAGAATTTTCTAGTTTATTAAGTGCAATTAAAATAGGTATTGTGGACTGTTGTCCAGAAGAAGCATTACTTAAAGTTACTTTGCGGTCTTTGTTGATGATAATATATTTATTGGGGGTTGTTTTGATTATTTCGCCTTTGATGATTGATTTCAAAGGAGGGCATGAATACGAACACTTATCAGCCGTTTCGTATGCTAATTGCTTAGTATAGACTTGACCAAAACGATTCAATAACAATTCAACATTGTTTGAGCTTAACCAAAATGTGTTGTCAGCAATGATGCTTACCAATGATCGAGAAGCTGGTATGAATAAGTGTCTTTCTGAACCATATTTAGATAGTTCTGATTGTGCCAAATCAACAATTTTTTCTATACTATCGTTGGTTATTTGTAAGCCTTTTTCCTGTTTGTTTTTCTTAAATAATTCCCTCACTTGATTGATGAGGTCAATGCTTTCTTCATCGGGGAATTTTTCTTTTTTGATCTGGTTAATATTTAGAGTTTGAAGTCCTTTTGTACTAATTTTCCAGCCAACATCTGGGCAAATGCTTAAAAAAAGAGAGAAATCTTGTTGAAGCTGTTGTGTCTCAAATATCGATTTAAATAATTCGTCTAATTTGGGGAGATGTTTTTTGAATTCATCTTCAGAATAATTCAAAGAACTTTGAATAGTGTATATTTCTTCAAATAAATACATTACCTTCGCAATCAAACTCTTTCCCGCAGCCTGCGGGCCGATCAGTATGTTGAATTTTTTGAAATCCAGTTCGGCGTGCTTGATATTGTAAAAATTCTCGATCAGTAATTTCATATTTTCCTCGCAAAGTTATACCCGTGAAGTTCTTCATTATCGGGGAATTGTCAATATCGCCTGAGAATTTTTCATTAAATGGGTTTGTTCGCGTTTCTACTTCTTAGTCATCCGATAAACCCCATCCCAAAGTTCTCCTTCGGGGACAGGTGGATTGATCTTGTGTTCCTCGGCGCGCTTGATGAATACATCTGAGGGGGTGAATTTGGTGTCGTCGTAGAGTTCGTATTTGTTGGCTTCTTTATAGAGTTCGATAGCCTTGTCCCAGTTCTGGGCAACGTACTCTTCACGGGCCTTGGCGAAAAGGTCGAAGAGGATTTCTTCGCTTTCGGTGAGGCCGCCTTTCATGGCTACCAGTTCGTAGATTCGCACTGGTTCATTTTTACCGACAACCTGAATGTTATCGATAAGCCTTGCTTCCACGAGATCAAGAATCTTATGGGTTTCTCCGTCTACTTTTACTTCCTGATCAAGAGTGAAATGCGAAACCGCAGTGAATATTCCGAATTGCTTGGCTCCTTCTTCCAGACGGGCGGCGAGGTTAACAGCGTCACCCATCATGGTGTAGTTCATACGCATGGATGAACCCATGTTGCCGACCACGATTTCACCGGAGTTGACCCCGATTCTGGTACGCATGTTGTGTACAACCTTGGGCCATTTTTCGCCCTTGGCCCATTGCTCTTCGGGGAAATTTTTGGTGTTGCGGTCCGGCTCATCGGGTAGCTGTCTTTCTTTGGCCCACTTTTCGCGCAATTCTATTCCTGCCTTTTGCATTTTCACTGCTACACGGCAGGCGCGAAGGGCGTGGTCCGGTACATCCATAGGTGCTCCGAAAAAGGCGATAATTGCATCACCTTCATACTTATCAAGAGTTCCTTTCTCCTCGATAAGAATGTCGGTCATTACTGAGAGATATTCGTTGAGCAGTTCAACCAACTGCGGTGCGGTAAGCTTCTCGGAGAAGGTTGAGAAACTTTGGATATCGGTAAAGTAGGCTGTGATTTCTCTCGCTTCACCACCGAGTTCCGGCATTTCACGGTTGCTGAACATCTCATCGATGAGTTCCGGGGCCAGATATGATGAGAAGGTGGCTTGCAGGAATTTTTTTTGTCCTTCCTCTCGCCAGAATTTGATCAGAGTCAGCAGGGTGAAGTTCGTGCCCAGTGCGATCAGTGCATACATGGGTGTAAGGTATGCATTGTATTCCTGAAAAACATGCAGTGAGCCGTAAACAATACCGGCACCCATTCCCGCGATTGGCAGGATCATCCACATGGAGCGGGACCATGTCAGCAGAATCATGGAGATTATACCCGCAGCCATGACCAGTACCAGTTCCAGACCGGGTACCCAGTCCGGTTTGAGCAGGAAGTCACGGGTCAGGATATTGTCCACTATGGTGGCGTGGACCTCAACTCCGGGATAGTCCGAAGCAAAAGGAGTAACTCTCAAATCGCGCAGTCCTGCGGCAGAGGTACCCATAAATACGATTTTACCTTTGAGTTCTTTTTCCCCGACTTTGCCGCTGAGTATGTCTTTGGCTCTGTAGTAGGGGAATTCTTCCATGCCGCCCCGGTAACGGACCAGCATCTGCCCTTTGGCATCAACTGGTATGGTCGTTTTGCCGACGCGGATGGATTCAATGCCGATAGGACTTGTTTTGGCAATTATGTTCTTGCGGCCCATTGCCTTCATGAGTGTGGCGAGGGCGAGGCTTGGGTATTGCTTGCCATTCATGGTGATAATCAGCGGAACCCGGCGGACAACTCCGTCATAGTCGGTGATTGAATTATAGAAACCGCACAGAGGTGAAGCTTTTGCCAGAACAGGCAGCGGACAGATTGCATCCAGTGCGCTGAGGGTCAAATCTTTAAGCGGAGGCGCTCCCTTAGCCCTGATCTGGGCAATGGGCAACGCTTTAACAAAGCAGGGCTGGTCATTCAAAGATGGAGCCTGTTCTTCAATAAAATCAAAATAGAAGCCAAGTACAAAACGACCGCGTTCAAGCACATCAGCTAAAACAAGATCGTTGTCCATAAGCCCTTGGGGGAGATCTTTGAAGTGTACTGTTACGCCCAGTTCTTCACGGAGACTTTTTTGGATGGTGGCTGGTGAAGTGCGGTCCGGCTCCCCGATGAGAATATCAAGTCCGGTTGAGAGTGCTCCGGCCTGTTGAATTTTCGCCAGCAGCAGGGCCATACGATAGCGGGGCCACGGCCATTGGCCCAGTTCGGCAAGGCTTTCATCATCAATATCAACGATTACCGGGATATTTGTTTTAGTGCCCACAGGACTGGAGCGCATAAACTGGTCATAGATTTTATAATCTACAAATTGCAGGATCGGAGGCTGAAAAATATAGAGGGCTGCTACCAGAAAAGAGACAGCCAACCCGGTTAGCAGTAGAAAGAATGAGTCAGAACCGGCTATTTTTTTTAGTACGCTCAGCATTTTTTTTGGATATGGGCTAGAATTTATGTTAAAAGATATTGGTAGATACTATTTATATATGTATGAATCGTCTGGATTTTTCAATTGAATTTATATATATATGAAACAATTAAGTAAAAACAAGAAAGCTTTAGGTTTTATGTGTTTAATATGTCTAGTCTTTTTGGAGGGGGGTGTGGTGAAAGCAATTAAGGTTTCTATTTTGAGTTTGGCACTCTGCCTGCTGGCAGGGGCATTCAGTATTGCTTCGGCACAGCAGGAAATGGCTCCCATGAACCCTGATCAGGCTGACGGTAAGCCTTACCTCAGAGCAATCCTCAATGACCTCCTCTCCACACATGACCGCATCAAGGCTGCTGAAGCACGTGTTGAATCCGCAGAACACCTTGTCTCCCAAAGTTGGTCCGGATGGACTCCAGCTTTTGATGTTTCCGTAGAAGGCGGACGCGAAGAAATCGACAAGCCCGGGGGCGGTACCAACAAAGGCCGTAACGAACAAAGGATTCAGGCGACCCAGCTTCTTTGGGATTTCGGCGGCGTGAATAGCGATATAGACAGCAGCAAAGCCTTGCTGAATGAATACAAGGCTGTTCTTGAACAGACCCGTCAGGAATTGATGATTCAGGGTGTTGAAGCTTATCTCGGTCTGATCCGGGCAAGGGAAACCCTTAAGTACGCCATTCAGTCCGAAGAGAGTATGAAACGCCTTTCCGGTATGGAAGAAACTTTGGTTAAGCGCGGAGCAGGTCTTTCTTACAAGGAACTCCAGATCAAGGCTCAGCTTGCCGGGGCGACTTCATACAGGGTTACAGTTGAGCGCTCCCTCCAGACTGCACGCAACCGTTTTAAGGCTGTTTACGGTTTCCCCATTGCCATAGATGAAATTGAAAAGATGGTTCCGGTGGCCATGCCTGCCAGCTATATGCCTGCATCCCTTGATGATGCCATCACTCAGGCACAGGCCCAGAACCCTATGTTGTTACAGCTTAAATTTTCCAAGGAAAGGCTTTCCCACGATGTTGATGTGCAGGAAGCCACCCTTTACCCCAAGTTCGAATTCGTGCTTGAAGGTAAGAGAAGGGAGCAGGATCAGGGTGCCAGTGGTGTAAGAACCGAGAATAAGGCAACCTTTCAGGTTGGCTACTCCGGTTTTTCCGGCCTGTATGAATACGAGGCCACTCAGTCCGCCAAGGCCAATCTGCGCGAAATCCGCAAGCAGACCCTTGATGTGCGCCGCACTGTTGAGGAAAATGTCCGTAATGCATGGCTTGAGCTTATGACTCTGCGTAAGAATGCTGAGCTTTACAGGACTCAGGCTAACATTACTGCGGAATTCCTTGAGCTGATCAAGAAAAAGAGAGCCACAGGTGAACAGGTGGAACTGCTTGATATCCTTGTCGGTGAAAGGGATTACTCCACAGCCACCAGTGCCAGCGTTACTGCCGACATTGATAACATTATCTTTGCCTACAAGCTTCTCTATGAAATGGGCATGATGAACATTGATGTTTTCAAATAAGCTTTAAGCGCGATTTTAGAAGTTTACTGAAAATTCCATGTGTGCATGCTCATGGAATTTTCTTTTTCCGGGCAGTTTTGATTTTCTTACTTTGGACAGAGGATCGGTCACATGAGAGAGTTGTTGAGGAGATTATCGCTACATCCGTTTTTGGCATTCGAGATCTGCCTCGCGTCTTTTTTTATCAATTTACTTTCCCTTGCTTCTCCCATCTTCGTAATTCAGGTCCTGAATCGTTACGTTGGTTACGGTTTTGACGGAACTCTGATTACACTCACCGTCGGAATGCTAATTGCCGGGGTTTTGAATCATGCTTTTACCGTGGTTCGGGTCCGTCTGGCCTCGGCTGTCAATGTGGGGCCTGATCGAGTGCTTTCCGAGACTGTACTGGGCTGCCTTGCTCGGGCCAAAATGAGTACTCTGGGCAGGATTCCCCCGGCTCGTATTCATGAGCTTATGAGCGGGATACAGGTTGTACAGTCCGGCTATGACGCATCAGTTATCTGCTCTGTTTTGGACATGCCTTTCTTGATCCTTTTTGTCGGGGCTACCTTTTTTCTCAGTCCGGTGTTGGCTCTGATCACCATTCTGGCGATAGCATGTTCCATGCTTGCGGGATGGCTGAATATTCGCCGAGGTAAGCGGATGAACGATGCCATGCGTAATGAATCTGTGGTCCATCGCGGCAACCTTGCCAATGCTATCAGCGGTGCTGATACTGTCCGCGCATTCGGCGGGCGCGGGTATCTGACCGGAGTTTTTCAGGCCCAGATGGATAAACTGCAACAGATCAAGCGGGATATGGTCCAGAGCGGAACCCGTGGACAGGCTGTCTTGCAGAGTATCGCCATGTTATTGCGGGTGATGGTTTATGCTGTGGGCGCACGCGAAGTTGTTGCCGGATCAATGAGTACCGGTGGATTAATCGGGGCTTCCATTCTTTCCGGCAAGGCTCTGGCTGTATCTGCATCCTTTATGAAATCACGGGCCATGATCGCTCAGGCCGGACAAATGATGCAGTCCTTACATGAATTCGTCCGTCAGCCACTTGAGTCCGAAACTGGGACAGAACTCAAGGATTACCGTGGCGCAATCGAAATCAAAGATCTCGGTTTTGCATACCCCGGTTCTACCGGACCTTTATTTGAAGGACTGGATGTAAATATTGAGCCGGGGAATATTGTAATTGTTACCGGACATAACGGTGCAGGCAAAACATCACTTGTGCGTTTGTTGCTGGGGCTTATAGATCCCGGACGGGGACAGATTCTTGCGGGTGGTGTTGATGTCCGTCAGCTCTCTGCTCCTTGGTGGCGCAAGCAGGTTATGTACCTGCCGCAGGAACCGACCTTTCTGAATGCATCTATCAGGGAAAATATATGTCTGAATGCTCCGGGCATGGATGACGATAGGTTGAATCGGGTTGTGGAAATTGCAGGACTTAAGAAATATCTTGATACCAGTGTTCAGGGACTGGAGGCCCAAGTGGTTAACGGCGGAGCTGAATTGGCAGTCGGCATCAGACGCAGGCTTGCCCTTGCCCGCGCTCTTTCCGTGCAGGGGGCTGTGGCTGTGCTTGATGAACCTGCCGAGGGTTTTGATATCGAAGGTTTACGGGCCATGGACATGATTATCCAGAGCATGGTCAAGGTGAAGAAAACCATGATTATTGTTTCACAGGATATGCGTCTCATGCAGCGCGCGGATATCATTATCGATCTTGGAAACAAGCCGAAACCAAATGTTCTACACCCTAAAAAGGATGCCGCGCCGAAGGAAACTGAAGCACCCAAAAGCGGGGGTGTGCAATGAACAGCATGAGCCCGGAATACTCCGGTGAGGTAAAGGGCGCCAGCCATTTCTTCCTTTTCCTGTGTATAGTCATGTGCCTCGCCTTTCTGGGGTGGGCCTGCTACTTTCAGCTGGATATTGTCAGTCAGGCCGAGGGAGAGGTTATTCCCAGCTCAAGGGTTAAGCCTGTTCAGCACCTTGAAGGCGGCATTATCATGAAGATTAATGTTCGCGAAGGGGAGATGGTGGCAAAGGGACAGGAGCTTGTCGTTCTGGAAGCAACTGCCAGCGATTCCACTGTTGATGAACTTGAGGTTCGCGTAACTTCCCTGCGGGTGAATATTGCCCGCCTGTCTGCCGAGGATCAAGGGCTTAAGGCTCCGGATTACCCCAAAGATATTTACGAAAAATTTCCGGCTTTGATTGAGCGGTCCCTGAAATTATTTCAGACTCGTAAGGCCCGTGTGGAAAGTGACTTGCTTTCCGAGCGGGAAAAGATCAAGCAGCGCGAACAGGATATCAAACAGATAACTTCACGGCAGCGCAACTCACGGAACAGCCTTAAGCTTTTGCGTGAACAGATTAAAATCAGTGCCGGGTTGCTGGAAGACGGGCTGACCTCGCGTTACAAGCATCTCGGTTTTCTTAAAGAAGAGTCAAAGCTGAAAAGTTCTATTGAAGAGGATTCAGCGAAACTTGCCAAGGCCCGTTCTGCGTTGGCGCAGGCTAAGGCTGATATCGGGGAGATCAGAAACTCCTATCTGGCTTCGGTGCGTGAGGAACTTCAGGAAGCTCGCAGGGAATTTGACGAGCTATCCCAACGTCTAAGAAAATTTGAGGATAACCTAAATCGCACCATAATTCGTTCTCCGGTGGATGGGGTGGTTAAGACCCTGTACGTGGTCAGCGTAGGTGAAGTTGTGCGTCCCGGTATGACTATCATGGATATTGTTCCTGCCGGGGATAAGCTGGTCATTGAAGCGCGTTTGCCTATCAGTGATATCGGTTACGTTAAGGACGGACAGAAGGCGGTGGTTAAGCTGGCTTCAAGCGATGCAGCACGGTTTGGCAATATTGACGGTAAGGTTGTTAACATCAGCCCGGACGCTGACTCAACTGACCGCGGATTGACCTTCTACAGAGTGCGTATTGAGACTGATAAGGATTTCTTTGAACACGATGGAAATTACTACAAACTTTTTCCCGGCATACGGGTAATTGCCGGAATTCATATTGGAACCCGTTCGGTGATGGAATATATTCTGGAACCGTTTATGGGCTCCATGAGCTATGCCATGAGGGAACGATGAGCGAAAAAAGGCCCGTTTCCCCAAAGCAGGAAAGCAAGCAGCCTGAATGGATCGATACTGTTCCTCCTAAGGTGAAGGAAGTTTTCATTAATGCTGTGAAGGCGCATTCTGCTGAGAAATATGAAGAAGCTGTAGCACTCTATTCTATGGCTTTGAGTTTGCTGCCGGACGATCCTGTCCTTTTGGGTAATCTTGGGGTTGCTTTGCGGGCACAGGGTAAATTTAAGGCCGCAGAAGCGTGTTACCGCAGGGCAATTGCTGTTAAGGCGGATAGTCCCGGTGCATGGAGCAATCTGGGCAATGTCCTGCGCAGGTTGGGGCAGCTTAAAGAATCCATCGCTTGCCATCGCAGGGCAATTGAACTGGACCGCAAATTTATAGATGCTTATTACAATTTAGGATTGGTTTTACAGGATCTTGGAAAACTGGACGAATCAATTCGCCTTTTTAATCACTGCCTCAAGTTTAAGCCTGATGATCCCAGAATTAACTGGGATAAGTCATTGGCTTTATTATCCAACGGTGACTTCATAAACGGCTTTGAGCTTTATGAATACCGCTGGAAGCGTAAAGAGCTGGCTCCCCGCCATTTCCGTCAGCCTCTTTGGGATGGCTCCCCCTTAAACGGGAAAAGAATTTTCATTTATCATGAGCAGGGCTTCGGGGATACCTTGAACTTTTGCCGCTATCTTCCGCTTGTTGCCGAAGCCGGAGGTAGGGTTATTTTTGAGTGCCAGCCGGAATTGATTTCATTGCTGGAAGGAATGGGCGGTATTGAAAAAATTGTGAGTGGCGGTGATAAATTACCGGAATTTGATTTTCAGAGCCCGTTGATCAGTCTACCGAGGATTTTGAAACATGATCTGAAGTCCATTCCCCGTGAGTGTCCTTACCTCACTGCTCCGGCACAAGCAGGATTCCCGGTTCATGTCCCGGAAGGGACTAAATTTAAGATCGGCATTGTCTGGGCCGGTAAGCCGACCCATAAAAATGATCACAACCGCTCTGTGAGCATTGAAAACTTCATGCCCTTTGCCGGACTCCCCGGTGTTACTGTTTATTCCCTACAAAAGGGACCGGAAACAAAGCAACGCGAGGAGTTCGGCTGCGGAGTTCTGGTACGGGATCTCGGAAACGGCTGTGAGGATTTTGCAGATACGGCCAAGGTGATGGAGCAGCTGGATCTTATTATTACTGTGGATACTTCAGTTGCACATCTGGCCGGAGCTTTGAATATACCCGTGTGGGTGGCGATTCCCTACAACCCGGACTGGCGCTGGATGCGTAAGCGCAAGGATTCTCCCTGGTATCCCAGCATGACGCTTTTTCGTCAGAAAAAGCCGGGAGACTGGAGTTTTGTTTTTAACAACATGCTTGCGGCCCTGAAACAGAAACTAAAAAGTTAAGTAAATGGCAATTCGGTGCTTTTTACTTAGAGTGCTGGACTGAAAGTGTCAGGTGCGGTAACTCATGACTCAGGTCTAGAAAATTGATTAAGTTTTTAAAGTTAATTGAGGGGATAGCCAGTAATGACGGGGAGTAAAATTCTGCTTGAGTCCGGAACCAATGAAGTTGAGCTTCTGGAACTTTACCTTGATGAGGGTAGCGGCGATTCATACAAGCGTTGGTCATTCGGCCTGAACGTAGCCAAAGTTAAGAAGATAGTCCGCGAAGCAGATCTGAAAAATTTTTCCGGACACAAGAAGGAAGGATCTGTTTCAAGAGTTTCGTCCTCTATTGATACCAAGAGTCCTCTGGTTCTGGGAATGTTTGAGTTTATGGGGACTGTCATTCCTCTCATTGACCTTAGCGGTTGGCTGCGTATGGAACCTGTTTCCAAAGACCGGCGTATGGTTTTGGTTACTGAGTTTAATGAAGTTGTAAGTGCTTTTCTCGTTTCCGGGGTTAACCGTATTCACCGTGTCAGTTGGAGTGAGCTTGAATCACTGCAAGGCAACATGGCTAAATATGCTGAAGGCACCATCATCGGCACAGTAAAGCTTACCGATCCTGACCGCATCCTGCAGGTGCTAGATCTTGAGCAGGCCATGGAAGATTTGAATCCTGACCGTGACAAGGCAGCTCTTGAAGAAGTGGAAGAGTCTGTAGAATGCGTTTATCAGGCTATCTGTGCTGACGATTCGCGTTCCATGCGAAATCTGGTGAAAAATTCACTTGAGCGGGGCGGGTTTGAAGTTGATGCTTACCCGAACGGGCTTGAAATCTGGAAGGCTCTTCAAGAAATTTCTGCTAAAGTATCCAAAACCGGACTTCATGTGTCCGAATTCGTACAGCTGATTGTCTCGGACATTGAAATGCCGGGAATGGACGGTCACGCTCTGACTAAGCGTATCAAAGAAGACCCAAATTTGCGGGATCTGACCGTTTATCTTTTCTCATCTCTTATTACTGAAGAGTTACTGCATAAAGGTGATGCAGTCGGAGCGAACCGCCAGTACTCCAAGCCACAGATTGCCACACTGGTAAAGCAGGCGCGGGTGGACCTGGATGATATTTATAAATGTAAAGGCTAAAGCTGCTCTTCTCCACTGGCGATCAACTCCAGTGAAGCTTCATCAATAATCTCAATTGTCTTGCGCTCAACTTTGATAAGCCCCTGTTCACTCATTTTTTTGAAGACACGGGAGAGGGTTTCCTGAATGGTCCCCAGATAGGAGGCGATCAAGCCTTTGGGCAGGTCCAGTTCCAGTATATTGGAATTTTGGGTGGACTTGAGCAGGAGCAGGTAGCTGGCCAGTCTTGCCGGGACTTCGCTGAGGCTGAGTGCCGCCACCTGATTGACCAGTTGACGCAATCTTCCTGAAAGCAGGGCCAGCATGGACATGGCGAGGTCCGGGTCTTCGCGAATGACTCTTTCGAAACTGTCGCGTGGAAAGTAAAGAAGCTTTGACTTGGCAAGTGTTACCGAACTTGCCGGATAACATGCTCCTTGAAATACCGGCACCTCTCCGAAAATTTCTCCGGCTCCGAAAATATGAATAATCTGTTCCTTCCCAGCCAGTGATTCCCGGTAAATTTTTACCTTCCCGGATTTAATTGAGTAAAAACCTGTCGCATCACCGCCTGCGCTAAAAATCTGTTCACCTTTCTTTAATTCACGAGGAACAACGATCTGTTCGAGTTTTTCCAGCTGTTCAGCACTGAGTCCTGCGAAAAGGGAGATTTTGTTAAGCTCGTGTATCTTTTTCATTACATCATTCTTTTATAATTAATGGTGCTTGGTAAATGACTTAAGTCAGGGTTTATGCCAAGTATTTCTAGTACGATTAACTAACTGATAAAACGAAGAAAGGAAATAGTATGGATAAAGCTTCTGTAATCAATACCTGCCGGGGAACTTCCGGGGGATGCCGTTTTGCATTGCATGTAGACGAGGATTTTGCCGAGCGTCTTGAAAAGGTGATAGAGGAAAGTGGCTGGCCCGAATTCCTCCATCAAAAATTTGGTGAAAAGGTCAACAGGCATAAGCTGGTCAATGTCAGTGCTGCTTCTTGTCCTAATGGTTGTTCACGTCCGCATATAGCTGATATCGGTTTGATTCGGGCCTGCGTTCCGGTCATTGATCATGAAGGTTGTATCGGTTGTGAAGAGTGCATACGCAATTGTCCTGATGAAGCTATGGAAATGGTTGACGGGAAGGTTGTAATAACCCGCGAAAAATGTCTTGTCTGTGGCTATTGCACCAATGTCTGCCCTACGGAAGTGATTTCCTGTTCCCGCAGCGGCTGGCGTTTTCTTGTCGGCGGCAGACTGGGAAGGCATCCTCGCCTTGGTATGGAGCTTCCCGGTGTTTATTCGGACGATGAAGTTTTAGAGTTGATTTCCAGATGCATGAAACTCTGGATGGATAATTACGTAGACGGCAAGCGGTTCGGCTGGGTCATGGATCGCGTAGGCCACGATAAAATATTGCTGGAATCTTAGTTTTTTGCGACAGGCGGTAACATGGCGGGACTTTTTATCATATCACTTTCCTATCTGCTGTTGGCTGCCCATGCCTTGCGTGGCGGTGATGGCGGACTGGCTGTATTTATGATCGGAACTGCCGGACTTGCTTTCAGTCGGGAGCGTTGGGCAGGTAATGTTGCCGGGGTTATGCTCGGTTGCGGCTCGTTGCTTTGGCTCGTGAAAGGTTCCAGTTTGATAAACCTGCGTATCGGCGTCGGTGGAGATTGGATACGGCTGGCTGTTATTATGGGGTCGTTGTTCGCTGTAACTATTTTTGCTGCTGCCTATTGTTTTTCTACTGCCGGACGCGAGCGTTTCTGCCAGGGTAAGGATCAAGGTTGGTTCAGGACGAGTATCTTTCTACTTACAGTGCTGTTGCTGGAAATTACGCGCAACAAAGTATCTTTTCCCATCCTTCTTGCTGATCGATTTTTTCCCGGTTGGGGTAGGGCGGAGATATTTCTTTTAGCCTGCTACGCTTCGTGGCTGGGTGGAAAAATGTTCAGCCCGGAAGGTGCAAAAACAATGCGTCCGCGTATCTGGGCTTTGTTCTCGCTGGTCTTTTTCGGACAGCTGGCCTTTGGGATTGCAGGAATTGAGCAGTTTCTGATGACCGGAAAGCTTCATTTACCTGTCCCTGCATTAATTGCCGCAGGTCCGGTCTATCGCGGTTCCGGTTTTTTTATGCCTATCCTTTTTACCGTGTCTGTGTTGCTGGTCGGTCCGGCATGGTGCAGTCATCTCTGCTACATCGGTGCATGGGATGATCAGTGCAGCCGCATTGGTAAGCTTAGACCTTCACGCAAATTTAATTCTCGTCTGATCTGGATGCGACTCGCTCTGCTGGCAGTGGTGGTTGGTGCTGCGTGGGGAATGCGTGTGGCAGGAGCTTCAGTTGCAATAGCGGTCTGGAGTGCCTCTTTGTTTGGTTTAGCTGGGATAGCGGTCATGTTTTGGTTTTCACGCCGGATGGGTATGATGGTTCACTGCACGGCCTTTTGTCCCATGGGTATAGTTTCCAATTTGCTGGGGCGTGTCTCCCCGTGGCGGATGAAAATATCTGATGATTGCTGTAAATGTATGAAATGCAGCAAGTCCTGCCGCTATAACGCCCTCAAGCCTGTAGATATAGCGGCTGGGCGACCCGGAATTTCCTGCACCCTTTGTGGAGATTGTATTTCAAGTTGCTCCAGTTCCAGTCTAGGTTATCGTTTGCCGATAGTTACTCCTAAAACGGCTCGTATGGTGTTTCTGGTTCTGGTTATTACTTTGCATGCCCTGTTTTTGGGTGTGGCGCGTATCTAAGCATCCATTAAATAAAGATTTATACTTTACAAAGCTCTATTAGGAATTATTCTTAATAGAGTTTTTATTTATTGGTTACAATTAAGAGTTTCGCAGGTCACAAGAGTGTGTTAAATTCTAACCTGAACCGTCTGGTTTGTCTTATTAGTTAAAGGAGAAAAAATATGGGTCGTACTGTAGCTATTGATATTGATGCTTGTATCGGATGTGAAGCTTGTGTTGAAGAATGTCCTGATGTTTTTGCAATGGGGCCCGGAGATCTGGCTCAGGTCACTAATCCGGATGGAGCTGATGAAGAGTGTATTGAGTCGGCAATGGATATGTGTCCTGTAAACTGTATTATTTGGGAAGATTAAAAAGTTGTAAAAAAAATGTCTCCCTTGACCTGAATCAAATACTTTCAGCCGTTGTTTTCCTAATTTGGACTCAACGAATGAGAAATCAGTCCTGAATGCGGGGTAGCGCGGATGACACCCCGCTTCAGGTTAAATTTAAAAATATTTAACGGGAAGGGAGAAAGATTATGGCTTTTGATCTGAATCAAATACTTAAAAAGGTTACTTCGATATTCGGTAATGAAGAAGTAGAAAACCAATTACCTGAAAAGGAGTTTAGAATGTTTTGTAACCAGTGTGAACAGACAGCGAAAGGACAGGGTTGTACCGTTAAGGGTGTTTGCGGAAAGACTGATGAAGTTTCTGCCATCCAAGACCTTCTGGTGCAGGTTCTTGTAGAGCTCGGTACCGTTGCTACCGCAGCACGCAAGGAAGGAATTGCGGTTTCCAACGAAGTTAACCGCCTCACCGCTGAAGGCGTGTTCTCCACCCTGACCAACGTTAACTTTGATGACGAAAGATTTGTTCCTGTCATTAAGAATGTTGCTGCTGCCCGTGACGAACTGGCTGCCAAGGTCAGTGCAGACTGTGGCAAGCTGACCAAGGTTGCCGGCACTGCTGCTGAACTGAGCAAGCAGGGCGAAGCATTCCCCGTAACCTCCTTCGATGAAAACGAAGATCTGCGTTCCCTGAAACAGATCCTTGTGTATGGTCTCAAGGGTGTTGCCGCTTATACCGATCATGCAGCCATTCTCGGTCAGGAAGACGATGAACTTTACGCTCAGATTCATGAAGCTCTTTCCGTAGTTCCCCAGCAGCTCGGCATGGAAGAACTGGTCGGTTGGGCGATGAAGTGCGGTGAAATGAACCTCAAGGCCATGGAACTGCTTGATGCAGGTAACACCGGCGCTTACGGTCATCCCGTTCCTACCGAAGTTCCCCTCGGCGCCAAGGCCGGTAAGGCCATCCTCGTTTCCGGTCACGATCTTAAGGATCTGCGCCAGCTTCTCGAGCAGACCGAAGGTACCGGAATCAATATTTATACCCACGGCGAAATGCTGCCCTGTCACGGTTACCCCGAGCTTAAGAAGTTCGACCACTTCTACGGACATTACGGAACCGCATGGCAGAATCAGGCTAAGGAATTTGCACAGTTCCCCGGTGCTATCCTTATGACCACCAACTGCATTCAGAAGCCTGTTGAAAGCTACAAGGGCAATATTTACACCACCGGTCTCGTGGGCTGGCCCGGAGTTACCCACGTAACCAACGGCGATTTTGCTGAAGTAATCGCAAAGGCACAGGAACTTCCCGGTTTCGAAGCTGATACTGACAACGGCAAGGTACTTTGCGGTTTCGCACGTAACACCGTTCTCGGTGTAGCTGACAAGGTAATCGAAGGTGTTAAGGCCGGTGCCATCAAGCATTTCTTCCTCGTCGGCGGTTGCGACGGTGCCAAGCCCGGACGTAACTACTACACCGATTTCGTAGAGCAGGCTCCGCAGGATACCGTTATCCTGACCCTTGCTTGCGGTAAGTTCCGTTTCTTCGACAAGCAGCTCGGCGATATCGGCGGCATTCCTCGTCTGCTGGATATCGGACAGTGCAACGATGCATACTCCGCAATCCAGATCGCAGTGGCACTTGCCAATGCATTCGAATGCGGCGTCAACGACCTGCCTCTGTCCATGGTTCTTTCATGGTACGAGCAGAAGGCAGTATCCATCCTGCTGACCCTGCTGCACCTCGGCATCAAGGACATCCGCCTCGGACCCAGTCTCCCTGCATTCGTAACACCCAACGTGCTGAACTTCCTCGTTGAAAACTTCAACATTATGCCCATCAGCACCCCTGAAGAAGATCTCAAGGCAATTCTCGGTTAGTTGCCTCCGGCGGCTGGGGAAGGGGAAAACTCTTGCAAGAGTTTTCCCCTCCCCAAACTCCACCCCTTTCAGAACCTTTTGATAGGCTTGCGCTCTGGGCCATAGACGATCAACCGGGCAGTGTTAAACTTGATTTCCCCGGCAGAGCAGTATCAAGACAAATTTCCGTCTTGGAATTTATCCAAGGCACACTTTAAGAAAGAACAACAAACTGAAAACTACTAAAAGTTTTTGGGATTCTTAAACCCTTTTTTCAAAAAGGGTTTAAGCCGCCGGAGGCAAAAATGCTTCCAATAAAAAGCGCGGAAGCGCATTAAATCCTAAGCCTCGCAGGAGCGCAGGAGGATAATAAAATGAAAGTATTACGTAAGATGATTTCTATAGATGAAGATCTTTGTGACGGTTGCGGCCAGTGCGTACCGGGCTGTGAAGAAGGCGCGTTGCAGATTATTGACGGCAAGGCCAAGCTTGTGGCTGAGAAGTACTGTGACGGCTTGGGCGCATGTCTGGGCGAATGTCCCACCGGTGCTCTGAAGGTTATTGAAGTGGAAGCCGATGACTTTGATCCTGAAGCAGTTAAGGAACTGCTGACTGAACAGGGCCGTGCGGTTCCTGATCACATGCCTGATCCTAAGAGTCTGCATCTGGATGGTCCCAAGGCCAAGCCTGCTTCCGGCGGCTGCGGCTGTGCAGGATCTCGGATTGAGGCTTTTGCTCCGGCAGCTTCCCCCTGCCAGCAGGCTAATGTGCCGACCGATGCAGAGGCCGGACCTTCGCATCTGACCCACTGGCCTATCCAGATCCGTCTGGTGCCTGCGGATGCACCGTTCCTGAAGGGGGCGGATCTGTTGCTGACTGCGGACTGTGTGGCTGTTTCGATGCCGGGCTATCACGAAAGATTCCTGCCCGGTAAGAAGGTGCTCATGGGCTGTCCCAAGTTTGATGATGTACAGCTTTATGTGCAGCGTCTGGCTGAAATTTTCACTGTGAGCGGTATCAAGTCCATCACTGTGCTGGAAATGGAAGTTCCCTGTTGCTCCAACTTCAGCAGAATTGTGGCTGCAGCCCTCAAGCAGGCCGGAGCTGATATTCCGGCAGAAAAGATTATTGTGAAGCGTACCGGTGAAATCAAGGCTAAGACCACCCTTGACCAGCCTGTACCGCTTTAGGAATTTGCTAAAGAAGGATTCATCTACCTCCTTTGACTATATAAGCCGAAACGGGGCATTTCCAAATTATTTGGAGATGCCCCGTTTCTATTTGAAACTTGTTCAGTGAATTACGATTTATAGTTTCAGGTAACGAAGTCTATTAAAAGTTTTTGGGATTCCTAAACCCTTAATTCATAATATCCTGCTCAAAACCGGGCTGGTTATTGAATTGATCCGGCACGTATTGCGGCTGGGCAGAGGATTGAGTTGGTGTGCGTTTTTCATATGGCCCGGAGGTGTTGACCATAGGGTAGATATCCGGGTCTTCCTTTATGGGCAGCAGAGCTTTCGTCTTGGAATTGAGCGGCACGGTCCAGTCCCATGATCCGAGAATTTCACCATCGGCAACTGTTGAAACTGCGGCGGTAACAAAAATTTGTTCCTTGCCGACGGAATATGCTCCGGCAAGAACGCATTTTTCCGGCGGGGCAAGGTCTTCATCTAGGGCGGCTAAAGGAAAGCGGGAACTGTCAGCAACGATAGCGAATCCTTTCTGGGCAATGCGCGAGGCAACCTGTTCGGTGAGTACTTTGGCAAAGTCTGTCTGCAGGGTACTGCCACGTAACCTGAACATGGATACAGTGATCGGTGACCCCGGTGGCAGCCTTTCTTCAAGCTGGTTCGAAATCTGATCCCCGGCATTGTAGTTCAACTCCACCATAGGGGTATTATCTTCCTTGAAAAACGGTCCGGTGGTGGGACGTTTGCCGAGATAGTCCAAGGTCCGTTCCTTATAGCCCGCTGAACATGCGCCAAGGGCCAGAAGTGCGGCCAGTGCCAGTATCAAGCTTATTGTTCTGCCTTTCATGAAAGTTCCCTGTTTTAAAATATTAGCAATATTGCAATAGTTTGCTGACGCTAATTTGAATGCAATGAAAATGCCACGGAGTAAAAGAACCGCTTAAACAGCCTTTTGACCCCGTGGCATTTATTTTTGTGCTGGCAAAATCGGGCAGATAAAGCCGGAAAAATGGCAACCAGAGCCAGTCAGGATCAATCCAGCCGGGAAATAATTTCTCTGATCAGGGTGGACATGGCTGCTGAAGATTTGGCTGCCTGTTCGATTACGGCTTCATGGGTTGTTTCAGCCATGCAGTCCGGCAGGTTCTTGTTGGTCAGGCAGGCTATGCCCATAACCTTGATGCCCATGTGCACGGCGGCAATGGCTTCAATGGCGGTGGACATGCCTACTGCATCGGCTCCAAGTCTCTTGAACATACGGGTTTCGGCTGGAGTTTCAAGGTTTGGTCCGGTTACCTCTACGTAAACACCGCGTTCAAGCCGTACTCCCTTGTCTTTAGCGGCAGCTACGGCGATGGCGCGCAGTTTATCGCAATAAACCTTGCTCATGTCCGGGAAACGGACTCCCCAATCATCGTTGTTGGGGCCGGTGAGCGGGGAGTGTCCTGTGAAATTTATCTGATCGGTGATCAGCATGAGGTCTCCGGCATCAAATTGCGGATTGAGCGCTCCGGCGGCGTTCGTAATGAAAATTCGTTTTATGCCCAGCTCCCCCATAACCCGTACCGGGGTGCAGGCCTCTGCCGCGCTGTATCCTTCGTAAATATGGAAACGTCCGCTGAATACAAGTACAGGTTTTTCTTCCATAAATCCGTAAATAAGACTTCCGGAATGTCCTTTTACCGTGGACTGCGGGAATCCCGGTATTTCAGAGTATGGAATTTCAATGGCTGAATCCAGCTTTGTGATGGCTTCGCCAAGACCGGAACCAAGAATGATCCCGGTGGCGTTAGTTTGAAAATTATCTATCTTTTCTAGTATATGCCTGCTAATAGTATGTATAGATTCCGGGGAGGTCATAGGTAGTTTTACTCGTAGTTTCGGGTTTAATGTACGGATGGGGCATAAAGATGCGCCGTGATACCTCTATCATCCGTCTTAACTAGTAACTTAAAAGAGAACGGGATTCTATGGATTTTTCCACTTTAATCGGGATGCTGGTCGGGCTTTCCCTTGTTGTCGGTGCGATTTTTATCGGTGGGGCTGTTGATGTATTTGTCAACGTTCCCGGTATGATGATTGTTATCGGTGGAACTTTGGCCTCTATCTGCGTTGCTTTTCCTTTTGAAGAAGTTTTGCAGGCCATGCTTGCAGGTTTTAAAGCTTTTTCTTCCAGAAAGGTAAAAGTAAACGAAGTAGTGAACATCATGGTTAAGGTTGCTGAAATCAGCCGCCGTGAAGGTTTAATAGCTCTTGAGAATGTCCAGACGGAAAACGTAGTTCTTCGTAAATCATGCCAGCTCATCGCTGATAACGCTGATCCTGAACTTATCCGGGCTACTTTGCAGATCGAAATTTCAGCCATGAAAAGGCGTCATAAGATCGCACAGGACGTATACAAACGTCTTGCGGGGCTGGCTCCTGCCTTCGGTATGCTCGGTACTCTGATCGGTCTGGTTCAGATGCTGTCCAACCTGCAGGACCCTGCATCCATCGGTCCGGCTATGGCGGTAGCAATCCTGACTACTTTTTACGGTTCCCTGTTGGCTACTCTGCTTTTTATTCCCATCGGGGCAAAACTCAGAGCCAGAACTCTTCAGGAACAGCTGCATCTTGAGATTATTTTCGAGGGTGCTAAGTCCATCCTTGAGAACAATAACCCCCGTCTGGTTTACGAGAAGCTTTCTTCGTTCCAGGCTCCCAAGGACCGAAGCGGAGATTAAGCCATGGATGATGAACTCCTGAAAGGTTCGCTGCTGGCCGGTGATGACGATGGAGACGAGGATGAGCCTAATGAGTGGATAACAACCTTTGCGGATTTATCCATGCTGCTGCTGGTTTTCTTCATTTTGCTTTATTCCATGTCCGAGATTGATGCTAAAAAGTTTGATATGACATTCCAGTCTGTCAGCAAATCAATCAGCGGGAAATTGCAGAAGATTGCCACCAGCAAGGTCTCCCGCGAGGAGGCCGGGGCTATTCTTAATCAGGTTGTTACCCGCAGGCAGATCATCAAGGCTCAGCGCAAGGTTTTTGAAGATGTTAAATATCTTCAGACCACCAAGGGCGTGGAAGGTATTATGAGCGCGAAGTTTGAGGATGGCAAAATTACTCTCAAGCTGCCTTCAGATGTGCTCTTCAATCCCGGGCAGGTTCAGCTGAGTGAGAAAGGGCGTAATGCAGTAAAAGCTTTAAAGAATTTTTTTATCAGCCATCCTGACCAGTATATCAATATCAAGGGATATACTGATGATACCCAGCCCAGTAGTAAGAGCAGATTGAAAGATAACTGGGAAATTTCATCCTTACGTGCAGTAAATGTGTTACGCTACCTAATGAAATTAGGGATTAAACCGAATAGGCTTACCGCGACAGGACTTGGGGAAATGGATCCCCTTGTTCCTAATAATTCGAAGCGCAACCGTCAGCGCAATCGTCGTGTTGAGTTTGTTTTGGATAAAATTATGACCGGGCCGTAAGCTCGCGATTATTATGGGTTAACAAAATTATGATTTCAGTCCCAAGGTAAACGTGGTTTTATTTTGGGGAACAGATTTTAGGATTATTGTTTTTCTCAACGGTTTTAACCTGTTGAATGTGATTGGAGAGAGGAATGGATATTTCATTCGATAGCAGTTCGGCAAGAGGAGCTTTCCGGACCAGTCTTCCCGGACTGGCTCTCAGGATTGAAGGTTATCCTTCCGCTTATAGCGTGAAGGATTTTAGTGTTAACGGTCTCGCTTTTTCTGCTGGTAATGACAGTTTCGAAGTGGATCAGCAATTCAAGGTTGATTTTGTTCTCGGCAAAAAAGAGCTTTTAACCGGACTTGATATCAAAGTGGTGCGTGATATCGGAAAAGGTTTGATGGGCTGCATTTATGTTGATCTGGATAAGTATCAGGAAGCACGTCTTGATAAGTTGGTTTTAGAAGTCCAGAAACGAATGATCCTGTTGCGCAAGAAAAAAGGCGCATCCTGATTTCCCGGTTGGTATTTTACTGTGTACAAAGGTGAACATAAGGTCCTAATTGCCAACCGTGGTGAAATTGCCATCAGGATAGCCAAAGCCTGTCTGGAGCTTAATCAGAATTTTGTCTGCGTTTATACTGAGGCGGACAGTGAAAGCGGGCATGTACGTTTTGCGCGGGAAAATGGTGGTGAGAACAGCCTTTTTTGCATTAGTTCCTACCGCGATGCCAATGAAATTTTCAGTGTTGCGGACCGTAGCGGAGCCTCGGCCATTCATCCGGGATACGGATTTTTTGCTGAAGATTTCAGGTTTGCGCGCCGGGTGGTGAAAAGGGAAAAACCGCTTATCTTTATCGGACCTTCGTGGCGGGTGATTCAGGAATTGGGTGACAAGATTAATACAAAACGTCTTGCACGCAGTTTGGGAGTGCCGACCGTTCCCGGGTCCGACAGTCCTATTTATGATGAACTTGAGGCTGTCGAGCTTGCCGACAGCCTTTTCGCTTTTCAGAAGGAGCAGGGATTTCAGGCCCCGGCCATCATGGTTAAGGCTTCTGCCGGTGGTGGGGGGATGGGGATTGAAGAAGTAAACGATCCCGATGAGTTCCGTTCTGTTTACAGGCGTATCCGCAATTACGCCAAGCGTCAGTTCAATGATGAAGGCGTTCTCATTGAGCAGCGTATTTACGGATTCAACCATCTTGAAGTTCAAGTTGTTTGTGAACGAAGCGGGCGTAAGCACATCCATTTCGGAACCCGCAACTGTTCGGTGCAGAGTAGCGGTAATCAGAAGCGGATCGAAGTCGCTCCCGGATTTGCACCTCAAGAAATTCACTATATTTTCAATGCTTCCGGGGTGCTGGACAGCATAACGGAACACTCTCTGTCTATGGCCCGTGCCGTTAATTATGATAACGTGGGAACATGGGAATGGATTGTTACTCCGCGCGGCGAGCCTTTTCTCATGGAGGTCAACACCCGCATTCAGGTTGAGAACGGAGTTTCCGCTGCGATCTCGGCAATCAAGGGTGAGCGCAATGTGAATATCGTGCGTGAGCAGGTCCGGCTCGGATTAGGTGAAGCCTTGGGCTACGCTCAGGAGGATGTAGACCTTTCCGGAGCAGCCATCGAGTACCGCATTATTGCCGAGAATCCGGACTATGATTTTGCTCCGTGGGTAGGTACGATTGACAAGTTCCGCTGGCAGGAAGAAGAGTGGCTTGAGGTTTATACTCAGGTGCCCACTGACCGTCCTTATGAAATTCCCACTGAATTCGATCCCAACCTCGCGCTGGCAATTGTTCGCGGTGACAATCTGGAACATGCCAAGCAGCGCGGAGTTAAATTTTTAAAGGGCCTGATTCTGCAAGGGCAGGATCGGGCGGGACGTAAGCTTGAATCCAATATTTCGT
This sequence comes from Maridesulfovibrio salexigens DSM 2638, assembly GCF_000023445.1. Lineage (GTDB taxonomy): Bacteria > Desulfobacterota > Desulfovibrionia > Desulfovibrionales > Desulfovibrionaceae > Maridesulfovibrio > Maridesulfovibrio salexigens. Next base: position 3,141,945 of record NC_012881.1, on the reverse strand, counting down.
ATTTGATTGATAAGAGCTCCGGTTTGTTGGAATTTTAGCCTCTTGTGCTGAAATAATTCAGGATTTGTATGAATATTGATAAGCGCATCGATGCCCTTTCTGAAAGGCTCAATTATATTAAGGATATTTTCGGGAATCTCGAAAATGCCAATATTTCCATGCTCGGCTCTGAGTTGGATGAGTTCCGTGGTTTGCGCGGGACTATTTCAACCAAAGATTCACTGAGTAAACTTGCCCGCCTTGAAGACTTGTTTTCCTTTCTTGAATCCAAGCTCGAGAAAGAGCTGACTCCAATGGATAGGGTGCGCATTGTACGTCATCCTCAGCGCATATGCCTGACTGATATTCTGGAAAATGTTTACGATAACTACACCGAGCTTGGCGGACTTGGTGAGTTCAGTATCGACCCTTCCATGCTTATTGCTCAAGCCTACATTACCAGACGGGTGGGGCAGAAGGTTGTTCATCAGCCGGTTATGGTCATTGGGCAGGAGAAAGGGCACGGGCAGGAATTTCGCAATGGAGGTTCTGCCAAACCTTGGGGTAATGCCAAGGCTCTTCATTACATGAAAGTTGCGCAGGCTGAAGGTATTCCCATCCATACCTATATTTTTACCCCCGGTTCATACCCTATTGAAGATTATCCCGGAGCGGCGCAGCAGATAGCCAAAAATATTTATGAGATGGGCAAAATTGATGTGCCTATCATCTCAGTTATTTCCGAAGGCGGTTCCGGCGGTGCTGAGGCCATTGGTCTTGCCGACCGCAGACTTATGCTTTCTCACGGTTACTACTCGGTCATTTCCCCGGAAGGGGCGGCAGCAATTGAGGCCAACCTTAAAGGCGGCAAACGGGTGGATAATGCTCTGATCGGAAATTGTGCTCGCAAACTCGGTATTACTGCCGAGGATAATCTGGAGATGGGGTACATTGACCGTGTGGTGCAGGAACCTCATCTGGGGGCTAAGCCTGCCAGTTATGACTTTTTCCGCACCCTGCGTTCCGAGGTAATTCGGGCTACTAACGAAGTTTGTATTTCCGTGAAAGGACTTAAACTTTTCCGGGCTATGGCTCTCAAGCAGAAGGGACCGGAAGAGGGTGAGGATGTCTTCATGCGCTGGGCTCTGAGTTCCCGTGCGAGGGCAAGACTGGTTGAGAAGCGTTATGAGAAGTTTCGCAACCTCTCCACCTCTGCATACATGGACCAGCGTTCATTGTTCCTGAAAATGGGGGCAGCTGTTCAGGGAGTGGCTTGGTCTACTAAATCGCTCTTTGTCTATAACCTTGTGGGGCGTACTGTTCGTGCTGCTAAGCAGGGAATGGAAGAGATTCAGGCCGAGGCCCATCTCGTCAAAGAGCGCACTGCCCGATTGCTGAAGAAGAACAGTGCCGAGAATGGCTCGTCGGTTAAAATTTCGAGCGAAGTTCGTGACAAATTGCTCTGCCTTTCCACTTCTGACCAGTCACCATGTTTTGAAGAAGGACGCTGGAAATACAGTAGTCCCAAATGTAAGGATGACCGTACTTTTACCTGCCCCAACTCAGCTAGCGAGGGGTGCCTCGATCTCTGGGCTCCTGATCTGTTTGGCGATTTTGCCGGGGTTTGCAGTAATTGCGGGCATCATTTTCCTATGGAATACCAGTGGTATCTGTACAATGTTTTTAACTATGCCGAAGGTTTTGAATTCAACTCCGGCATTGAGTCTGCCAATCCGTTGGGCTACGAAGGCTTTGATCTCAAGCTTGACGAAGCCCGTAAGAAAACCGGTTTGCGTTCTTCCTGTATAACTTTCGAAACCCGCATGGACGGTATCAATGCAGTGGTCATTTGCCTTGCTGCTCCGTTCAGGGGCGGTTCTGTCGGTGCAGCTGAAGGCGAGAAGATTATCCGCGCAGCTGAAAGAGCCCAGCGCAAACAATTGCCGCTTATCTTTTATGCTCATGGAACAGCCGGAATCCGCATTCAAGAAGGTACCAACGGTGTGCTCCAGATGCCTCGCTGTACTATGGCTCTGCGCAAATATGTGGATGCCGGGGGCTTATATCTGGTAATCTACGATACCAACTCTTACGGTGGGTCCGTGGCAAGTTTTCTGGGATGTTCCCCCTATCAGTTCGGGATACGGTCTTCCAAGATAGGGTTTGCCGGACCAAGGGTTATCACCGAAACTACGGGGATTCCCGTTCCACCTAATTATCACAACGCGTGGAACGCACTTGCCAGAGGACATATTCAGGGAATCTGGGACAGGCGCGAAATGGGTCGCAATATCGGCCAGGCTCTCATGACCATGGGTGGCCGGAATTTGTATTATAGATAAATATACCTACATTTGTGTAGGTACTTATCGTAAAGTGTTTTCTGTGTTAGGGAGTTTCGCAGCAGGTTGACTTTGCCTGATAATGTCTGCAAATTGCCCGAACCGGATGCTGGGTCTTAGGGCTCCGGTTTAAAATGTAAAAATAATGATCTCCGCCCAATGTCGCGGGATATAAGTAAAAATAATCCAGAGGTTAATATAATGCTGAATATTAAGGAACTGCTTGAAGAGATCAAGGCTTCTCCTTACGAGGAAATTGAAATATCTGTCCCTCATACCGGAACTGTTGAATTTACCGGTCTTAAGGTTGGCGATAAGGTGAAAGGTCCCTCCGGTGAATGGAAGGAAAAGCCCGGCACCGTACTGGCTAAACTTACTCGTGAACGCAATACCAAGAACATTACTGCTCCTGAAAAAGGTGAAATTGTTTCCATCCGTCAGGATCTGGAAGGCAGCTTTGTAGAAGCCGGAGAAGTGCTGATCAAGATCCGTCACTTCCTTTCCAAAGAAGAAGTAATTCAGCTGATCCTCAAGAAAGCTCTTTTTCTGTTCAATGCTCCTGAAAAAGCAAAATACTACTTCACTCCTGAAGTTGACGCTAAGATCAAAGGTTCCGGTGAGCGTTCCGTTAAGGTTACCGAAGGTATGGACCTGTTCATTGTTTCCCGTATGAAAAGGGAAACTGCGCTCAACTACAGCGGGCCCGAAGGTCTCATTTATTCCGTATATTTCAATAACGGTGACAACGTTGATGCAGCCCAACCCCTGATCGGTGTTTGTCCTGCTGATCAGCTCAAGCAGATTCAGGAAGTTGTCAACCGCGTTCAGAGCGAATGGGAAGAGGTTGATTAATAAGAGTTTTTGCTTTTTGAAATCTAGCGATTGACGAATTCTTTTTTTCCGTATTAATAAAGGATTTTTCGCATGGGAAATGTGCTCCAAATTAGGGTTATGGCCCGTACATATGATGAAGCCGAAGTTGAGAAAAACTGGCCTTATCTGGTTAAGACCGCTTGGGAAGAACCGCAGCCCGACGGGCGCTCGCGTGGTGTTATCGAGCTTGTCGAGGACCTTAAGGACCGTCTTGAGCTGGGCATGATCCCGGAAGAAAAGGCCGAAGCCATGGCTGAATCCATCCGTAAAGCGTATGAACTTAAATTGCGTATGGAAAAAGCTCTTGGCGACTGGAAAGCTTCGGAAGCCAATACCATCAGCTACGATCTCGAAGACGAGCTGAGTGTTGCGGAAAAGATCGCTTCAAAAAGAAAATTCAGATAAATGGGGGCCTAGATGGCAGGAAGCATGAACAAAGTAATATTGATAGGACGTCTCGGGCAGGATCCGAAACTTTCATACACAACCTCCGGTCAGGCCTTTGCCAACCTTTCTGTAGCTACCGATGAAGGCTACAAAGACCGCAATAGCGGCCAGAAAGTTGATAAGACCGAGTGGCACCGTGTTGTTGCATGGCGTCAGACTGCCGAATTCGTAGGCAAATACCTGTCCAAAGGCCGTCTGGTTATGGTTGAAGGTAAATTGCAGACCCGTAAATGGCAGGACCAGAACGGTCAGGACCGTTACACAACTGAAATCGTAGCCAACAACATTCAGGGCCTCGACAGCAGGCAGGATGCAGGCGGATATCAGGGCCAGCAGCAGAATGGATATCAGCAGCAGGGCGGTGGTCAGTACAATAACCAGCAGCAGGGTGGCTACCAGGGCCAGCCCCAGCAGCAACAGTACAACCAACAGCCTCAGCAGCAGGGCGGCGGTTTCCCGGATGATGAAGATCTCGGCCCCGCATTTCCTTCCGAAGCAAGCGGAATGGACGAGGTGCCCTTCTGATTTATCGTGTATAGATTTATCCAGTTATGATGACTTCTTCGGCAAAGAGCTGAAAGGAGTTTTAGATTTCAGGGAGTGGTTTTTACCACTCCCTTTTTTTTGTTTTATCTGGATATGATAATCGTTGATTTTGTAAATATGTTTTCATTAATGTTGCAATGCTAATGGTGCGCTTTTCGCTGAATTGGTAAGGAAATGATTCAGCTTGTATCATAAGACATTCCTGAAAATTACAAGTAGAGTCTCCCCGCACTAACTCTTGGGAATGTAAATTGATTATTACCGTGTATTTAAATGTACATCACTACAGTGGTTGGAAAGTCTGATAAATTCTCTAAGGTGCTGTATTATAATTTTCCATTCTCCATAGACAGGTTTGGGAATAGGCAATAAATATATTGCGTATATTAATTTCTTCCCCGATTAATTGGTTTGGAGATCAGTATGGAGAAAGTTGCAAAGACCATAAACAGGCATCCAGAGATAATAATTCTTTTAGTCATCGGAATTATAACTACTATTGCTTACCCTCTCCGAAGTTATTATTTCGTTTTGCCCTATTTTAGCGAGAAACTTCTGAATTATTCCGAAGAAGAGGCCGAAAAAACAGCCAACTATTGGGCAATGGAAGCAACGAGGATATCTTCTTCAGGTGACCTTGAAGTTGATAAAGATATTGATGAGTTAATGAAACATGCAATGCTCAAGTTTGGACTTGAAAAAGTCAAAATATTCAACGCTGCCGGGGAGATTGTATACTCGACCGCGCCAGAGGATATCGGAAAGCTTAACAGGCATGAGTATTTTAAACTGATTGTCGCAAAAGGTAAGAATTTTTCTAAGATTGTAACCAAGAATCAGCATACTCTTGAAGGACGGTTCGTCTCCAAGGATTTGGCGGAAATATATATTCCAATAATGGACAATGGAAAATTTGCCGGAGCTTTTGAGCTTTATTATGATTTAACCTTAAGAAAAGAGGAATTGGATAACCTCTTAATTAATGAGGCTGTTTTTGGTTCTGCAATATCATTCTCATTACTGATAATAATTGTTGTGGTGCTTATTCGAGCTGGCAGGCTTAGCTATTATAGGGATCAAGCTGATGAAAAAGTAAGATCGCTTAATAAAAATCTTGAGAAGCTGGTATATGAAAAAACTCAAGAACTTCAAGTAACACAAGAAGTCTCCATACAATCGCTAGCCATTCTTGCAGAGAATTATGATCCGGATACTGGCGAGCATCTAAACCGTATAAGAAACTTAACATACATTATTGCTTCAAAATTAAGGGAAGGTGGGCCATACAGGCCGTATCTTACTCAAAAAGATAACTACGTGGATGAACTGGCTTTGGCCTCTATCCTACATGACATCGGTAAGACATCTGTTCCTGTTGAAATATTGTCGAAGCAGGGCAAGTTAACGGATGAAGAATTTAAGATTGTAAGGGAGCACACTACAGTAGCGGGGACAGTACTGAACTTGGGAAACGAGATTTTTATCAATGAATTTGGCAAGGATTCTTATCTTGCTTTGGCTGCAGATGTTGCACTCTATCATCATGAAAAATGGGATGGTACAGGGTACCCGTTAGGGTTATGTGGAGAGGAGATTCCACTTTCAGCCCGAATCGTGGCGATTGCAGATGTATATGATGCCTTGCGTAGTAAAAGGCCATACAAAGCCCCTTGGTCACACGAAAAGGCAATGGAATTAATCAAAAGCGAGTCCGGCAAGCATTTTGATCCAGTTGTTGTTGACGCATTTTTAGAAGTTGAACAAATATTTAAGGATGATTCTTCCAAGTTCTGTCCAATGAAGTTTTAAAACTCTTTGATTGGTGTAAGGCTTTATGCTGTTAAGTGTTTTTCGGTTACGTGTATAGATTTCATCCGTTGCGATTGCTTCTTGGGTAAGGAGCTGAAAGGCGTTTTAGATTTCAGGGAGTGGTTTTTACCACTCCCTTTTTTTGTAATTTCAGAAAAGTTCTTCCGGACGTGTCGGTTGAAGATATTTATGACATTTTGATAAGATACATGATATCATGAAAGAACTTTGAAGTGGGTTAGAGGCTGTCAATTTGATGCAGGGAAGGCTTAAAAATTAGGTGTAAAGCAAAAATGTTAGGTGCATATGAATGATTTCAATACCGAAAGGCAATCAAGATATTTGATGGTTGTTTCATTTACTCTGTTACCTATCTTGTCATTGGTTCTGATTACAGTATTTGTGTTTTTTCATCCTATTTTTGAGAAAATGGAGTTTATCGCAGATACTATATATGAAGAAATACGCCCTGTAAGGGTTTTGCAGAAGGCTTTAATAACTTCCATGATGGGGCCCAATGATTATTTACTTCAAGGCAAAATGGATAATAAGAAGCTTTGGGAACAGTCAAAAGATGAGGTTAACCATTATTTCAAAGTCTTGATTGATAATCCTGCATATGTCGATGAAAAAAGTAAGTTGCTCTATCTGAGGCAGGAGTGGAATAGTTGTATGCTCCTTGGAGATCAAATATTTCAGTTAAAAGTAGTTGGACTGGTTTCCAAACGCTCAGCAGAGTTGATGGAGGAATTTGACCTGCGTGTAGAGACTGTTTCTGAGGATCTGGATAGTTTCGCTTCGTATAGGGAAGAAGCTGTGAGCAGGGCTTACAGTTCCATCCATGACCTTAAGACCAAGACAATTATTGCTACATTGGGAGCAATTTTATTGGGTATGATTTCCGGGGTCTTCGGGAGCATCTGGCTCGCAAGAAACAGAAAGCAAATGATCGAATTCGTAACAAGGGATGCCCTTACCGGAGCATATAACAGACGGGCACTGGATGACGCGCTTCATCAGTTGAATGGCGATAAGGGTTCTTTCGCGGCTTTGCTTTTGGATCTTGATAATTTTAAATCAGTTAATGATACATATGGGCATGATGCAGGCGACTTGGTACTAAAATATTTTGTTGAGGAAACGCAAAAAGTGTTGCGTAGCAATGATCTTTTTGGACGGTATGGCGGCGAAGAATTCTTGATATTACTCTATGATACCAAGCTTGAACATGCCGCCGCCCTTGCAGAGCGGATCAGGAAATCCGTTGAATCGAACACGGTTTATTTACCTTCCTCCGGCGCTCATCATTCATTGACTGTCAGCATAGGGTGTGCGGCAAGTGATGGAAGTAGGCCAAGTGAAGAAACTGTCAGGATGGCGGATAAGGCGATGTATAAGGCAAAGCAATCCGGGCGAAATCAGGTTGTTGTTGCCGAGTAGTCTCAAGAGTTGCTGATTGTTTTCGTCTAATTTTAAGATTGACAGGTCGGTCTTTTTCAAAAAAAACGGCCAGTTTACCGAAATATTCCGGTAAACTGGCCCTTTTAATTAGTCTTGAATTAGGCTGCTATTCGAATCGTTGATCCGTTTTGGTCAGGTCAAAGTCCAGCAGCGTTGTTCCGGGACAGATGGCGGCAATCATCTTCACCGGACTCATGTACATGGATGTCCAGTCGAAGGTCAGTTTTAAAGTCCGCTCATTCATTTCATCGAATTTGACCAGCATGGGACGGATGTTTTTCTCTTTCACCTTTTTCTTGGTGGTGTGGGAGACAATGTATTCATCCGACTGTGCGTACTCGCGCAGACGTTCGATTTTTTCTTTGGCCTCTTCATCGGAGCAGGTGAAGATAAGAGTGAAGTCTTCTATCTCCGGATGCTTCTGTTTTTTGGATAAAGTCAGCGGATCAGCTCCGACAATCTTCATCCCCATGGGCATCTGCCTGTTGAGACGATCCACCAGATCTTGTGCACCGATTTCGGTACGCAGCATGATGTTCATCCATTCTTTCAAGCTTTCTACACCAACAGGCAATGCACGCCCGAAGGACATGCGCGGCATGGGGTGGAATCCCTGAGAGAAGGTCAGCGGCAGTTCTGCACGGCGCATGGCACGCTCAATCACAGGCTGAAGGTCAAGCTGTGACAGGTAGGCTGAGGTTCCTGTTTTAGTATACCAAAGACGGAAATGGCTGCCCTTGATGCCGAGGTCAGGTTTTTCTGTCTGTACGAAATCGGGGACATCTCCGGTCTGGTCGCGGGTTTCAAAAACCATCTTTGGACGCAGGTCCATATTTTCTGCCTGCTTTTCAAGCAGGGATTTGCGACCGTCAAAGTTGCAGACTCCGCAGTTGCGGCATTCTTCGTAACGGCAGTCTCCGGTGATTTTTTCGGAGATACCGCGCTTAAGCTCGGTGAGCAGGAATTTTTTGCTGACCCCGGATGAAAGATGATCCCAAGGCAGGCGGGCATCATGGTCCCGTGCTCCGGTGAATTCTTCCGGGGTAAGGCCTTCCTCTTCCATGGCTTCAAGATAAGGCTCAAGCTTGAGATGATCTTTCCAGCTGGAATAGAGTGCGCCTTTCTTATACGCCTTCTCGATTACAGGGCCGAGTCTGCGGTCACCGCGTGAGAAAATACCTTCAAGGAAGGTCATGCGCGGAATATGCGATTTCATCTTAATGCGCTTCTGGTTATTGAATTTTTCGCGCATGTAATCCAAGCGTTCACCGATTTCTTCGAGAGAAATCTGACGTTCCCACTGGAAGGGGGTGTGCGGCTTGGGTACGAAAGGTGAAACAGCAGCAGTGATGTTCAGTTTTTTGATGTGCTTGCCTGCTACATCGCGAACCTTGACACAAAGATCGACAATGGCATCGAGGTCTTCAAAAGTCTCGGTGGGCAGGCCGATCATGAAATAGAGTTTTATATTCTGCCAGCCGTTTTCATAGAGCATGAGTGCATGTTTCAGCAGGGCTTCTTCTGTGATGCCCTTGTTGATTACGTCACGCATGCGCTGGCTTCCGGCCTCGGGAGCAAGGGTGGCTCCGGTGCGGCGGATGGTGGCGATACGTTCCATGATCGGTTCGGAAAGAGAACCGACACGCAAGGAAGGCAGTGAAATGGAAATCTGCTCAGCTGCACAGTTATCAAAACACTGGGCAAAAAGTGTATCCAGAGCTGAGTAATCCCCGGTGCTCAGGGAGAGGAAGGAAGTTTCCTCGTATCCGGTTTCTTCCAGACCTTCCATAAGAGTCTTGGTCAGTGTCTCCGGAGTGCGTTCGCGGACAGGACGGTAGATGATACCTGCCTGACAGAAACGGCAGCCACGGGTACAGCCTCGGGCGATTTCCATGGTCAGGCGGTCATGAATGACCTGACCGTACGGAAGAATCTGTTCTTTGGGAAAGGGAATGGGTTCGAAATCTTCGACCACAGCCTTTTCCACAAAGAAATCTCCGGGATTCTCGGGATCGAAAAATTCAGGAATGTAGATGCCGGGAAGTTCGGCAAGTTTCTCAAGGCGAGCTTTACGTCCCAGTCCCTGCTCTTTGCATTCGGCAATAACTTCCATGACCTTGATGATGGATTCTTCGCCATCTCCGAGCATGATCACATCAAAGAAGTCTGCAACAGGTTCTGCATTGAAGCAGGCTCCACCTCCGCCGATGACCAGCGGACAGGAATCGTCTCGGTCCGCAGATTTGAGCGGAATACCGGCAAGGTCCAGCATGAAAAGCACGTTGGTGTAGCACAGCTCATGAGTCAGGCTGATGCCCAGCGCGTCCACGTCTTTCAGCGGAGTGTCGCTTTCAAGAGTGGCCAGCAGTTCGCCATGTTCGCGCATGATTTCAGCGGTTTCCTCACAGGGGGTGTAAACCCTTTCTGCGTAGAAATCATCATGCTTGTTAACGATTTCATAGAGGATTTTCTGACCGAGATAAGACATGCCGATCTCGTAAAGATCCGGGAAACCAATGGCGATATGAGCCTTGACCTTAGCGGGGTCCTTGTGGACGGAACCCCATTCCGAACCCAGATAGCGGGTAGGGCGGGGCAAAAGAGGAAGCAACTTTTTCAAAAGTACACCCTTGAATTTGATGCGCTACGCGCTTTTTATGAAAAGATTTCGTCTCCGGCAGCTTAAACCCTTTTCCAGCCGCCGGAGGCTATTTAAAATTATTTTTTCAGCAGTTCGGAAATGTCGGAAACGTTACCGCCGCCCATGCCGGCACCCATGCCGCCGAGACCGCCGGTGGAGAGGGTCAGGTTGCTGGAAGCTTCGAGGTATTTGGTGGAAACATCTTCAGGACAGTTCTTGTAGGTATAGAGAATGTGGCGGCCTTCGATTTCGCCTTCGATTTCGTTATCGAAAGGGTAGCCGAAAGGCAGGATCATCATCTGCACGCCCTGCTGGGAAGGAACGGTCTGGAGTACTGCGGGATCGGTGATTTTGTCGTTTGCTTCGTCCCACTTACCGATAACCATGTCGCCGTTGATGAGTTTGAAAAGTTTTACATCGTACGCCATTAGAATTCTCCTTGTCAGGCTGCGCGAAAATAGGCGCGTCAGGCCTGTTAAAATTTCATTAGAAAAAAAAGACCGGACGGGTTTTATTAAATCCGGTTCCGGTTTGCGGTTGCGCTTTTGGGCAACTCGTAAGAATTAGTGCCTGAAGTCCGGTGTGTCAAGGTTTAGGGCGTGTTGGAAGCGCAAATTGAAAGGGATATTTTAATGTACCTTATCCTACAGCCAGCAACTCTTTGTGGCGGAAGCAACTTATAAGATGATCGTTAACCATTCCAGTAGCCTGCATGTATGCGTAGCAGATTGTCGGGCCTACGAAATTGAAGCCTCTTTTCTTTAAATCCTTGCTCATGGCTTCCGCTTCCGCAGTTTTGGCGGGAACTTCTTCCAGCGTCTGCCATTTGTTCTGGATCGTTTTTCCGCCTGTGAATTGCCAGATGTAAGCATCAAAGCTTCCGAATTCTTTTTGAATATCCAGAAATGCCCGGGCATTGCGTACAGCGGAATTGATCTTGAGCTTGTTGCGGATGATTCCTTCATTCTGCCGTAACCGTTCAATGTCGTCCTCAGTAAAGCGGGCAACTATTTCAGGATCGAAATTAGCAAAAGCTTGGCGATAGTTCTCGCGCTTTTTTAAAACAGTCAGCCACGAAAGTCCGGCCTGAGCCCCCTCAAGGATGAGGAATTCAAAATGAAGTTGGTCATCGTGCAGGGGAACTCCCCATTCGTTGTCGTGGTAGGCTATTTCGAGTTCGTGTTGTGCCCATTGGCAGCGGTTTGTCATGTACACTCCTTTGTTGGGATAATAGATGGTATGCAGTTCGAAGTGTAAATTCAAGGGCAGGGGAATTTCAAAATTAAAAACTCCCCACACGACGCGGGGAGTTTTTAGGGGGTACGGAAGTTAAATGAGCTAAACTTCCGTAAGGAGTTTCTTCAGAGATGAGCTATGCTCAATGCCCTGATGAAATGTTTTTATGTGGTTGTTTCGGGACTGGCGTTGAAACTTCTGTGGGGCTTCTTGACCATTGCGATGGCAGCAGCACCGATTAAACAGCATACTCCGCAGATAGTGAACGCCAGCGGGAAGTTACCCATATCACCGAGTACTCCGCCGAGCAGAGGCCCACCGATTCCGCCTGCGCCGTATGCGAGGAAGATGTACGGATAGTTCTGTCCCACGCTCTTAGTGCCGAAGGTATCAGCTGTGATGGTGGGGAAGAGGGCAAAGTTGCCGCCGAAGTTAAAGCCGATGATGGTTGCTCCCACGTAAAGCAGGAATGCGTTTCCGGCCATGGCTGTGAATGCCAGCAGGGTTGCACCCTGAATGGCGGTCATGAGCAGGATGGAGCGTTTGCGTCCCAGCTTATCACTCATGGTTCCCCAGATGATACGGCCCAGTCCGTTGGCGAGGCTGAAAAAAACAGCCATGGCAGTTCCGGCAATAGCACTTGCTTCAGCCATACTGTGTCCTGATGCCTGCAAAGCTTCCATGGGGTAAAGCTTCATCAGTCCGATTGACATAAGTCCAGCTGCCGCGCTGAAGGTGAAAGTTGCGAAAATGAGATAGAATTGAGGAGTGCGGAGCATTTCAGTGGTGCTGAAATTTTCTTCTTCAGCATCGTTTGCTGCATCAGCGTTAGTTTCAGGGTGATAGCCTTCAGGTGCCCAGCCTTCCGGGGGAAAGCGCATAAAGATTCCGCCTGCTGCGATCATCAGACAGAAGAGAACTCCGTAGACTGAGAAGGTGGATGATATTCCGATTGAGCCGATGAGGTTACCCCATGCTCCGGCCAGCTTGACCCAGGCCATGGCACCGAAACCGAATCCGGCTACGGCCAGACCGGTGATGAATCCTTTTTTATCAGGGAACCAGCGCATGCCGACGGCAATGGGAACTACGTATCCAAGGCCGATTCCGGCACCGCCGATAAGACCGATGAAGAGACAGAGGGCGGTAAAGCTTGTGCCGCCGATGAGACCGGCAAGGGCATAACCCGCTCCCAGTACGAGTGCACTGAGGAAAGAGAGTTTCATGGGACCCCATTGAGCGAGTTTCTTACCTGCCCAGACCATGGATATGGCGAAACTGACCAGCGCGATGGAAAATACAGCTTGAGTCTGGAATTTGTTCCATCCAGCCGCAATCAGTGAAGGGGTGAATACCGACCATGCGTAGATTGCGCCGAGTGCCAATTGCATCAGCACAGCGCCAACTACGGCAAACCATCTGTTCATCACTTTTGTGTCACTCATTTCGTCCCCCGATGTTGTAGAGTTATTTGTTGTTTTCAATCCGGGTCTTTTTCTGCTTTTCTCCTTATCCGTGCAGTCATAAAAGCATGACTGGTCTATTGATGCATTCTATTTTCGGTGAACGGGAATTCAAATTTTGTTTTTCGTGTTTTGTATTGTCTTTTTGCCGTCTGCCCCGTGAATTAATCCGTTTATGGACGTTTTACAGGGCTATGGTGTTAATCGATAATAATATCCGAATATGATTGCCGCCAGCCCTTGGGTGGAATTTCCGTTCCGGGGTTCAGGTAACCGATGGCAATAAGCATTGGAATCCAATAATGATCCGGTATGTTGAATTCCTTGCGCACTCCCTGAAGGTCGAAGCCGTCCATGGGATGGGATTCAAGACCGTTAGCTGTGACTGCGTACATCAGCGACATTGCGAACAGTCCGGTGTTTTTATTGGCAAAGGCCTGTGCTGCCATTTCATCACGCCCGTATAAACCTTGAGTTACACCGGAAAACCATTCTTTTTGCTCTGTCTGCATTTTCCCTGATGCGACGAAATCGTTGAAAACATTTTCAACAGTTGGTTTTTCCTGCTTCCAGCCTTCACGGTCAGCAAGTACGATGAGGACTACCGGAGCCTCGGTTACCTTGGGCTGGTCAAAGGCCAGTGCACGAAGAGCCGTTTTGCGATCCATGTCACGGATAACTTTCAGTTTCCACGGCTGCAAATTGTAGCTTGATGGTGCGTTTCCAGCCTGTTCAATGATCTTTTCAAGCAGTTTTTGGTCAACATCACGATTCGGGTCGAAGTAGTTTACAGCTCTCCGTTTTTCCAGAATTTGAGGGAATTCCATGTTATAGTCCTTGTGGTTTAGGGTGTTTAATAAAGGTTCCGTCTTTATATTCCTGAAAAGCTTTGTCCAATTCTTCGGCGGTATGCATGACAATGGGGCCGCGCCAGTAAATCATTTCATTGATCGGTTTTCCGGTCAGTAAAAGGAAACTTATCGGGCTGTTGCCTGCATTTACCGCCAGTTCATCACCGTCATCGAAAAGTACAAGTGATCGATTCTCCACCTGCTGTCCGTTAACTGTTCCGTTGCCTGCGGTGACATATATAAAGGCGGTGTAGCCTCGTTTGGTGGGATGAATAAATTCAAAGTCTGCGGGTACGGTCACATCCAGATATTCCGGGTCTATGCCGATACCTTTGGCCGGACCTTTTGTTCCGTCTACCTTTCCGGCAATAATTTTTATGCTGGTGCCGTCTTCACGGTTAACAATAGGAATGTCTTTGGATGGGATTTCCCGATATTCGGGATCGGTCATTTTGTTTTCGGAACTGAGATTGGCCCAGAGCTGAAAACCGTGCATGGAGCCGTTTTCATCGCCTTTGGGCATTTCCTGATGGATAATTCCGCTTCCGGCAGTCATCCATTGAACGCTTCCGGCCCCGGTAACAGCTGCATTTCCGAGACTGTCCCCGTGTTCCACATCGCCTTTCAATAGGTAGGTGATGGTTTCAATTCCCCGGTGCGGATGCCACGGGAATCCTTTTAAGTAATCTTCCGGTTTGTCGGACCGAAAGTCATCAAGCATAAGGAAAGGGTCAAAAAGGGAGGCTTCAAAATATCCGAAGGCTCGATGCAATTTTACTCCGGCACCTTCGTGTACCGGTTCGCCGTAAAATATCTGTTTGATTTCTCGCCGCATTGGGTACTCCTGCACTAAGTGTACTGAGACTATTATTTCTCATGGTAACAGTATGGAGTGTATTTGCAAGAGCGAGGGCAAAAAAATAGACCGGAATATACGATGCTTCCATAGCCACCTTCCACAATAGATAGAAGCACTTTTCGTATATCCCGGTCTCATCCGGTCAGGCTGTTTGGCAGCCTGTTTCATATGGTTCAGACTGCTGAACTATTGCCCGGTTCTGATTAGAACCGGGCAACTTCGGGGCAACCTTTTACCATACTTATGGATTCATTATTTCTTCATAACCTTCGATGAGGTCGGTCACTACTGAAGGATCAGCCAGTGTCGAAGTGTCACCGAGGTTCGAAGTATCGCCTTCTACGATCTTGCGCAGGATTCGACGCATGATCTTACCGCTGCGGGTCTTGGGCAGGGAGGGAGCAAACTGAATTACTTCCGGTGCTGCCAGAGGGCCGATTTCCTTGCGGACGTGCATGCGCAGGTCTTTCATAAGATCATCGTCCTCATCGTATTCAGCCTTGAGGGTTACATAGGCATAGATGGATTGGCCTTTAACCTCGTGAGGCATGCCTACAACAGCTGCTTCTGAAACTGCCGGGTGAGAAACCAGTGCGGATTCGATTTCTGCGGTACCCAGTCTGTGACCGGAAACGTTGATAACGTCATCTACGCGGCCCATGATCCAGAAGTATCCATCTTCATCCCTGCGAGCTCCATCGCCGGATTCGTATACTCCGGGGAAGCCCTGAAAGTATTGCTGTTTGAATCTTTCCTGATTGCCCCAGACTCCGCGAAGCATACCGGGCCACGGTTTACGGATAACGAGGAAACCGCCTTCGTTGGGACCGACTTCTTCGCCGTGGCGGTCCACAATTGCCGCATCAATACCGGGCAGCGGGAGGGTTGCCGAGCCGGGTTTAAGCGGGGTGGCATAAGGCAGGGGAGACAGGATATGCCCGCCTGTTTCTGTTTGCCACCAGGTATCAACGATGGGCAGTTTTTCGGCACCGATATTTTCGTGGTACCACATCCATGCTTCGGGGTTGATGGGCTCACCAACCGTTCCGAGAATGCGCAGGCTGGAGAGATCGTATTTCTTGGTCCACTGGTCGCCTTCGCGCATGAGTGCACGGATGGCGGTAGGAGCGGTGTAGAAAATATTTACTCTGAATTTTTCACAGACCTGCCAGAATCTTGCCGGGTCCGGGTAGGTAGGCACGGATTCGAACATGATGCTGGTAGCGCCGAGGGCCAGCGGTCCGTAAACAATGTATGAGTGTCCGGTTACCCAGCCGATATCGGCGGTGCACCAATGAACGTCATCATCTTTAAGATCGAAGACCCACTGGCAGGTATGGGCTGCGTAAGTCATGTAGCCGCCGGTGGTGTGGAAAACGCCCTTGGGCTTACCGGTACTGCCGGAGGTGTAGAGGATGAAGAGCGGATCTTCGGAATCCATCAGTTCGTAGGGGCAGTTGTCGGTGATTTCCGGGTCTTCCATAAGTTCGGACCAGAGGCGGTCACGGCCTTCGACCATTTCAATTTCATTGTTTGCTCTGGGAACAACAATGCACTGCTCAACAGAGGGGCACTCTTTGAGAGCTTCATCGGAGTTGGGCTTGAGCGGGATTTTTCTTCCGCCGCGCAGAACGCCGTCACCGGTGATGTGTACTTTTGCGCCGCAGTCGTTGATGCGGTCACGCAGGCTGTTTGAGCTGAAGCCTGCGAAAATGATGGAATGGGGTGCGCCGATGCGGGTACAAGCCAGCATTGCGATAGCCAGTTCCGGGATCATGGGCAGGTAGATGGATACGCGATCGCCTTTCTCTACGCCCAGTTTTTTGAGTACGTTGGCAAAACGGCATACTTCGCGGTGGAGCATGTCGTAGGTATAAACTTTTACTTCATGGTCTTCCTCGCCCTGCCAGATAAGTGCGGCCTTGTTGCGGCGGCCGTTTTCAATGTGGCGGTCAAGGCAGTTGGCGGATGCATTGAGCTTGCCGCCTTCAAACCATTTAATTTCCGGTTTGTCGAAATCATAATCAAGAACGTTGTCCCACTTCTTGTCCCAGGTGAGCAGCTCGTCTGCGCGTTCGGCCCAGAAACCTTCCATGTCGTTGATGGAACGGTCATAGATAGCTTTGTATTCTTCAAGGCTTTTCACGCATGCGCCGGGGAAATCGGCAGGAGGATTAAAGAGCCTGTTTTCTTTGGAGAGACTTTCAATTTTTTGTTCTTCAGTCATGAGGTGGCCTCCTGAGGTCTTTTTTTAAAGTGCATGTGTAAGCAGAAAATTTTTACCGGATGTCTAGAGTTATATACATTTTTCCCTTTGCATGCACATGCTTTTCGATAAACGGTGGAAGAAAATCACTCAGGGGAAGTAAAAACCGTTTGGCGGAAACTTCGTGCCGTTTACCCGAAAAAGATACCGTTTGCTGTGAGTGGCGTTGTCTGCATAGTTAAGGTATACCCTTAAAAAGATGACAAATTACAAAACAAAGCGGCGAAGCCCTATTAAAATTTTTTGAAGAGTCCAGAGAAACTATTTTCAAAAAGTTTCTTTGGTCCCCGCAGGTCCGCCGGAGGCATCAATATGAAAGCGCTAGTTATAAATCTTACCCGTTTCGGGGACATCTTGCAGACCCAGCCGGTAATAACCGCCCTTACTGATCAAGGTTATGAAGTCGGGGTTATGTGTTTGAAAAATTTCGCCGGGACCACCCAGCTGCTGCGCAATGTAACACGGACTTTTTCACTGCCCGGAGCATCGCTTTTGGCATCCCTTGATAGGGACTGGCGCGAGGCGGTTAATGTCTTTGAATCATATTGTACTGAAATTGAAGAATCTTTTGATCCGGAACTGGTCATAAACCTGACCCCGTCCGTTTCTTCGCGGTTGATTACTCTCAGACTCGGTCAGGGACGCGAAGTTCGCGGTTTTGCCATGGACGATTTCGGATTCAATGCCGACACCTCACGCTGGGCCGGATTCCTGCAAATGGCATCCGCCAACCGCGGGTCCAGTCCTTTTAATGTGGTTGATCTCTTCTGCAAAGTTGCCGGGATCAATAAGCCTGCGCCTTTTGAGCTTGCTGAATCTACAGCGGAAATGAAGATTGCGGCCTTGAAGTTGCTGGAGAATCCTGCTCCCGGTGCACAGGGATTTGTAGGCTTTCAACCCGGAGCCAGTGAGGATCGCAGGCGTTGGCCTGTTGAGCATTTCAGAAAGCTTGGGCGCAGGTTGTGGAAGGAAAAGCGCATGGTACCTGTTCTTCTTGGCACTGAAGGCGAGAAGGGGCTGGGTGAGCGTATTTTGCAGGGCGCTGAATTCCCGTCTGTAAACCTTATGGGAGGAACATCCCTGCCGGAACTTGCGGCGATTTTGCGCCGTATAGACCTGCTGGTAACCAATGATACCGGGACAATGCACCTTGCAGCCGGTTCCGGAACTCCGCTGGCTGCTATTTTCCTCGCCACAGCACAGCCGTGGGATACAGGTCCTGCTGCTGCAAACCTGTGCTGTTTTGAACCTGATCTTGATTGCCATCCCTGTCCGTTTGGCAAAAAGTGCGCTTACGAGAATGTCTGCCGCAGGGAAGTTGAGCCTGATACTGTATTTGATGCTGTTTCATCTTTTCTTGATAGTGGAGAGTGGCCCCGAATCGAGAACAGAGGCGTGCGTGCCTACCTGACCGGGCGTGATGAGAGGGGGATGATTTCCCTGACTTCTCTTTCCGGGCATACGGATAGTGATCGTTATAAGTGGATTGTCTTGCAGCGTGAACTTTACCGTCGCTTTCTTGACGGCGATGAATTTGATGCAGCAGAACTTCCTAAGATGGAGTTATCTTCTGATTTGCGGTCCAGACTGCTCAGTTCTCTCAATAGTTGTAGGGATGTTCTCTTTTTATTAAGCAAGCAGGCGGTGATTCTTCAGGCTGATCCTATTGAAGCCATGAAAATGAAATTCTTGGCTAACTTGCAAAAAATACAGGATATATTGTCCTCCTGTCCTGAGCTTTCGGTGCTTTCTTCCATGTGGATGATAGAATCCAGAACCCATGAAAGCATGGATGGAGTTATGGATCAGTTAAAGTGTTACATGGCGCTGGTCGGTGCGATGTCGGTTTCTATTGAGTAGCGTTGGCATGACTCTTGTATGAAATAGGGCGTACCGGACCAACCGGAAAAAATTACGTACCTAATTTAGGAGGAGAGTCATTATGATCGTTATCGATGGAACCAAAACTGATCTCGATATCAGAAGCTTTGAAAATCTTGAGCAGGTTTTTGACAAGGTGATGGCAGACGGCCACCTTGACGACCGCATTGTAACCGACGTTAAGGTTAACAATGAACCTTTCAGTGAAATTTACCCCAACCAGTCGGAAGATATTGAAACTTCCGAAATCGACAGCCTTGAAATTGTCAGTGCATCCGCAGTTGAGATGGCTTCTGCCATCACTCTTGAACTCTATAAGGTCGTGAACATCATGGCCGGCGGCGGCAAGCAGGTTGCTGAACTTTTCAGACAGGCAGACGATGCTGAAGCCCTCGAACTTTATCAGGATCTTCTTGATGTTATCAGGGACTTCCTTGGCATGGTCGGAAACCTGCGTGATCATTTCTCCATTAAACAACACGATGATTTCGAAAAGGTTGTGGAAGATTTTTCCGGTCTTTTCACTGAAATGACCGAAGTCCTTGAGAACGAGGACTGGATTCTGCTGGCTGATTTGCTTGAATATGAATTCCTGCCTTCCGTTGAAAAATGGAAGAATGTTATCTCCATCATTCGTGAGGATCTCCGGGAGGTAGCCAAGAGGTAACTGTTATGGCTCAAACCTTGGAACTTCTGGATCAGGCTCTTGAAATCGGATACGAAGAGTTGAGATTTCTTGTGGCGGGCGAGGTGGACGATGCCTTTGATGCCGCAGAAAGAAGAGGTGTACTCACCGATAAGGCTCTGGAAACAAAAGAGAGCGTGAGTCTGGATGAAATTCTGGAAAAGCTTAACAAGCTCAAGAACCTGCAAGGGCAGCTTACCGCTGAAGCTAAGAAACTTCACGCATCGCTGCGGCAGGACATAGGGCGGGTTAAGAAGGAAAGTACCCGCTTCAAGGGGTACGGCAGTGTCGCACGCGGCACCCCCTTGATTGCCAATCGCTATATTAACAAGGTTGGATAGATTGCAGGACGATACATAAAACTGTCCTCCTGCGTAACCACGGTACAATTATCCCCCGCTGACTGAGTCGGCGGGGGATTTTAAGACTGAAGATAAAGCGCCATCTGTGGCGTAGCTGCAAAAAAGACAGAAACTCACGTATGCTTCAATACGCTTCGTTCCTGTCTTTTTTTTGCGTCTTACATCCGGAGCTTTCTTTTCAGTTTTGTTTAAATTTTTGCCCAGTCAATATTCTGTTCATTCTCATCGCGCATCTTTCCGGTGCTGGTGAATTCAATACCCACACGGCAGGTTTGGCCGTCCATATTTTCCATGGATCGGATTTTTCCTGCATACCAGTACGGCTTGAAAACTTTCTGCCGGAAATTGAACATGAAGATGCTGATCAGTACATCATCATCTATGTTTAATTTTGACTCAACAAGTACGGGAGAAGCGCCGACTCCGATACCTCCATTGGAAATGTTGATGACCTGATTATCCTCGTGTCCGGTGGAGCGAGGATCATATGAATTTACCGCAAGGTCGGGAATACGGTCAGCAAAAGTGGTGTCGTCGCTGTCCGGCTTGCCAAGCCATAGCTTGACCCGGATGAATTGCTGGTCAATGACGCGTTTGCGTTTGTGGCGGCGTCTTTTGACCAGTGAAAATTTAACTGGCGGGGTCAGGACCATTCTGCCGCAGTTACCGGTTTCACATTCAATGGTATTAATAGTCGACCTGAATGAGTTTACCTTTCCGGCTGCGCTTTGTTCCGGAGGGAACATAAGGATTAGTTCTGCAGTGGGGGTGAGGCGTGAAATCCCGCTCTCCTCGATAATTTCTACACGCATATGGTCAGGTTTTACCGCTGTGAGAACACCACGACCAAGCACGTTTTCATGCTCCCCGGCTGCTGCAATATCCATAATTGTCCCGCTGTTCTGAAAAAATTTAACAAAGTCTTGAGGACCTTGAGGCTTATGTTCCTTTTTAGGTTTGGGACGCAACAGCAGAAAAGCGAAAACAGCCGCCAGCAGAGCAAGCAGCCCCGCGGCCGAAAGAATCAGGTAGAGGGATTCCTGCGGCAGGCTTGTCAGGATTTTTTTTACAGGAGCGATTACTTCTGCCTGAATCAGATCGATTATGTATTGAAAATTAATTTTTTCCATTGTCAAATTTTCCATAGCGACTATTATTATGGTGAAAATATTTTTACCATCTATATATGTATGATCAGTGGCAGATTAATGTCAATGTTACGTAATTGCTGGACTAAGGAGCCTATTACGGCTAATCCTCTCCCTGACGTAGGGGTATTCTTCCGGTGATTCTATCGGGAATACGCATAAAAGGACACTTTGTCCGTATTGATTAACTACTTGAAAAACAGGGCTGTTTTTAAATGCTCGAAAGAACTTTTTGTCATCTCAAGGGAATTGGAAGCACAACTGAAGCCAAAATCTGGCAGGCTGGAGCGAATAGCTGGAACGACATCCTTGATGGAGTTGCCACGCCCCTTTCCGATGCAAAAATGAATGAATTGGAAAAAGGCTGCGGTGAATCAAAGCAGAAGCTTGAAGCATATGATGCTAACTGGTTCGCTGACCGTCTTCCTGCTTCCGACCAGTGGCGGATGTATTCTCACTTCCGCGATAATGTCGCTTATATTGATATCGAAA
This sequence comes from Maridesulfovibrio salexigens DSM 2638, assembly GCF_000023445.1. Classification (GTDB taxonomy): domain Bacteria; phylum Desulfobacterota; class Desulfovibrionia; order Desulfovibrionales; family Desulfovibrionaceae; genus Maridesulfovibrio; species Maridesulfovibrio salexigens. Next base: position 3,120,604 of record NC_012881.1, on the reverse strand, counting down.
CTACCGGGACAGATGCCCATAGTTGCGATATTACCACCATTGCGCTTTGGAACGGTAAAGAAATCAAGACATATGTGCAGGGTAAAAACCTATATGATTTTGAAGAAGAAATAGCTAAATATCCGCTTATAGTCAGCTTTAACGGTAAATGTTTTGATGTTCCGTTCATTGAAAAATATTTCGGTATCAAGGTTGATGCCGCTCATATAGACTTGAGATTTGTTTTCCGCTCTCTGGGTATTACCGGAGGCCTGAAAGGAATTGAGCGTTATTTCGGTATGGATCGCGGTGACGCTGAAGGGCTGGATGGTTATTTTGCCGTGCTGCTTTGGAATGAATATGAAATGAACGGTGATGAGCGCGCTCTTGAAACACTTCTGGCTTACAACGTGCTGGATAGTGTGAATCTGGAAAACCTCATGATCAAAGGATACAACCTGCATATCGAGAGATTCTCCCAGCATGATCTTACTCCCCTTGCCGAAAAGCCTGAACCTTTGAATCCATTCAGAGCCCATCGTGAAGTTGTGGATGGAATCAGGGCTAAATATTCCGGGGAAAGTTCTTTTCGCAGGTTCTGATTTATGTAATAGGCAGGTGTCATTTTTTGCCGCCTGTATGAAATGGTATTTTTTGCCTGTAAAGGCCGTTTTCAGCTTTGGAAACGGCCTTTTTTTGTGGTCTTCTTAAATTAATTAATTGAGTTAAATCAAGATTTTAGTTTGTATTCTAGACTTTTTTTATACAGAGAAATTGCCCCTCTTAATAAATGGGAACAGTCTGTGCATTCCCTTGTTCGGTAGGTAAAGCATGCCTCCATGATTCTAATATTATGATGTTCGCAAGGAGTGTTTAAATGCAGGAACAAAGCACAGTTGAGATGGGTAATATTCACCATGCGCTAGTGGATCCGGAAGAGATGGTCATTGATCCATCGTTATATAGCGACAGCCCCTTGCTGGATGACGTGGATCGTATGAGTGATCCTTCAGTCAGAATTTCCGATTCAATGATCATGGGAATGGTACTCAAATTTTTCTATTGCTATGTACATAAAGGCGGTTTTGATAAACCTGTCCCTCTTGAAGAAGTAAGCAAGCTTTGTGAAATGTTCAGCCGCCACCGCAGTCTCAATGAGCCTAATGATGATATTGAGCTTATGAATTATCTGCGTCAGTGGTCTTTTTCCTTGCGTATGCTTGCTGATATTACCAAGACCAGTCACATTATCCGCTCCATCGTGACTCAGAATATTTCCCCCAAGTTGCTCGAACAGGATGAATATGTCGGCCTTGATATCGGGACCGGAACCGGAATCCTCCTGCTTGCTCAGCATATTCATGCGCGGCGGAACGGTTTCAAGAACATTACCTTGTACGGTATTGAGTACGATAAGATGGTCGGGTTGCAGAGCTACAAGATTTTCAAAGAACTGGGCATTGCTGAAATTATCCTCGGCGATGCAAGGGATGCCAAGAATTACGCTCCGTTGACCAATAAGGTAGTGACTTTTGTATCCAACGAGACAGTAGCAGCCATGCACCAGCCTCTGCGACGTGAACATTTTGTCTCAATTTGTAGAACTCTGTTCCGCACTCTTGGTAAAAATATCAAAGATGCCGCTTTCTTCCCAGAAGGATTGATTGCTTTCTGCAAGGATTTGAATGTTTCAGTCCTTCTGGCTAAAAATACGGCTTTTCAGGGCCCCAAAGAATATCACGATATGAATTTGTTTCCGCAAGGTATCATAATCGAAGGAAATATCGTACCCTTGCATCAGCTTGGCGAGGAATTGTTGCCTTATCTTTCAGATTGGGCACAGCGCAGGCTGCCGCGCAGGTGGTAGATTCCGCACTTTACACGACATCATAAATATATAATGATCCGCGCGCCTCGCAAGGGGCGCGCTTTTTTATTTTTAATTTTAATGGAGTCCTGTTTGAGTTTCGACCAGTTTAAATTTGACATGCGCCTTATTTCGGGCATCCGCAGTGCCGGATATGAAGTCCCGACCCCTGTGCAGTTAAAGGCTATTCCTGCTGTGCTTCAGGGGCGCGATGTCATGGGTTTGGCCCAGACCGGGACTGGCAAGACTGCCGCTTTTGTATTGCCGGTGCTGCAACGTTTGCTGGATGAAGAAGCGGAAAAACGTGGTCCGGTAAAGGTTTTGGTTCTTTCGCCCACTCGTGAACTGGCCTTGCAGACACATGAGACTTTCATTGAACTGGGACGGCAGACCGGAATTCGCAGTGCTGCGGTCTACGGCGGTGCCGGAATCGGCAAGCAGGCCAAGGAAGTTAAGAAAGTCACTGTGATCAATGCCACTCCCGGAAGGCTGCTTGATCTTCTGGAACGTGAGGAAATAGACCTTTCCCAAGTGGATACCCTGATTCTTGATGAAGCTGACCGTATGCTCGATATGGGCTTTATGGATGAAGTTGAGAAAGTACTCGCAAAGCTGCCTGCCGAGCGTCAGAATCTTATGTTCTCGGCAACCATGCCCGATGCAATCAATAGTCTTTCCAAAAATATTCTGCACGATCCTGAAGTTGTGCGGGTTGCAGTGACGGTCAGTGCAGACGGGGTAAGCCTGTATAGTTGTCCGGTTCCTGTGCATTTGAAACAGAGTTTTCTCAAAGTCCTGTTCAATGAAATTGAATTTGAGCGGGTATTGGTCTTTGTTCGCACCAAGCGTTGGGCCAGAAGACTTGCCCAGCGTTTAGCCAAGGGCGGTCTGGCTGCTGCGGATCTGCATGGAGATCTTTCCCAGAGCAAGCGCAACCGCACTCTTAACGGTTTCAAGTTCGGTGATTTTACCGTGCTTGTAGCAACCGATCTTGCCGCACGCGGTATTGATTGTTCCAATATTTCTCACGTTATCAATTACGATATGCCGGACAATGTTGAAATTTTTGTCCACCGCACCGGCAGGACCGGACGGGCGGATGCTAAGGGCACAGCCTATACCTTTGTTGCTGATGAAGATAAGGCGCGGCTTGCCGAGATTGAAGAATCCCTGGGTTACGGGCTGGAGCTTTTTTATCTGGATACCTTTAATTACAATGCTCCCAAACTTGATTTTTCTGCACCTGTTCCAGATAAAAATGGTCGTAAAAAGCGCAATACTCAACATAAAAAGTAATAGTTTTATATCTTAAGGCTCCATGATAAAAGGAGCGGATAATATGGATACGGTAATGAAAAAATTCTGGATCACCACTTTAGGTTGCAAGATCAACCAATACGAAAGCGAATCTGTTCGCGAACGCTGGCTGCGCATGGGCTACGAGCAGGCCGAAAATGATGCTGAGGCCCATGAGATCATTATTAACTCCTGCGCTGTGACTCAGGCGGCGCTGCGTGATTTGCGCCAGACCGTGCGGGGAATTAACCGCCGTAACCCCGAAGGTAAAATAATTATCGCCGGATGCGCTGCTCAGGTTTTTGCCAAGGAACTGGCTGAACTCCCCGGAGTTGCCGATGTAATTCCGCAGGAACGTAAATTTGAGCTGCTCAAGCTTGAAGATGGACCTGAATCAACTGACGACACCACAATTTTCCAGCCGTTTGAAATTGATGATTATGAACGCTCAAGGGCGGTGGTCAAAGTTCAGGACGGCTGTTCCCATCGCTGCACCTACTGCATCGTACCCATTACCAGAGGGCCGAGTGTGAGCCGTGCTGTGGATGATGTACTTAAAGAGATCAGTCGTTTGCTGGCGGCTGGGTTCCGCGAGATGATTATCAGCGGTATTAACTTGAGTCATTACGGTCGTGAGTTCGAAGAGAAGATTGATTTCTGGGATCTCATGGAGAGGATTGAGGATGAATTCGGCCAAGAATGGGGAGGGCGCGCGAGGTTGCGCATCAGCTCCCTTGAGCCGGGACAGCTTAAAGAAAGGGCGTTGGAAATTTTCGCCAAGTCCAAGCTGATCTGCCCGCAGCTGCATCTCTCCCTGCAAAGCGGAGATCGGCAGGTGCTTAAGCGTATGGGCAGAGGCCACTACAAACCTGAAGACGTGCTGGTCTTTTTGGATAAGCTTAAAGAGGTTTGGCCTGTTTTTGGGCTTGGAGCAGATATTTTGACCGGTTTTCCCGGTGAAACCGAGGAAGAATTCAATAATACGCTTGAATTTTGCCGAAAACTTCCTCTTTCTTATGCGCACGTTTTTCCGTACTCTATACGTCCGGGCACCGCAGCCGCTTCTATGAAGGGGCAATTGGATGGTCCGACTAAAAAGGAACGGGGCCGGATTCTGCGGGAGCTGGTCGAAGAAAAGAAGCAGGAATTCCTGCAAAAAATTTCAGAAATGGACTCATTGAAAGTCCTTTTCCAAAATAAAAATAAGGGCATTTGTGAATTCTATTCCACCTGTATTCTGGAGGAAGGATTTGAAAACGAAGTGCCCCGTGATTTAGTAGAAGTAATACCCGTAGCAGCCAAAGACGGCAGCTTAATGGTGAAAATAAAATAAATAAATTTACTCCGGCGAAGCCCATCAAAAGTTTTTGGGATTCTTAAACCCTTATTACAAAAAGGGTTTAAGGCCCCCGGCAGGGTCGCCGAAGGCAAAAGGAGCAATAAATGCCCGTAAGTATGACCGGATTTGGTCGCGCTGAGACCACCGAAGACAAATGGAGCCATGTTTGGGAAATCCGCAGTGTTAACTCCCGTTTTCTGGACCTGAAATGGCGTCTGCCCAACTCCCTGCGCGGCTATGAATCCCGCTGGGAAAAGATCGTAAGAAAATATGGCTCCCGCGGTCGCGTAGACCTTTCCCTGAATCTTGAAGTTTTCAGCACCGAACTGCTGGGCATCAGCCTGAACCAATTGCAGGCAAAAGCTATGGTTGACCAGCTCAAAGACATGGCTGCTGCTGACGGTGTGGAGTTCACTCCTGATTACAACCGCCTGTTCAATATTTCCGGTCTCTGGCGTGATGCTTCCAGCGAACCTGATCCGCAGATGGCAAAGTCCATCAGCGAAGGTCTGGAGAAGGCACTGGCAAACTGGAAGGAATCCAGAGAAGACGAAGGTGCAGACCTCGTTCGCGATCTTGAAGAGCGTTTTACCCTGCTCAAGGAATACACCGAGAAGGTAAAAGTTAAGGTCCCTGAAATTCTTGAGACCAAGCGCGAAGCTCTGATCGAAAGAGTTAAGGGCAATATGGAAAATCTGGGCGCTGAATACATCGAAGACCGCATGGTGCAGGAAGTTGCTATCCTGACCGACAAGCTGGATGTTTCCGAAGAGATCACCAGACTTGATGCGCACCTTGAGCGTATTTTCGAAGTTCTGCGCGGCAACAAGGACGCCGGTAAGCGTCTTGATTTCCTGCTGCAGGAGACTTTCAGGGAAATCAACACCTGTGGTAACAAGTGTCAGGATTCCGAAGTGAGCAGGATTGTTGTCGAGTTCAAGGCTGAGCTTGAAAAATGCCGTGAACAGGTTCAAAACATTGAGTAATCCGGTAAAATGCAGAAGCAGACATTATTAAATATCGGTTTTGGTAATTTTGTGGTTTCAAGCCGCGTAATCACCATCGTCAACCCTTCTTCTTCACCCATGCGCAGACTGCGTGAGGATGCCAGACAGGAAGGGCGTTTGGTGGACGCAACTCAGGGCCGTAAAACCCGTTCGATTATTGTTACCGATTCCAACCATGTCATCCTTTCGGCAATTCAGGCGGAAACCATCGGGCACCGTTATACTTCCGAGGAGGTTGAGAATGACTGATCGACGTATCCCGGAAAAGAAAGGGCAGGTGCTGGTTCTCTGCGCTCCCTCCGGTACTGGGAAAAGTACGCTGGTTAAAAAACTGCGCGAAGACTTTCCTCAGATCGGTTTTTCAATTTCCTGCACCACCCGCGATCCCCGTGAAGGTGAGGAAGACGGTAAGGATTACTTTTTTCTTAGCGTAGATGAATTCAACGAAAAGCTGGAGGCCGGAGAATTTGCGGAGTGGGCCGAGGTCCATGGCAATTTTTACGGCACTCCGAAAAAGCCGGTTGAAAAGATGCTCTTTAAGGGCATGGATATCCTCTTTGACATTGATTTTCAGGGCTGCATGCAACTGATGGAATCAATGCCTGACGGAATTTTCGTTTTCCTGATGCCTCCGTCTTACGGTGAATTGCGCAAACGTCTTGAAGGACGCAATACCGATACTGAACATGTAATTAACCGCCGCATGATGAATGCCATGAAGGAAATGGCTTCCGCGCCGAAGTTTGAGTACTGGATCGTCAATGATGATCTGGATAAAGCTTATGGCGAACTTAAGGCTATTTATCTTGCCGGAAAAAACCGTCCCTGCAGTAATCCGGGACTTCTTGAAAGTATTTTAAGCACTTGGGAGTAATATGTCTGAATTAGTAGTAGCCCTTGATTTTAAAGATGCGCAGAGTGCCATCGAAATGGCTGAAAAAGTACGCGGTGTAGCCCCTTGGGTGAAAGTCGGTCTTGAACTTTTTTGCGCTGAAGGACCTGAGATCATTACCCGTTTTAAAGAGATGGGCTTCAAGGTTTTTGTGGACCTGAAATTTTTTGACATTCCCAATACCGTTAAAGGTGCAGTCCGTTCCGCAACCCGTGCCGGTGCTGATATGCTCAGCCTGCACGCTCTTGGCGGTGAACGCATGGCAGTTGCCGCCCGCGAAGGCCGTGCTGAAGGTGCCGGCGGTGAAGCAGGCCCTCTGCTCATGGCTATTACCATCCTGACCAGCATGGACGAAGATGATATTCCTTTCCCGGTTCCTAATGGACTGGGTTCTGCTGTACTCGATCTGGCTCTTGCCTCCTCTCAGGCCGGGCTTGACGGTGTGGTTTGCTCCGGTCTGGAAGTTGAAGCCATCAAGGAAAAGTGTGGTAAGGATTTTCTGGCCCTGACACCGGGCATCCGTCCCGCTTCCGTTTCCGATGACCAGCGCAGGGTTGTTACTCCGTCGCAGGCTGTGGATCGCGGTTCCAACTTCCTTGTTGTCGGAAGGCCTATTACCGGTGCAGATGATCCGGCTGAAGCTGCAAGAAGGATTGTCGCTGAAATGAATTCATAAGGGAGATTGCTTATGGCTGCCAACCGAATTTCCGGAGTGTTCTCGGCCCGTACCGAAGGTTCTGTCGGTACTGGAACCACTACCCGCCAGTCTGTGCAAAAGACATATTGGTTTGCGGAAGAGCAGAATACCGGTGCTTTGGAAGTGCAGCCTCTTAACAGCAATAATGTCCCGTCCGGTCCGAAGATGACAATTGAACGGGATAAATTTCTCGATAATTATCATCCTGAACCGGAATATTATGCCGAAGTCGTGCGTCCCAGCATGGATGCCCTGAACGGCTCCATTAAGCGTGGGGAAGGGCATCGTGCAAATGGCGAAAGCTATAGCGCAGAGTATGAGTTCGGACACGCCATTGATGTGGACGAAGAAAACGTGCGGGCTAATTTCGGGCTCGGCTTGACCTATCTGGAACGCGGAGAGACTTCCCGTGCCGAGGATGTCTTCCGCCGACTGGTGGGTATCGAAGCTATTTATGAGCCGCAGCACAAACATCTGTTCAACGATTTCGGTATCAACCTGCGCCGTAACGGGATGATAGAGCAGGCACTAGAGTATTATCATAAGGCTGAGGAGATCAGTAAACATGATGAGAATCTCTGCTTGAACATTGCCCGTGCCTATTACGAAAAAGGCAGTTTCGATAGTTGTATCAAGTACATAAAGAAATCTCTGAAACTGAATCCTGAATTGGAAGAAGGGATCATGTTTTGGTCCTATCTCAAGGGCATTGGTTATATTTCTGAAGACGAAGATAATCTTCGCATTGATGTTGATGCCTTTGAGAAGAAACAAAAGAAAGACGGTCCCATCATAGATCTTGAGATAGATTTCTAGTCTGAAAATCCACGGAGCCACAAATTGCCTAAAATCTGGAAGCTTAGAAGCGAGGAGGAACTTCCCTCCTCCATACCTGCTATTGCTGATGAACTCGGTATTACCGAACTGCTTGCGGAAATCCTTTGGAATCGTGGTTTTCAGAGCCGTGAAGATATGGATCTTTTCCTTTCTCCCGGTTTGCGCAATCTTTGCCAGCCAAAGGAGATTCCCGGATTGGAGTTGGCGGCTCAGGTTCTGGCAGATGGGCTTGCAGTAGGCAAGAAAATGGCAGTCTGGGGTGACTACGATGTGGACGGGGTAACCTCCACCGCTGTAGTTAAGACTTTTCTGGCAGATCGCGGCTATGAATGCGATCACTACCTTCCTAACCGTCTGGAAGAAGGCTACGGCCTCAACGTTGACGGAATCAAGAAACTGCACGAACAGGGTATAGACCTGCTTTTGACCGTTGACTGCGGCATCACTAACAACGCAGAGATTGCCGCAGCCAATGAGCTGGGTATGACCGTGGTTGTTTCCGACCACCACCTTCCCGGTGATGAGCTTCCCCCCGCTGCTGCTATCTGCAACCCGCGGCTGACAGAATATAACGGACAGAACTTCGAAAACTGCCCCTGTGCAACTTTGGCCGGTGTCGGCGTGGCTTTTATGCTCATGGCTCAGCTGAACAGACTGCTGCCCGGTGATCCGGCTGATGTGCGTGCTTATCTCGATTTTGTAGCTCTCGGCACCATCGCTGATGTTGTGGAACTTCAGGGTCAGAACCGTATTCTGGTCAAGAACGGATTGCTCTTGCTCAAAGAAGCCAAGCGTCCCGGACTGGCAGCCCTGAAAGTGGTCAGTGGCTATGACATGTTTGCCGCTATCGGCGCAGGACAGGTCGGCTTCGGACTGGCTCCGCGTATCAATGCTTCCGGACGTATGGGTGATCCAGGCAGGGCGCTCCAGCTGCTCATGGCCGAAGATATGGAGACCGCACGGCCCATTGCCAAGGTTCTGGATGAGTTGAACACCGAGCGTAGAGCTGAAGAAGACCGTATTTTGCAGGAGGCCATTGCTCAGGCTGAGGAGCATATTAAGAGAGATAACCGGGCCGGATTGGTGCTTTACTCCAAGAGCTGGCATCCGGGGATCATCGGCATTGTCGCTTCCCGTGTAGTTGAAAAATTTTATCGCCCCACCGTTATGCTTTGCGAAGAGGATGGAGTGGTCAAGGGCTCGGCCCGTTCCATCAAGGAATTTCATATCCACGAAGGCCTGACTAGCATGTCTGAGCTTTTTCTTAACTTCGGGGGCCATAAGCTGGCTGCGGGTATGTCTTTCAAAGCTGAGCTGCTCTCCGAATTCAGGGAGCGTTTTGATCAGGCGGTTATTGATAAGATCGGTTCTGAGCCGCTTAAGGCTTCGCTTAAGGTAGACCGTGAATTACCGCTGGAAAATATTGATTACGTGTTGCTTAAAGAGCTTGAATTGATGCAGCCTTTCGGTATGGGTAACCCGGAACCGGTTTTCACCACCCCTCCGGTTGAGGTTCTGGAACGCAGGCCTATGGGCAAAGCTCACGTAAAGCTTACCGTCACTGATCTTGAAAAGACCCGCAAAATGCCCGCCAAGGCATGGCGCATGGCTGAAGAACTAGGTTCCGAACTCATCGGTTCCACCATGCGTTTTGCTTTCTCGCCCAAGATAGACAAGTTCAACGGCATTCCGACTATTGAACTTACCATTCGAGATTATACACGGCGTAGGCAGTGAGTTGATGCGCTACGCGCTTGTCGATTTGACTTAGCCTCAGGGGGCATAAGCGCTGTCTCTCTACATGCCTGGTAGGGGAGATAGGGGAGATTAACTCAACCTCTCAATATCGATAAATTCAGTAGTTGCTGTATGGACTTTGAACCTGTGGCCGTTGATCTCGATTACGGGTGTTCCAAGCGGGATTTCCACGGTTTGGCGGTGAATTACTTTAGGACGGCTGCCGCCTTCAAGGTAGCGGATTTCAAAGAGAATGGTCATCCCTTTTTTGCCCAGAAACCTGATTACATAATGGTGCTCGGAATCCGGCAGGACGTTGGTTCTGATAACTTTTTTGAATTTAAGCTTCCGTGGGCTTATTTCTGCCTGAACTCTCTTGAAAACATCACTTCTGTCCGTGGGGATGAGCATGGTCGAGGAAAGAGTGCCGTCTTTTTCCAATGTACCGAAGAATGAATCCAATAGAATTACTCCTCCGGGCAGTCCTGAATTCATAAGTTCATATGTAACGTTGGAATATCCTTTTATTGTCTTGGGAGGATTTTGATCCCTTGTCAGCAGGATTATTTTGAAGTCGCGGTTTGTCTGCATTTTGGGCAGAGTGATGACCTCTTCATCATATTCTAAGAAGCGGAGAATATCCGCTCCGGCAGGATATGATATTCGGGCCCCAGTGGGCATGCTTTGCGAGCGGACATTACGCAGTTTGTGTTTGTCCGGCTGTCTGGTTAGGTTTATGTCTAGACGCACTTCTCTTTTACCCAGCGGTGCTTTCTCTTTGGCGATTTCTACCGGAAGAGGAGGAACCGGAGGTACAATGACTTTGGGTTGCTGTTTACAAGCTGCAAGCAGACATAAACTTAAGCAGCAGATAAGGATTGCAGACTTTTGCAGCATGTTATGATCCGAAATTTTCCATGGCATATTGAATTCTCTCTTGTTCAGAGTGCAGATCCTGATGAACGCTGTCGACTTTGTCCAGTCTATGTTGCAGCCCGCACCTATTGGCAACTTGAATTGCCAGACCGGGACGCGCATTGAGTTCAAGGATCAGCGGTCCCAGATTTTTATCCAAGACAATATCTACACCGAGGTAGCCCAATCCGGTTACGCTATAACCCAAAGCGGCCTGCTTCAACAGCTCCGGCCAGTCCGGAATTGATACTCCTGCGACAGGGTGCAGTGTATCAGGGTGGTGGGTGCAACTGTTGTTTTTCCATACTGCGCTGGTGGTCATACCGGTACACATGTCTATTCCACACCCCATAGCACCTTGGTGCAGGTTCGCTTTTCCGTCTGATTCTCTTGTCGGCAAGCGAAGCATAGCCATTACCGGTATTCCCTTGTAGACAATGATCCTGATATCCGGGACACCCTGATAGGCGATGTCTTTGAATATGGGCGAGAATTGTACGCAGTATTCAAGCATTGCCTTATCCGGCATTCCGCCAAGGCTGTACATGCCGCTGAGGATATTGGAAATGTGAAAAGATATGGCATCTTCAGCAACTAAAGAATCATCGGGTTTGCGGAAGCGTGGCCCGAGCTTTCCAGTGATGACCAGAATTCCATTTCCACCAGCCCCACGAGCAGGTTTTACAACAAATGAATCATGCTTCTGTAACAGGCCGGGTAACTTTTTAAGTTCATGCTGGGCCCGGAATACTCCGTAAAGTTCCGGGACATTGAGTCCTGCTGCCTGAGTAAGCTCCTTGGTGGTGATTTTGTCATCCACCAGAGGATAGAGCTTGCGCGGATTGTTGGGCAGTACATAAGCCCCGTTGCGTCCGTTGAGCCCTATGACTCCGATTTTTTTGAGTTTGCCGAACCAGCTCATATTAACCTTCCTTGAGGAAAGCGCGGAAGCGGATCAGATCCATCAGTCTGAAACCGGTATAGCGCCCGATCATGACGGTCAGTGCCAGCAGCACAAGAAAGAGTTCCGGGAACACAAAAATCAAGTGTTCGATGAACAGGTTGCTCATGGCGATGTAGGCAAGAACAGCGACAGCCATTGAGCCTATTATCTGCTGTATGGCCTTACCTGCGCCAAGTTCGTCCCACATGACTGATGTTCGCTCAATGGTCATACTCAGGATAACCATGGGGAACAGGCTGACCGAAACACCGCGCGGGAAGCCCAGCTTAAAGCTGATAATACTGATCCCGGCCATGAGCAGCACTACAACCATGAGCACGCATGCCAGACGTGGCACCAGTAATAACTTCAGGTGTTCAAGGTATAGACGCACTGCCAGTCCGAGGATGATGACAATGGAAAACAGACATAATCCCCACAGCAGCTGTGTTTCGCGAAATGACAGGGCTATCAGTACTGGCATGAATGTACCGAACGTTGTGATGCCTATCACATTTCGTAGAAAGACCAGCAGCAGTACACCGATAGGGATGAGCAGGATAACCCTGTAGGTAGCCTGAGCCTGTACCGGAAGGTTGAACAGGGAGAATTCCAGTATTGTCGGGGCTGAGATTGCAAGTCGGTCTACAACATTACCAAGAGTGCTGACCGTTGCCGGGACAGCGGAAAGGGTAACGCTTAAATTGCTTCCGCCGCTGACCGTAGCCAGTGGTGCATTACCTCGCCACCAAGTAACGAAATTTACAGGAGTCCCGAAACTTCTGTTGGCGACATCAAACATGTGCCATTTTTCGTTGTGGTAAAGCTCCAGCCAGTGTTTTAACCCGGCGTCATTCGAGGTAGTCAGGGTAATTCCGTGCACTGACTGTGCCGGGATGCCTGAAAAATGCAGCAGCCGCACAGCCATATTTACCACCCCAAGCGTATTTTCCGTGTCGCGGAGCAGGTAAGCTGCATCCAGGTTGCTGGATGGCTCCATGAGCCGCTTCATGAGCTGGGGCACAAAGGTATCAATATCTGCTGATTCACTTCCGACCTCAGTAATCAGGGAGTTCGCGGCAACCTGTTCCGCTTCTGTGAAATGAGGGTCGCTCAGTTTGGGTATTTCGGTGGGGTGAACCCAGCTTTCTTCCACATTACTGTGTTTCGGCCTTAACCGGGCAGAGTAGAAGAGGTCCTGCTTGCCTTTGGCTGAGCGCCGGGACCATATCGCGACGATGTTGTCAGGATTTCTCGTCTGCTGCGGAGTGCCGTCTGCGGATTGCAGGGCGTGCAACAGTCCATAGTCATCACCGATATAATATTCGTCTGTTACAGTATATTGCGGCAACCTGTTCAAGGTTTGCAGCGTGGCTTTAACCGGACTTCCTTCTGCTTCAAATGAAACATGGGCTTCTACATTCCAGATTTCAGTCTGTTCTTCAGGAGTCAGGGGAAAGCCGAGAACAAAAGCTTTGTAGCTGAATATGCCCAGCCCCAATGTAAGGAGCAAGGCCACAAGTATTTTAAGCTGTATGGAATTCATAGTGGACCTTTCCGTAATTATTCACGGTGTGAATTCAAATTTTATTTAACGGGTTTGCTTAGTCTGTGGTGTCGTGAAGAATCAATGAGTATGCCGTGACGCAGTTCTTTTCTGCCGATGAGCATTTTGTATGAAAAGTTGGTGCGATCGGTCAGGTTAACGAAAGCTTCAAAAGTTTTTTGTCCGATCTGGAGCTGTACCGGAATAACAGGCCTGCGCTGGTATCCGGAAGGGCGTTTTTTTATGCGTACGATCCGGGCATAGGGACATGTTATGCGCTGGGTTTTGCCATGCTGGTCGGTAATAGTGAATGAAACTTTTTTATTTTTTTTATGAATTGTTATGTCAGTGGCATGAAGCGAAGAACTGTCCGCACCGGTATCAAGTTTTGCTTCCATGATAATCGGTGTTTCACGTTCCCATATTTTGATGGATACGTTTTCGATATAGCCCGCAATGATATGGTCAGTCGGTTTTACCTCCTCTGTTGCAGAGCAGGCGGTACTGAAAAAAATAGCTGTCAGCAGCAGAATTGCTGGAAGGGCGTGGCGCATTGTAATCCTCTCGTTGGGCGCAGAATCACGTGCTGGGACGGATTCGAGCTGATTTATCATTACCAAATAGTATGGCTTCCAAGTTATCACCCCGACCGCATCACTGGAGTGCAACAATTAATCGCAAAGGTCAAGAAACCAGTTTGATGTGCGATTGCTATTGACTTTTGATTTTTGAATTTGTATCTCTACTCACCAATGGAATTGAAATTCATTTTCATAATCGAATAAGGAGAAACATGATGATGAAGAAGATTGTTTTAGCGATGGCCTTTGTTTTGGCCTTTTCCTCTATTTGCTCTGCCCATGATATGTGGTTGGAGAAAAAAGGCCGCAAGGCTTACCTGATGTATGGGCATCCCGGATCAACCGATCCTTATCCCATCAGCCGTATCACCTCGCTGACCGGGATTAATGAGAACAACTGGAAAACTGCTCTTGAGCCTGTGTACAACAAGGGCGAGGCTTACGCATGGATCGATGACATCTATACAATGCTGACTGTCGAGTTTGATAACAAGTACTGGTACCACACAGAAGAGGGCGGCTGGCAGAATTTTGATCTTCCCAGACAGGTTTGCGGTAAGATTATTGACGAAGGCCGTTCATACAAGCTTTCCAAGACAATCCTCACGTGGATGGACAGCATGGATAAACCCATCGGGCAGCGCGCTGAGATTGTGCCTCTTAAAGATCCTACCAAGTTGAAAGAAGGGGACGTGCTTCCGGTTATGATGTTCTATGAAGGTAAGCCCATGCCCGCGGCAGGAGCACGTATCTCCACTACCACTGACCGTAATATTGAACATCCCGCGTTGGTTAACCTTAAAAATTCCAAACCTATCAACGTAAAGATTGGTCCTGCTGGCCGTCAGGTAATCATCGGTAAATATGAAAAGCGTCTCGATGATACCCGCCGTGTCTGGTACGCATTTTCTTTGAGTTTCAGAACTACGAAGTAGCTGGTTCTGCTTTTCCGCTGTAGCTTGATTGATTCCCTCCCCCGGACTTGGTTCGGGGGAGTTTTTTAGTTATCTTTTTCTTCCTTGCCTTCAATTGGCAACTTAATGGTGAAGGTCGTGCCTTCACCTATCTCTGATTCAATGTCTATGGTTCCGCCATGTTTTTCAATTATGATGTCGTGAACGATTGCCAGCCCTTGGCCTGTGCCTTTGCCCACTTCTTTGGTGGTGAAGAACGGATCGAATATTTTGTGTATATTTTCCTTTGAAATTCCACAGCCTGAATCTTTGATGCTGATACTTGCATAGGGAGGCTCTAATTCTGTGCTTACAGAGATTGTTCCTTTCTGGTCTTCCTGCGTGTTCTCGGCTATTGCGTGTGCCGCGTTTACAATCACGTTCAGCAGTACCTGATTGATTGCACCGGGCAGGCATTGAACCTGCGGCAGGTCAGGGTCAAGGTCGGTCTCAAGATCCGCGACATATTTCCACTCGTTGCGTGAGACCACGATCGTATTCTGGATGGCTTTATTAATATCAACAGCTTTAATCTTTTCTTCTCCGGAATGGGAAAAGTTCTTCATGGCTAAAACAATCGTGGCTACCCGTTCAACTCCTTCCAGTGCACGGTTACAGGCTTTAATGGATTCACTGCTGATAAAATCCAAATCAATATCGTCCTTATGTTCTTCGATTTCTTCAGTTATGTTTTTCCGCTCTTCCGGTGATTCCGCAGCCATGAATTTTTCATAAAGGTCAATCAGATCATTGGTATCGGCATATGCTTCCTTAACAAAGCGAATGCTGTCGCCAACGTATTGGATAGGGGTGTTGATTTCGTGTGCAATCCCGGAGGCAAGCAGTCCAATGGATTCAAGCTTTTGAGCAATGTTCAGCTTTCTTTCAAGGTGCTTGCGGTCGGTGATGTCAAACACAACTTGAACAAGGTGAGTTGTACCGCCTATGTGGACTTCAAAAAGATGGCGGGAAACAGGGAGCGGTGTAGAATCGATCAGATAAAGAACCCCCTCTTCATATGTCCCCTGCTCATGCCAGTTTGGGCAGAGCAGATCTTTTTGAGTATCTGAAGTAAAAGTTATTTTTGTCTGACATGTCGCGTTAAGGATTGCGCTGCGGTCCATTTTCAGAAGTTTCTCTCCAACGCCGTTGCAGTCTACCATAATGCCTTTGACGGGATCAAAGACGAATACCGCAGCTCCGATTCCTTCGAAAATTGTTCCTAGAAATTCCTGATGTTCTGCCTGTTGAATCAGGGCTTTTTTCTGCTCTGATATGTCATGCACATTGGCCAGAATGACTACTTTACCTTCAAATTCGATACGGTTCAGGGTTACTTCCACTTCAAAGATTTTGCCGTCTCCGGGGCGTTTGGAGGTCCATTCGAAAGAAACTTCTTCTCCGTCTACGGCTTTCTGCCAATATTGATCTAAAATATCCATGTCCATATCCAGAGCTGAAAAATCTTCCTTTATGGACATGTTGAGTACTGTGCTCATGTCTAGCTTGTATTTATCAAGCATAGTGTCGTTTACGTCCAAAATCCTTCCGTCAGCATCGTGGATAAAAATAGAATCATTGGTGTTGTTGAATATAAGCCGCATGGCTTCTTCTGCTTCATGGCGGTCCAGAACCTCACGGGTCAGTTCTTCCGTGCGTTTTTGCAGATCTGCTGTCTGTTTTTGCATCCGAATTTCTAGTTGGGCATTAATCTCCTGAAGCTCTTTTTCTGCACGACTGCGCGCTTCTACTTCATTCCTAAGCTGTTTGTTGGTTTGTTCTAATAATATGGCCTGTTTTGCAGCTTCTTCTAGCCGGATCTTAAGAGTAAGGTTGCGGGAATTGATTTTGAAAATAAAAAGTATAACGCCAAGAATGAGGATTGCCGCCGAGATCGTGAATATCATCAAATCGTGTGGAGAAATAGCCGGAGAATTGTAATTTATCCAGACAATGGAGATAACGAAGATAGCTATTAATGCAATTGTCCCGAGCATTGCCTTGTTGCTTTTGAACAAAATACCTCCTGCTGGCGGAATTTAATTTTTATATTTGTCCGGTTTAACTGGATTCTGCCAAGTCTAGTCAATATATTTAAGCGGAACAAGAACCCGGATTCTGGGTGGGAGTTTTTTAGCTCGACTGAAGTTGTTAATCCTGATGATTGCGGTTTCAGTTATCTCCGTTCCTTCGGCAACCAGATGTACCTCATCTTCGCTCCAGAGGCCTTCATCCAAAATCATTCCTTTTTTGAGTTCTCCCAGTTCAATTTCCCGGCGCACATAGCCATCTTCCCCGGCAGTTCCTTTTTCAAGAACATCTAAAACCTTGTTGTCGTAAATCCCTTCCATGCCACGTAAAATGGCGATTGCGTCCATTTTATCTGTTTTTTGCTGGATGAGTGAATCGTAATCCAGACAGGCTTTCAATACCCGTGATTCAATCGGCATGGTCGGATTATCGTCCAGTCGGTCATTCTGGTGCAGGATGATTTGAGAAACGATTTCCATCCGCGGAATCTGGGAAAGCATGCCCGCAGTAACAGATGGATGCATGTCATAAATTTGCTGCTCTTCTGCAGTGAGAGTTTCCCCTGTGAACACTTTTAAAAGCACAGATTCCGGGAGGGTAATGCAGCCCAATTGCCCCAGCATGGCCGCAAGGTCCAGGTACAGGGTCTGTTTCAGGTTTAAGTTCTGTCCTACGTATCCGGCAAGGCGTCGCACTCTTTCGCTTCGCCCAAAGGCTTCCGGGTTGGTTAATGACAGAATGTCGGTAAGGACTTTGACACTACCGCGCAAAGTGCCGCGAAGCAGTTCCCGCTCGGCGACTACGAGAGAGTACTGCTTCATTGCCGCTTCAAGCGTGCGGATCATTTCGTCAATGGAGCTTGGCTTGGTCAGGAAACGGAATACCGATCCTTCGTTGACTGCGGAAATAGCAGCTTCAAGATCGGCATGTCCTGTGAGCATTACCCGGACAGTGTCAGGGGACAGTTGCTTTACTTTGGTCAGAAAGGTGATCCCGTCCATTTTGGGCATTTTCAGGTCGGAAACAACAATTGCATAAGGTCCCGATGATTTAACTTTTGCAATACCTTCTTCAGGGCCCAGTGCAACATCTACTTTAAATCTTTTGCGCAGTAGTGCTCTATAAGTATCCAGTATGTTCTGTTCATCGTCTACAAAGAGAACTCTATTCTTCATCTTTGTTTGTCTCCAGCAGATTGTTGCATACAGCGCGCCAATCGTTAACGTGATCTAAAAGATTTGCTAAAGCCATTTTGTCTGTATTCAGTTCTGAAAAGATATAGCCTTTGCTGTGAGGTATAAGTTCGTGTTGAAGTGTGTCTGCGGCATGAATTGCGTGCGTAGGGGTGAATATCTCTCCACAGTTGTCAAGAGAATGGTGATAGTAAACCATCTCAACGATTTCTTCATTAAATCCCCACAAACCCAGCAGGTATGCCCCCACTTCCGCATGGCTTACACCAAGAATCTTTTTTTCCACATCAATTACCGGACCGCCGAATTCACGGACATGTTCCAGCACTTTCTGATATTTTTTATTCATCTCGGTGATAAAAACGAACTTACCGATGTCGTGTAGCAGTCCCCCCACGAAACAATTGGTAACCGTCTGCTCATCCTTATCCATAAATGCACAGATTTCTTTAGCAAGGTAACCGGTTTGCAGGCAGTGCTCCCAAAGTTTTTCGATGGAATACGGTCCGAGGGTATCCTTATCCAGTTTTTGAATGAAATGGACCCCTAGGATCAATCCTTTGAGAACGTCGGTCCCAAGCAGGATAGTGGCTCGCGCAGGACTGGAAACGGAATTGTAGAAGCCGAAGAAAGAGGAATTAACCACCTTAAGGAGTGTTGTGGATATGCCCGGATCTTTTTTGACCAGTTCTCCCAGTTTTTGCAGATTCGGTTCCGGCTTGTTTAATTCATTGGTAATTTCGATGTATAAATCCGGCAGTACCGGCAGAGTATCAAGTCCGGTTATAATCTCCCTGACTTTGTGGTCTGTGAGAACTGGACGCAGTTCCATCATCTTACGGATGGTTCCGATTAAGACTTCTGTATTGCAGGGCTTGCTCAAGAATTGATGAGTATGCTTTGCCGATTTCAGCAATGATTGCATATCCGAATGCCCGGACAGCGTTATGCGGATAGTATCCGGTTGTATCTCAGCAACCTTGCGGAGTAATTCACTTCCGTCCATGTCCGGCATTTTCGTGTCGCTGATGACAATATCGAATTCAGCCTTGCCAAGCTTGTCCAGTGCTTCCTGTCCGGTGGAGGCAAAGTAGCTTTTCCATTCCTTGCGGAGGCCGTGCATAGTAGCTCTAAAGCTATCCAGAATATTCTTGTCGTTGTCGATAAAGAGAATTTTCGGGATCATAGTTTTCCTTGCTTTTTCTTTTTAAGTATAAGTGATCTTTGCTTTATGGATATCGTGTTTTTGTTTTTTTTGTAAAGAGGAGATCACTATTTGTTTGAGTGTTACTAGTTTTTATAAATAGCTTAATGTGTGGATGAAGGCTTTGTTATTATTGTATAATTTTTGCGGTGTGTTGTTTGGCTTTCGAGATTTGTTGTCAGTATGAATAATAGATTAGGTTATTTTTGTGATTGGGTGGCGGCAGTACGCAAAAAAAACGGAACTTCCGTAGCGGAAGTTCCGTTTTTATTAACAGGCTGAAATTAATTGTTTTTATAGCTTGTCAAACGCTTCGGCGGCGTTGAATGAGCTGCGCACCAGCGGCGCACAGAACATGTGCGGCACATTGAGCTTTTTGCCGTATTCGGCGTATTCATCGAAAACAGCAGGTTCCACGTAACGTTTTACTGCCGGATGTGCTTTTGAAGGGCGCATATACTGGCCGATAGTGATGATGTCACAATTGATGGCTGCGAGGTCGTCGATAACCTGATAGACCTGCTCATCCGTTTCGCCGAGACCTACCATGAGTCCTGATTTGGCGTGGATATCGCTCAGCTGTTTGACTCTTTCGATGAGTTCGAGGCTCTGTTTGTAATCGGCCTGCGGGCGGATTTCCGAGTACAGCTCGGGCGGTGTTTCCACGTTGTGGTTGATCACGTCCGGCTTGGCAGCGATTACAGTCTTAAGCGCATCAAGGTTGCCCTGAAAATCCGGGATGAGCACTTCAATTTTGCATTCTGGATGCTCGGTGCGGATACGCTCGATGGTTTCCGCAAAGTGGGCTGCACCACCGTCGTCCAAGTCATCGCGGGTAACAGAAGTGATGACAGCGTATTTCAGGCCCAGACGCGTTACTGCTTCTGCCACACGGCGCGGTTCGTCCGCATCAAGCGGTTCGATCTGACCGGGACAGATGTTACAGAAGGCGCAGTCGCGGGTACAGTTATTGCCCATGATCAGGAATGTAGCCACCTTGCGGGAGAAACACTCCCAGCAGTTGGGACATTTTGCGGATTGGCAGACCGTGTTCAGATCCAGATCATCCAGCATTTTGCTGGTATCGTTGAAAGTTCTTCCAGTAGGCAGCTTAACTCGCAGCCACGGCGGTATCCGTAAATACTTTTCCGAATTCTTCTCTGAAGACATTTTTTACTTCCTCGGTAGAAATTTCCTTGCCCGCTTCTCTTGAAAGGGAAGTGGGATGTGCGCCGTGCAGCCCGCAGAGGGTGATGGCGTCGAAAAGTTTCATGTCACTGGAAACATTGAATGACAAGCCGTGATAGGTGATCCATTTCTTGACCCCGATGCCTATGGAGCAGAGCTTGCCGGGACCAACCCAGACCCCGGGCCTACCTTCACTTCTGGCTGCTTGCACACCAAAACGGGCAGCGGTGCGGATCGCTGTTTCTTCCATATCAAAGAAGAATTTTTTGATTCCGCCGCGCCGTTTTTCAATGCGCATGACAGGGTATACCACCATTTGTCCGGGGTAATGACAGGTGATATTGCCGCCCCTTGCGGTCTGGACTACCTCTGCTCCCATTGCTTTGAGAGCTTCCTCGCTGATGAGCAGGTTTTCCAGTCCGCCTTGACGACCCAAAGTAACCACTGGAGGATGCTCCAACAAATATAGAGCATCTTCAGCAGTTCCTTCCATCACCTGTTTCAAACGTTCCAGTTGAATTCTTTCAGCTTCCCCGTGGGGGATTAATCCAAGATCAATAAATTCCATGAGGTTATATATCGCTATATTTTGCGTTAATAATGGCGAAGCCCAAATGAAAGTTTTTGGGATGCTTAAACCCTTTTTTCAAAAAGGGTTTAAGCCGCCGTAGGCATTTTTTATCTTCTGTCTTTGCGGTGTCCGGGCTTGCGGTCCCGTGATTCTTTATCCTGCTGCGGCTTGCCTGCCTTTTCTTCACGTTTGCGTCTGTCGTTTTCACGCATGGGCAGGGGCACGATCAGTGCACCGGATTTTTCGTCCCGTTTTTCCTCTTCAGGAATGGGCATACCGATAAGTCCGCCGGGATACAAGGTTTTTGCTCCGCCTTGTGCTGAAAGCAGAATCTGTCCCTGTGCCGCACAACCATATTGACCGAATCCGCCTTCATCGAGTCGGAAAGATTCGGATATGGCACGGATGAGCATTTCGCCTTCACGGGGAGCTTCTACTTCTTCTTTCCGCAGACCTACATAGAGGAAGCTAAGGCTAACATTGTCCTTCTCAAGGCGGCATTGGGCTGAAAGTTTTTGCAGCCATGCCGGGGCGTGTTCGGAATCATAGTTGAAATGACACCATGCTTTGCCCTGTTCGCCACTCATAGGACATTCCTCTGTGTGAGTGCAGGGGCCGAGAATGGGGAAACCTGCTTCCACGAACTCCTGACGGATAACGGAAAGAACCCTGCCGGAACGACGGATACCCGGTTCGATAATCAGGATACGACCTTCCGGGGCCAGCTTGTGGACCATGGACAGGCAGAATTTTTCCGCCCAAACCGGAAGCGGGGTGCGTGTGCCGGACGAGACTTCGTTAACCATGTTGGCGGTGACCAGCAGATGTGCTTTCTCGCGTATTTTGGAGGTGGATCCGCCTTTGACGTTAACCATTCTCCACGGGGATTTTTCTCCGGCCAATGCTTCGAAAAGACGGCTGCCTTCGCGCATGGGTTTGGGAGTGCGGTCCACGTTGATGAAGGTCAGTTTCTTTTCGCGCAGGTCCGGTCTTGCGATCCACAAAGCCTGTGCAACTGTCAGCGGGCCTGCTCCGAGGTCCACGACCACGCCGTTGTCGGGCAGTTTGATATCCAGCCCCTGAAAGAGACGGGCAAGACGGTACAGGTTCCACGGCAGGAAGTAACGCAGGTATGCGTTCAGGCTGCGCGGATCGCCCATGTAGTCGTTAGACAGGTTGGAACGTTCTCCGGTCAGGTCACGGGAGAGATCGCGGATAGCGTACTTAAGTTCGTGGCTGTGTTTGGCTTTAAGGGGAACGGTTTTTTGTAAAATTTTTATATAGCTATCCAACTCTTTGGATACTTCCTTGGTCGGCAGGGGGAAAAGTGAGCTTACTTTAATAGACATATTTGAAAATCATCCTCTCAAGGTATTTCTGTCCGAAATCGCTGCTTCCGGCAAGTTCCAGAACTTCGGAACGTGCGGGCAGACTTGAGGCGAAATCCCTTGCTTCTTGATTGTGTGTTAAAACTATTGCTCCCTTGAGGGAGGTGTTGCCTGCGGCGCGGGTTATTGCAGCGCTTTCCGCAGGGATGAATCCGGTTGCTACCAGATCATTTATATTTACGTGCTGCCCCATTGCCCCGCCGAGGATCAGTTCTTTAAGATCGGAAGGTGCCAACCCGGATTTCTCCAGCAGGGCTGACATTGCGAGGTTGAAGGCCGCTTTTACTTTTAAAATTTCTTCCACATCCGGGGCCGGAAGGGTAAGTCCCTCGTAACCCAGATCAAGGACCGGAGTCCCGTTTATTTCTGTCATCTTGTCAGCCAGCTTAGCGGCAAAGGGTGTGTTTCCCGGACCGAATTGTCCTTCGCGGGTCAGCACACCTGATTTGAGCAGCAGGGAACATAGTGAGAGGTAACCTGTCCCGGTGATACCGGGCTTTTGTTCTTGTTCCGCAGTCTCTGCTTTTATGATTGCCGGCGTAAGTCCTAACGGGGTCAGGGTGAAAGCTGACACTGCCCCCGGTCCGGCTGTACGACCATTGCTCATGCCTACTCCTTCAAGGGCCGGCCCCATAGGTACGGAGCAGACAATGTATTCCTCTTTGGAAAGGCAGAGTACGAATTCGCCGTTGGTGCCGAGATCAGCGAAGAGATATGGCGGCTGCGCTTTTACTTCGGAAAAATTCAGAGCCACGATCCCGGCGGTTATATCTGCTCCAACAAACGGAGCCAGATGTGGCGGGATGTACGCTTCAGGAAGCTTTGCGTCAAGTTTTACCCGTTTACCCCCCTTGTCAGGCAGGGCGTAGGGTGCACGACTTAAACTTTCCACCTCATCCTGTGCAAGGATGGAAGTCATGGAAGGGTTGCCGGATACAACCAGCTCTTTTACCGGGACCGTTTCTAAAATTATAGATTGTAGCCGCTCGGTAACCAATCTGGAAAGAATCTTGCGCTGCTCCGGTTTTGCGGCAAAGGCCAGCCGGGACATAACCTCACTGCCAAGGCCGATCTGAGGATTCAGCTCTTGCCCTGATTTTACGGTTTCTCCGTTAAGCGTGAAAGCCCAGTGCATTCCGGTGGTTCCGAGATCAACAGCAAGAGCAAGATCTTCGGTTAGTTCGCGGGAAAATTTATCTGAAACTTTAGGAACGACCCTTTCCGGTTTAGGCAGAAATATTTCGGCTGCTCTTGCTTGATGCAGGCAGGATAGTCTCCATCCGGATTCTATTTCTTCGGCGGAAAACTTATGCAGCTCTTCCTTGCGCGGCTCTGGCGGATCGGATTCAAAACGCACCTTGCACAGGCCGCACCGTCCCATGCCCGAACAGAGTGGCACTCCTTGGAATGCTCCGCTCAGGAATAGGGTTTGGGCAATGTTCAGCCCTTCTGTTGGTGCGAGTTCCATGACTTCTCCGTCATGGTTATGCACGATGATTTTTTTTTCCATTGTTTTCAGTCTTTAAAAAAATTAACCGCACCAGCATAATGTATATGCGGTGCGGGGGACAATCAAGAAGCAAATTTTTTTATGGGCTGATTATTCTTCCAGTTGCCTGATGGCTTTTTCAAGCTTGTCCATCCAGCGCTGGGCAAAAACATCAAATTCACCAATTCCTTTTGCAACTGGTATTGTTTCAATACCGCGGGAAGCAACGATGTTCATCCATGAGTCTTTATGCTCTCCGGCCATATCTTTCTTTACATGGTTCCCGGCTCCGAAGAGCAAGGGAAGCAGGTATGCTTTTTTTACTCCGGAATCTTTAATGCGGTCACTGATTTTTTCAATGCCCCCTTCGGAGTTAAGTTTACCCAGATAGGCGTTCTTATCTTTTGCTTCCAGCACTTCCTTGAATTTGTCGTACAGGGAGTTGCCGCTGTCGGAATATTTGGAACCGTGGGCAACCAGGATCAGTGCTTCTTTTTGCGGATTACGTTCTTCCAGCAGATCAAGAATGATATCGGAAATTTCATCAATCTCCTGATCGTTGGTCAGCAGCGGTTCACCGAGCAATGCTTTTTCAAATTTAATTTCACCTTTTTCGATACGGTCCAGCAATCTGCTGATGTTGGTGAATTCAGTCCCGGGGATAACGTGCAGCGACTGGACCACTACATGGGTGAATCCTTCTGCGGATAAATTCTCAAGATTTTGTTTTACGGTCGGCAGCTTTTGGCCCTGTTCACGAAGTTTCTTGAGCACGTGGCCGGAAGTGAAAGCACTAAAGACCGGAATGTCCGGGTGGGCCTCTTTAGCCATCTTCAATATGTTGCCCATAGCTGAGCTGGCGGCTCTGTTTTTTGATCCGTGTGCTGCGAAAAGGATGGCTTTTTTCATCTTGTTATTTCCTGCGCTGTTTATTGTCGTTCTCGTGAACACGCATGCATAGCAGACAAAACCCACAGAGAAAAGTTTTTCCTGCGGGCTTGGAAAATTATGGCCTTTTTTTAATTTTTATTAAGGTATTTATCAGCGATGTCTTTTATCGCGCCTTCTTCTTTCAGTTCCCGGAGTACCTTGTTCAGCTCTCGCATCCTGAAGTTCCATCGGGATTTCTTGGATGCGCCGATGTACAGGTCAATACTATAATCAGGTATGTAAGGCTGCTTCACAATTATTCCCTGCTGATTTCGTAAATTGAGTTCGTAGTCCACCTGACAATCAGTACCGATAATTACATCAAGGCGGCCGGCAGTCAGCATATCCAAAAGTTGCTTTTCCGAGTCCTTATCAATCTTTTTTAAAGAAGAGTCAGTGTCAAATCTGGGGAAATATGCTGAATTACGAGTGTAGCCTACGTCTACTTTTTTCAAATCTTCATATTCATTAATGATGAATCCTGAGTTTTTAAGAGAGTAAAATGCCGGACGACATGAATAATAAGGTGTGTCCGAGTATACTATATATTTTTCTCTTTCGCTGGTTTTTGCAATTCCGGTCATGAAGTCTTTTTTGCCGCTTTTCATATATAAGAGGCAACGGGGCCATGGGATTCGGGTAATGCTGAAATCTACTCCCATCCGCTTTCCAATCAGGGCCATCATGTCGATATCAATTCCGCTCAGCTTATCATTTTGCTGTTTGATTCTGAAAGGCGGCCAATAGTCAGTGGCTACACTTGCCTGTGGTAAAATCCCTTGATCAGCGAAAGACGTTGTCGCGCATAAAAGAAATATACAATAAAATAAAATTCTTATGAAATGGGTCATTTTCTGCCCCCCTCAAAGGGATAGATCAGGCTAAATCTTCAGCTTCGTAATGCAATGGTATCTCACTTCCAGCTGAAAGACCATGAGGGCAGGCTACTTTTGCGGGATTCTTTTAATGCAAAAGAACGTGAGTAGCGCAGCACTCACGTTCAATACTTTAGAATGATTAGGAATCAGCTTCCATGTAGGAAGCAATCAGGGTTTCCGTATCAACCACAAGGGCATCATGTTCACCCATCATTCCGAAGCCGAGAATCGGAAGTTTGTAGATAGAGTTCACTGGAAGGGTGAATCCGGTAACAACAGCCTTCTGCTGGCGCAGGACTTCATCAACCATAATTGCGGCAACAGTATCCCCCATTTTGACGAGGATGACTTTAGGGATGACTTCTTCAGATGGTGCCGGGAGGTCAAAAACCTTGTACATGCGAATAAGGGGATGAACTTTACCTCGTACGGAAACAGTTTCACGGCCGTCAGGAAGGTCGGTGAATTCTTTTTCAACAGGTTCATAGACCTCAAGAACTTCCCGGCTGGGGAAGATAAATGTTTCCGGTCCTACCGTTGTAACAAGAGCATCCACAATACCTTCGTTTACTGATCGGCTTAGGGGGATAGCAATAGTAAAGGTGGATCCTTTGCCCAGTTCACTGGAGATGGAAACCTTACCGTCAAGAGTGTTCTGGATAGCAGTGACTACCGCATCCATTCCAACCCCGCGTCCGGAAATGTCAGTGACTGCACTGGCGGTGGAAAAGCCGGACTGGAGAATAAATTCGTAAATTTCTTCCTTGGCATATTCCTTTTCAGGATCAGCAAGACCTCGCTCAAGTGCTTTGCTGAGTAATATGTCGGCATCAAGTCCTTTTCCGTCATCGGCAATCTCAATGTATGCAAATTCGCCTTTGCGGAAAGCGCTAAGGCTTACATTTCCCACTTCATCCTTGCCGCACATCTGGCGGTCTTCAGTGGATTCAATGCCGTGGTCAAGCGCATTGCGCAGCAAGTGCACCAGCGGTTCATTGAGGCATTCCACGATAGTTTTATCCAGAGCCAGTTCTTCGCCGTTGATGGTGAATTTGATGCGTTTATCGAGCTTTTGAGAAGTGGATTTTACCAGCCTGTGCATTGGCATGAAAATCTGTTTCAGGGGTACTAGCCTGATTTCATCCACTTCAGATTGCAGATTGCGGATGACTTTATCCAGTTCGGAAAGACTGGATGCAATTTTAGAAATATTGTCAGTTTTTGTCTGCGCGATAACTGCATAGGTGACCATAAGTTTTCCAACCAATTCAATCAGAGAATCCAATTGCTGGGTAGAAACCCGGATGGATGAAATAGCCTGAGCATCTTTCTTTTTTGCAGGAGCAGGCTGGACCTTGGTGCTTTCCTCTTCGTCTGAAATTTGTTTTGCAGCTGCAGCAGGTTCAGTTTCAATCTTTTCAGACAGTTCTGTTGCTTGCTCCTGTGTTTCATCTGTTTCAACAGGCGAATCTTCTTGCTGTGCTTCAACTTTCTCCCAGCCTTCATCTTCGGGGGGAGTTTCTCCTGTCATGGCCAGCATCTCGGCCATCATTTCCTGTTCGTATTTATCCGGTGCGCTAGCAAGTTTTTCCCGGGACTCAGGATCACATACAGGTTCAGCTTCTTTTCTTGATTCAACCGGGGCACCGCCTTGATCAAGCAGCCCCCCGATGCAATAGAAAAACTTTTTCTGGGCTTCAGCGATATCAAGCAGGGAGGTGATCAGATCCGGCGTGATGGGAGTTATGCCGTCACTCAGCATATCCATAAGGGCGATTATCTGGGCTGATCGCATCTGGGCATTATCAAGCCCTAATGCTTTCAGCACATCATTGATATCACCGGAACCGTGCTCAAGGCTGATAATTGATTCTTGAAGCTGGCTTATGCAACTGGAAATACTGTCCTTCATTATCCTCAAACTCCAGTGTTATTCAGAAAGCTTTCCCTGCTGTCAAATTCCGTCAGGTAGCGCTGGAAGCCCCAAGAATAAAAGGTACTTGTACAATGACTGTTCATGCCTGTAATGCCTATGTCGCAATTCTCTGAATACGAGGCGATCAACTCGAAAAATGCAGAACCTACAGACATGGTGATGCCAAAATCAAAAAGGACTTTCTGTCCATCATTTATTGATTGTAGACTTTTCTCCACCATTTTCAATTGTTCTGAACTGTATAATCTATTGACTTTTAGGGTGAATATCTGCGCATCGGGAAGTTGCTCCATCTCAAGCGGATTGATGCCGGATTCGTCTGTTACTCCGGTTTTCTGACTTTCTCCCGAAAGCCTTGATTCAATGTCATCAGTCAAGGCTTTGTCGAAGCTGCCTGATTCCCGCAGCTGTTCGATAAGCATGAAAATTGTATTTACTGATTCAATGGCAAGAGCAATCTGCATGAGATCATGCTCAACCTCTCCTGCCTGCATTTTTTTCAGGTAATCTTCAACCTTGTGGGTAAAAACTGAGGCCGGCTCAAAACCGGACATGAACCCGGTCACCCCCTTAATGGTGTGCAGCGGGCGTGAGAGCACCTCAATGCCTTCCTCAATGCGTTGTTCATCGAGGAGGTCGATTCCTTCAAGTACCTGCGGGTAGTACTTGTCATTTACTTCGGAAAAGAATTCTTCAATAAGAGAATCGTCTTCACTCATAGGTGGTGCTCCATCTGCCGGAAATGTCTATTTGTTCATAAGCCCGATTTTCTTGAGCTCTTTGTAAAGTTTTTCTCTGTTCACGGGTTTTACAATGAAAGCGGATGCTTCTGCATCATGGAAGGAACGTATGACTGTTTTCGGGTCGTCCAGAGCTGTCGTCATAATGACTTTGCAGTGCTGGGCCATTCCTTTTTCTTTTTCAAAACTTCTTATTTCTTCCAGAGCGGAAAGTCCGTCCTGCTCAGGCATCATGATGTCCATAAGTATCAAACTGTATGGGTCACCTTCTTCGTAAGCCAGTTTGTATGCTTCAACCGCTTCTCTTCCATTTACCGCGACATCAATCACGAAAAGTGGAGCAAGAAAGGTCGATAGTAGTTTTCGCCCTACAAATTCATCCTCAGCAATCAGCGCACGCATTAAGGCCTCCGTGAAATATATATCCTCTGAAATCATTACACATCATTTTTTTTAAATCAATCAAATGTGGTTGCTCATGTTTTGCTTTTGTCGCGCTGTAACCTGTTTCAGGTCAACCCTTGCAAACTTGCAAAAGGTTGGGTACGCAGTACGCCATGGAAAGACAGAGAACACCTCAAAGAGAAGCAAGGGTCAGGGATGTTCTGGCAAAGCGCCAGAAGGATTTCACCCTTATTATTGACAATGTATGGGATCCCCACAATGTTTCGGCCATCCTTAGAAGCTGTGATGCCTTCGGCATATACGGCATACATTTGTATTATACTGTATCACAATGGCCCGAACTTGCAAAAAAATCTTCTGCTTCAGGGAAGAAATGGGTAGAGCGTACCAAACATACTGATCCTGTAAAGATGGTCGGTGGATTGCGCGATCAGGGATATCAGGTACTTAGAACCGGTTTTTCCGAGACAGCAAGGCCGCTTATGGATTTTGATCTCAGCAAACCTTCTGCTGTTATCCTTAGTAATGAGCATAGCGGAACTGCCCCGGAACTTGCGGAACTGGTACCGGATGAAGTCTATATTCCCATGCAGGGCATGATTCAGAGCTTCAACGTATCCGTTGCCGCAGCGCTGATTCTTTACCACGGCTTTTCCCAGCGTTTTGCCAAGGGCATGTACGATAATCCGTCTTTTACTCCTGAAGAGATGGAAAAGTTGACTGCCGAATGGTTAGCCAGATAGCTGATAAAGTTTTTTCAGCTATCTCGGTGTAAGGGCTTCTGCAAGCTCTTTCCATTTGCGTTCAGCATCCTGCCAGAGCATGGCCAGATCCTTTCCAAAAAGGACGTTCAGGTCATGCTCGCTGTATTTGCTTTCCAGTTTTATCTTGTTGCCGAAAACCTGCGCCATAGAACGTACGTTACTTGCCTTGGCCAAGCTTGAGTGCTGGATATGTCCGATGCGTAACTGACCGGCATATACATGTTCAAAGCCGCCTAAAGCTGCACGCAGGTCTCGTTCAAGATCATCGAATTGGGTAGGGTTAAAACGTACATCGAAATCTCCGCACTGGCGAATTGCTTCCATATTCAGCATATGGCAGCAGCCTGATACGTGCATTGCCGGACGGGTGTAAGAAAATTGCCCGTAATCAAAACCGTTACGACAGCTGTCAAATACCATGATCCGCTCGGTCAGTCCTTCAATTTGTGAGGTTCCGTTTCCGGGCGGGAATAGATGATAGTCTGCCGACTGCAATGATCTTGGTGCCCCGGTGGAGGTTATACGGCAGCCGACAGCTCCGGGATTTCCGTAACTTTGTGCGGTTGCCAGCAGCTCTTCCAGCCAATTCGGTTCCAGTTCCACATCATCATCCAGAAACACAGCCCACTTGGACTTGCGTACTTCCGGCTCTGCCAGCAGCCAGTTTCGTGCTGCGGGAGCACCCACATTTACTTGCAGATGTATCGGTTTGTAGTACTCCGTGCGGAAAATATACTGCGCCTCATTGACTACTTGTCCTGTGCTGTCGTCAGAACCGTTGTTCAAGGCGAAGACCCGCGCGTTTCCTATATTAGATGTTGCTACGCTCTTGAGCGTATTTTCAATAAGCTGTCCATTGTTCCATGAGTAGAGCAGGATGGCGACCTCTTCAGAATTGACGAGGGCGTTTGAAGTGTCGATCGGGTTAAGCTGCCCGTGCAGTTTTTGTCCCCAGTTCAGATTCCATATATTGTTTTTCCAAAGTTCAGCCAGTAATGCCGTACCTTCTTCATTTTGTCCGGTACAGATCAGCAATTCACTGCGCATATAATCCAGCCATAATGACCAGATATCGCGGTCCAGTTCATTTAAGGCCTGAAAAGTTTCTTCCGGTGAACTGTATAAAAAATTGTACTGCGCTTTAAGTCTCTGTTTAAGTTGTATTAATTCTTCACTCCAATTGACCAGCTCAAGAGCTGTGCGCGGAAGTTCCGCATTGCCCATGCGCAGGAGGGTATCCCATGAATGGGTCAGCCAGCTTAATCCGTCCGCGCCGCGTAACAGAGGAAAAAGATGACGGATAATCAGGGCATGGTCGCCCGCCTGAAGGAGGTTGTCGAGGTCCTGGAGAGGTATTTCCGATACCGGGGTTTTAATCAACGTTTGCAGCATCCCCAGCCGAGCAGCGGGGCAGGATGTTTCGTTTAAGCTCATGCATCGTACAGCTGCGGAACGGTCCAACGGATTCTGCTGCCATGCAAGCAGTGACAGTCCTGCACTGACTTCCTCAAACATGGGCTTACCGGATGAAAGGTGCTGAAAGACGTTGATCAATCCATTTTGGTGGGAAAGTTCTTCAGTTCCCATAACCCAGAGGGGGATTGAATTTTTGACTGCAGAGAGGAATTGTTCAACTTTCTCAGTTTCGAAATTGTGTGCGGCAGCAATCATTTATCATCTCCATTTGTTCATATACTTACAGCATCTTTTATTATGCCAAACGGATGATAAAGTCATGCTGCTTCTGCTGTCTTATGTGTAGTCTGTTAATAATGATATTTCCGAAGCATTAAAAGATGCTGGACATAAAGCATAAAGTTGGTATTAATAGTCGCTCCGTATGCTGTAATGCGTTTTTTGGAGTAAAACAGGTATGATTGAGCAGGAAGCTGTAAATATTTTAAGGACCGGTGGGGTCTTGGTCTATCCCACGGAAACCCTTTTTGCCATTGGTGCAGATGCCATGGATGAAAGGGCTGCGAATCGTGTCGCCCTTATCAAAGGACGTCCGGTATCTAAACCGTTGCCGTTGATTATCGGCAGTATTGATCAGCTTGACCTTGTTACAGAATCTGTTTCTCCTGAATTGCTTAAGCTTACCAAAAAGTTCTGGCCCGGACCGCTTTCAATTCTGGTTAAGGCTCGGGAAGAGCTTCCTTCTGCTGTAAAGGATTCAAGGGGATATACATCTGTTCGTTGGACAGATCATCCGCGTGCAGCTGAGTTATGTCTCAAGGCTCATGCTCCGCTTATCGCAACCAGTGCCAATATGAGCGGCAAGCCCGGGACCGGTATTGCAGCAGAGTTGGATGCAGAACTGACTATCATGGTCGAAGGGGTTTATACTCCTGATCCCGGTCCGAAAGGCGGAAATCCCTCAACTGTTGTTGAACCGCTTGCAGATAATAAAATCAAAATATTTCGAGATGGTGTGGTTACGCGTGAGCAATTAACCAATGCCGGATTTGTAATTGTAGATTAACTACTTTTAGTAAATGATATTCTTGGACCTGTCCTTTTCGTAAGGGCAGGTCTTTTTATTTAGGCGGTAAAAAATATTTTACCCCCGATGCCGTATTCGGGTGCTGTTTTAGGAATGGGTAAAATTTTTTGTACAGATTGGCGGGTGTTTTGTTTAACCTGTGTGTCTTGGTTTATTATTGTATTTCAGGTGGTTGCATTTCTCGTTTGGTGTGCATACGGGTTTGGCACAGCGGTTGCTATATACATATTACCTTCAAACTTTTGCTGAACAAAATGCTGAAATAGGCCTCGTTGGAAATGACCAACGGGGCCTTTTTCATTTTAAAGCGAAATTGTTTAGGAATGAAATCTTATGAATCGTGAATTTTGGATTGAGTAGGCCAATATTGCAGTGTTGGTTATGGGTGCTAAGTACGGTAAAAATTATTATACCCTAAATGGTTGATTCATCCGGTATTACTTTGTCGGGTAAAAAAAACTGTACTGAGATGCGGTTTGCTTGGAGTATATCTTGTTTGCTTTTAAATGTTTTATTTCAGTGTATTAGCTGTGTTTTGCTGGGGGTGTGTAGTTTTGGCACAGCGGTTGCTATATACATATTACCTTCAAACTTTTGCTGAACAAAATGCTGAAATAGGCCTCGTTGGAAATAACCAACGGGGCCTTTTTCATTTTGTTGGATTGCTGATTGGATTGAGAAGTGTTGCGTGGCTATTCGGCACACTTTGTTTCCAGTACCCTCTTAACCTGATCAAGCGGGATTCCTGATTGTATAGGTACAGATGTTTGGCCGCCAAGAGCTTGTGATGATAAATCGAAAGTTTTGCCGTCTTGAGTTTTTATCCCATATGCCATGCCCTTGGGAGTGAAGTAGGAAATAAATCTGGTGAGTCCGGTTCCATCAACATACGACGGGGGCAATAATTGGCAGTTCCCCATTTTTCTGGGGAGATCGTCAGTCCACTGTCCGGCTGCTGATGCTGGAGCGGCAGCAAAGAGAAGTAGGGCCATTGCAAGGATGAGTGTCGGTGCACGCATTGTAGAAACCTCAGTGTTAGATGGTTGGATAATCCTGACTGTTCGATTTTTTATATCTTTCAAGGCTGTTTATCATATGCGAATCGCCAGTGTAAATCATGGTGGGCAATTAATGAATGGAACGGTTAAAAATATTTAACCCCTTATCCGGGATTTGAGCGCTGTTTAATGAATGGGTAAAAGTTTTTGTACTGATTTGCAGGTTCTCGGTATAAACTGTTTTCAAAACATTGTTCATTTATTTTAGATACTTGAGTTCAGTTTGGGAGTGGTTTTAAGTTTTGGCATACCCATTGCTATATCCATGTTACCTTCAAACTTTTGCTGAGAAAATGCTGAAACGGGCCTCGTTGGATCTAACCAACGGGGCCTTTTTCATTGTTATGGCATAGAAGTATTCATTCCCTATCAGAGCAGAAGAGCATATCAGGGAATGCAGTACGGCCTGAATCAATGAATATGTGCGGATTAACGGGCCCTGGACAGGGCTGTACAAGATTTTGAACTGGTGTTTGGATGTTACAAACGTGAAGTTTCAGAAAAAAAAGCGGATTCTCTTGTAATGAAATTCCATTCGCGGTATTTATAGGAACTGATAGTCATTTGTTTCTATGGATAAAAGTTCATGTATTTGTAGTTGATTAAAGAAAGGCTGTTTTAATGCTCGGATCAAAACCGTGTCCCCACTGCGGGAAAGATGTTGTACTTTATCGTAATCCCGTTCCCACTGTTGATGTTGTTATTTATGATCCTATCCTTGGGGTTGTACTTATTGAACGGAATAATCCTCCTTTAGGTTGGGCTTTGCCCGGAGGTTTTGTTGATTACGGCGAAACCCTTGAACATGCTGCCGTTCGCGAGGCAAAGGAAGAAACCGGGCTGGAAGTTGTCCTGACGGGGTTGGTCGGGGTTTATTCCATGCCCTGCCGCGATGACCGCCAGCATACCATAAGCGTTACCTATAGTGCCGTGACCAGTGACACTTCTGCTTTGCAGGCCGGGGATGATGCAGGAGGGGCGCGTTTTTTTAAACTGGACAGTCTGCCTGATCTTGTTTTTGATCATCGCGACATTTTAAGTGATTTCTCTTCCAATCTGATCCGGTTGCAGACTCACGCTGCTGTTGGCAATAAATAATAACAAGCTGAAAATTAAAGGGAGTCGGACCAGTGCACGACGTTCTTTATGTTACATCTGAAATGTATCCCTTTTCAAAAACCGGCGGACTTGGTGATGTTATGGGGGCTTTGCCTCCGGCAATCCACGCCAAGGGAGCCAAAACCGCTGTAATCACGCCTTTTTACGGGCGCATGAATCTTGACGGTCATAAATTGCGGCTGGTTTATTCCGACCTGCATGTGGGCTATCCTTGGCCGGACACGACAGCAGAAATTTACCAGACTGACTACGATGGTATTTCCGTATATTTTGTGTCTCGTGGTGAATTTTTTGATCGTCGTCATTATTACAACACCCACTACGGTGATTATTTCGACAATTGCGAACGGTTCATCTTTTTCTGTAAGGCTGTGCTCAAGTGGGCACGCATGCTTCCCTCGCCTCCGGCAGTGGTTCATTCCCATGACTGGCAGTCCGCACTGGTGCCGCCATATCTGTATTTTGAGCGGCAAACGGATTCATTCTGGAAGAACACCAAGACCGTGACTACAATTCACAACCTTGCTTTTCAGGGGCGTTTTTCTGAAAGGTTGTTTCATGAATCCCACCTGCCTGCTGAAGCATGGACCATGCACGGGGCCGAGTTTTACGGCGATTTGAACATGCTTAAGGCCAGCATTGCCTATAGCGATGCGGTGACTACGGTCAGCCCGTCTTATGCGAAAGAAATTTTAGGTCCGGAATTTGGCTGCGGTCTGGAAGGTTTTCTCAATACCCAGTCCCACAAGCTGCACGGTATCCTGAACGGTGCAGATTACTCTATTTGGGATCCTTGTAATGATAAGTTTTTACCCTGTTGCTACAGCGCAGAAGATACCCGCGGCAAGCTGGAGTGCAAGAGAAGTATGCTGCGAGATTTTTACATGTCCGACCAACTGGAGGATAAGCCTGTATTGGGGTTCATAGGACGTTTACGGGGGCAAAAGGGAATCGACCTGCTCATTGACATCCTGCCTAGGCTGATGAAGAAAGATGTAGGGGTAATTGTGCTTGGTGAGGGTGATCTTGGTTACGAAGCACGTTTACTGGAGTTCATGGAAGAGTATCCCGGGCAGTTCTGCGTACAGGTCGGGTATACCGAGGATCTGGCTCACGGAATTCAAGCAGGCTCAGATATATTTCTAATGCCTTCTCGCTATGAGCCGTGCGGATTGACCCAAATTTACGCTCTGCGCTTCGGTACTCCTCCCGTAGCTACAGCTGTGGGCGGTTTGCGCGATACCATTACTCCGTATCCGGCGTCTGATGCCACCGGCTTTACCTTTGAGAAGCCGGATTCAGATTTGTTCTATGAAGCGGTAATGCAGGCTGTGCAGGCATGGCATGACCGTGAAGAGTGGCAGAAAATGGTGAAGCGGGCCATGCGTAAGGAATTCACATGGGATCGTTCAGCGGGTGAATACATAAAATTATATCGCGAGCTGGGTGCCAGATTGTAGGACCTTTTTTATCGGTTCAAAAAATTATACAGGCTGTTGAATTTACGGATGATCGCAGCAAAGCAGAGGAATTTACCCTAATGCCAGAAACTTTACCTGTTTATATTGCCCCTTTTGATCTTTTCCTGTTCGGCAAAGGGGAACACTGGGATTTATACCGTATACTCGGTGCTCATTTTGATCTGCATGAAGGTCAGGAAGGTTACCGTTTTGCGGTCTGGGCGCCCAATGCCCGTGAAATTTATGTTACCGGTGACTTCAATGGCTGGGATAACCGGGCCAACAAACTTATGCCTGTGGGAGTCTCCGGCATTTGGGCCGGCTTTATTCCCGGCGTGAAGCCCGGTCAGATGTATAAATATCATGTGGTTCAGAGTGACGGTCATGAAGTAACCAAGACCGATCCTTTAGCTTTCCGCACTGAAATGCGTCCCGGCCATGCCGCAGTTACCTGGGGGCTTGATAATTACGAATGGCAGGACGAAGAGTGGATGTCCGAACGGCGTCAGACCGGCTTGCCGTTGGATAAGCCTGTCTCTGTTTACGAGGTTCATCTCGGATCGTGGCGCAGGGAAGGCTGGGATTATCGTTCCTACCGCCAGCTTACCGAAGAGCTGATTCCTTACGCAAAAGATATGGGTTTCACCCATATCGAACTGATGCCCATTGCCGAGCATCCCCTTGATGAATCGTGGGGCTATCAGACAACCCATTACTATTCACCCACATCGCGGCATGGTAATCCTGATGATTTGCGCTACTTCATTGATCAGTGCCATCAGGCCGGACTGGGCGTGATCCTTGACTGGGTACCGGGTCATTTTCCAAAGGATGATTGGGGTTTGGGTCGTTTTGATGGCACATCTCTTTATGAGCATGCCGATGCCCGTAAAGGAGAGCACCCGGATTGGGGAACCTACATTTTTAATTTCGGTCGTCATGAGGTCTGCAACTTTCTGCTGGCTAATGCTCTTTATTGGCTTAAGGAATTTCACATAGACGGACTGCGCATTGATGCCGTGGCCTCCATGCTTTATCTCGATTACTCCCGTCGTGAAGGGGAGTGGATTCCCAATGAGCACGGCGGAAATGAGAATATAGAGGCGATTGAGCTGCTCAAGAAACTTAATACCGTAGTTCACGAGCAGTTTCCCGGTGCTATGATGATTGCCGAGGAATCAACTTCATGGCCCGGTGTGTCCCGTCCTGTTTATACCGGAGGTCTAGGTTTTACTTTTAAATGGAACATGGGCTGGATGAATGACACTCTTGATTACATGGAAAAGAGTCCCATTCACCGCTCTTACCATCATAACAACCTGACCTTTTCCATGATCTATGCTTTCAGCGAGAACTTTTTCCTGCCGCTTTCTCATGATGAAGTTGTGCATGGTAAAGGTGCGCTGCTTTCCAAAATGCCCGGTGATATGTGGCAGCAGATGGCTAACCTGCGTTTGCTCTTCAGTTATCAGTGGGCTCATCCGGGCAAGAATCTGCTTTTCATGGGCTGTGAGTTCGGGCAGTGGAATGAGTGGAATTGCCGTCAGGAGCTTGATTGGATGTTGCTCGGTTTTCCTTCTCATCAGGGCTTGCGCAACACGGTCATTGATTTGAATCGGGTCATGCATGAGAATCCGGCCATGTACAAGCACGACACTGATTGGTCCGGTTTTGAGTGGGTGGACTTTAATGATTACAAGTCATCGACCATAAGTTTTCTGCGCAAGAGTGAAGGCGAGAGCCCAGTTCTCTGGGTGTTTAACTTCACTCCGGTGGTGCGGTCTGGGTATTGCCTCGGTTGTCCTCAAGATGGGAATTGGGAGGAAATTTTCAATTCCGATGCTGAAATTTACGGTGGTTCCAATGTGGGTAACATCGGTAATGTCGAGGCCCGTAAAGCAGGAGATCTGGGCGCTTTCCCCTACTATCTGGAACTGACTCTGCCGCCTTTGGGAGCTATTGCTTTACGACCAAAGCAGGCGTAGGAAGAAGCCTTCGGCGACCCTGCCGGGGGCCTTAAACCCTTTTGAAAAAGGGCTTAAGAATCCCAAAAAAT
Source organism: Maridesulfovibrio salexigens DSM 2638 (assembly GCF_000023445.1). Lineage (GTDB taxonomy): Bacteria > Desulfobacterota > Desulfovibrionia > Desulfovibrionales > Desulfovibrionaceae > Maridesulfovibrio > Maridesulfovibrio salexigens. The sequence goes on along the minus strand of NC_012881.1, from coordinate 3,083,102 downwards.
TTTGTCGGGGCTTCGCCGCTTCGCGCGTGAATTGTAGCTAAATACAAGACCGCAATATGTATCAAAATATTGCGGTTGTTTTTGTTGAAAATCAGTCTGTAAGCTATATGCGAAGCAAACTGAAAAGTTTTGAAGGGATGGGGTCTGGGGAAGGGAAACTTTTCCCAAAAGTTTCCCTTCCCCAGCCGCCGGAGGCAAATTATCATGAAAAAAAATATATGTATTACTCTTGGTGATCCTAATGGATTGGGGCCTGAGCTTGCTTGTAGATTGCTGGCAGATCGTCCGGCTGACCGTGCTTATTTGATGATTGGTCCGGAGAATGGTCTGCTGTACCATCTTGAGCGATTGGGTCTGGAAAAATTTTATACTGTACTTGATGACCCGGAGCAGATTGTTGATGCCGAGCCGGGGTACTACCTGTACTGCCCGAAAGTACTGGACGATTTTGAACTGAAAGTCGGTCATGCTGATCCTGAGGGTGGACGTTGTGCCGGGGAAGCTATGGAGACAGCAATGGACCTGCTGAATCGTAAGGTTCTGGCTGGCCTGGTTACCTGCCCTCTGAATAAGGCCATGCTGCAACTGGCCGGATTTGACTTTCCGGGTCATACTGAATTTCTGGCAACCCGTTCCGGTGTAGGGAGAGAGAATGTATGCATGCATCTTGGCGGCCCGAAACTCAAGGTAAGTCTTGTGACCACTCATCCCCGTTTTGTGGATATTGAGGGACTGGTTACCAAGGAGCGTATTCTGCGTTGTATTGAATTGACCGATGGCTTGGTAAAGTCTTTGGGGCTTACCAAACCTATAGCGGTTTGCGGGTTGAATCCGCATGCCGGGGAATCCGGGCGTATCGGTGATGAAGAGATCAAGGTCATTGAACCTGCCATTGCTGAAGCACAGGCCAGAGGTTTTGATGTGGAAGGACCTTTTCCGGGTGATACTGTTTTTTATTTTTGCAGCACAGGGCGATTATAGTGCGGTGCTGGCTATGTATCATGATCAGGGGCTGGCTCCGCTCAAGCTGCTCCATTTCAGCGAAGCGGTGAATATTACCCTCGGCCTGCCATTCCCGCGCACTTCACCTGATCATGGGACCGGATATGATATAACCGGAACAGGTAAAGCTTCTCTTGATAGCTTCAAAGCTGCTATGGAATGTGCTGAAATGATGGTTGACGCATAATTTAATATTTAAGAAATGACTTTCCAGCCCGCAAGTGATTATACTTGCGGGCTTTTTTTTGTCTTATGAATTTTTAGGGGGGGAATATATACGGATGTGTTTGTTTTGTGTTGGACTAGGATACCCTGTTGGGGTACAGTTGGTCTGGTTATTTTCAAACTCAGTGTGAGTAGTCATGTTGTTATTTATGATTTTAAATGGAGAGCGTTAGCATGAGCTGGGTATCGAGAAGTTTGCTGAGAGTGATACTGTTGCCGATTATCATACCTATTTTGGCTGGAATTGGAGGGCTTGTCTTTTACGTCCAGAGTTCTTCATATAAAATGGTTCTTGATAATTCTATGGAGTCAGCCAGCAGTCAGGCAGCCATTGTTGCGTCTTCTTTGGACTTATTCGTTACTGATACAATGGCAGTGGTTAAGAGTCTTTCAGGGCAGGAAGCAGTAAAAAAAATATTTGAAGATAAATCTTCCTCCGCCGGAGCGTTGTTTAAAGAAACCATGCGCAATAATGAAGTGCTCTGGGCTGTTCTCGCATTTGATCGCAATGGAAAAATTTTATCGGGGATGGACAGCAAAGGCACCATTCTCGATGGACTGGATATACGTTCGCGAGACTACGTTAAGGCGATCTTAAAAGGTGAAGACAGTTACATAACCAAGTCTGTCTTTCGGTCCAAGACTGATAAAAGCCTGCTTTTCGGGGCTAGTGCAGCTGTCACAGATGGGCAAGGCCGTTTGTTGGGCGGCATTGCTGTCTTTGGTAACTGGGCGAAATTTACCGATCGTTTTGTACGGCCTGTTATTGTCGGTACTGAAGGATACGGTGTTGTTACAGATGCCGATGGGTTGGTGCTTTATCATCCGGCGGAAAAATTGATCCTACAGGATTTAAGTAAGTACGATTTTATGAAAAGAGCACTTGCTGCGGGTTCAGGAAATGAATTTTATGATTGGCAGGGGCGCAGTAAGGCCATGATTTTCAAGACCGATCCTAAAACAGGATGGCTGGTAATGCTTACTGCGTATGAAAGTGATCTGGCTTCTGCAGCTGTTATGCAACGTAATGTCCTGACGGCAGTTGGGGGAATTATTGTTCTGGTGGTTTGCGGTATAGTTTATTTTTCAGTCCGCAGGCTGGTGATTGTCCCTGTAAGTGGTGGAATGCAGGTGGCCGGGAAAATGGCTGCAGGGGATTTAACTGATTCTGTAACGAGTGATTCTCCTAATGAGATTGGTAAGCTGATGCGTTCATTGGGAAGTATGATTTCATCTTTGCGTGATGTTGTTGTCGGAGTGAAATCCGCCGCAGAGCAGGTTGCTGCAGGAAGTGAGGAGGTTTCCGCTTCCGCCCAGCATCTTTCAGCTGGTGCCACGGAGCAGGCTGCTTCGGTGGAGGAAGTTTCCGCTTCCATTTCTCAGATGACAGGCAATATATCCAAGAATACTGAGCTTGCAGAAGAGACTCGTGAAATAGCGGTAAAAACTGCTCGTGAAGCTGTGAATGGTGGGGAGGCTGTTTCTCAAACAGTTGTCGCAATGAAGGATATTGCAGAAAAGACCTCCATAATTGAGGATATTGCACGCCAGACTAATCTTTTGGCCTTGAATGCTGCTATTGAGGCTGCGCGTGCCGGAGAGCATGGTAAAGGTTTTGCCGTGGTAGCCTCAGAAGTGCGCAAGCTTGCCGAAAGAAGTGGTGTGGCAGCCGGAGAGATCAGGGAACTGACGGGCTCAAGTTTAGAGGTCGCTGAGAGAGCCAAACAAGTCTTGGATACTATGATTCAAGACATCAACCGTAATGAGGAGCTTGTTGGTGAAGTGGCTGCTGCCAGTCGTGAGCAGTATGAAGGAGGACAGCAGATCTCAAAGGCTGTTACTCAGCTTGATGACGTGATTCAACGTAATGCTGCTTTTGCGGAAGAGTTGTCATCCACATCTGAGGAGTTGTCTGCACAGGCGGTTAAACTTCAGGAGACAATGCAATTCTTTACTGTCCCTGACGATTCCCATCATTTTACTCCGGTCATTCATAGAGAAGAGGATACGATTCCTGCATTGGAGCCCGGAGACGGTTTTAAGCGTATGTGAGGCTGACAAATTCTAAAAAGGACTTATTTTATAATAAAGACTTATTTTCTCATGAGTTAACCGGGAGGAGGTGTAAGGGGTTCTTTTACGGATCCTTATTAGTCGCAAACCCTGTTTTCCGATTTGCCGGGAAAGCAGCTGATAGATAGAAAGAATGTCAGTTGCTCATATCAGGTTGTCCACTCATTTTGGAGTACGTTGGAGCACGGAGTCTGCTGATGGTTAACCGGATTCTGTCCGGTTTAAACAATGAATTGTAGCAGTAGTTCTTTCGTGAAGTGGAAGGCGGCTGGGAATCTCCTCCTGTTTACATAAATATTAGGTTGTGGATAGATTGAAATGCGGCATTTAATGCCGCATTTCTTTTTTTTGTTTTATTCTTGCTCAACCAGCTGATAAGGTACATATTTATCAAAATATAAATGGAGTTGATTTATGTCTGTCAGGCGCTTCAAAATTTTTTTTGCAACAATGCTGCTTTTGCTTGGGATAGGTGTTGCAAGCGCTGGTGCCGACAATGTTATCTATCTCAGCTCTCTCGAATGGCCGCCATATGTAGGGAAAAGGCTACCGGAAAGCGGGACCAGTGCCAGAATTGTGAGTCAGGCTTTTGCGGCGATGGGCTATGAATTAAAGATTTTGTTTATGCCTTGGAAAAGAACTATGCGTATGGTGGAGACTGATTTTATGGTCGCAGGATATTTTCCTGAATACTACTCCAAGGAAAGAGCAGAAAAGTACATTTTTTCTAAAAGTTATGGGTGCAGCCCCGTAAGCCTTCTGGTGCGTAAAAAGAACCCGGTTAACTGGAGAAGTGTTGATGATTTAGCCGGACTGCGGGTGGGCTTTGTTGCCGGATACGTGAATACACCGGAACTGGATATGGCTGTATTCAATGGCACTATTGATGCTGATTATGCCCCTTCAGATAAAAGCAATATAATGAAAGTAATTAAGGGCAGGATAGATTGTGCAGTGATAGATCCATTGGTCTTCAGTTATTTGGCAGTTACTGATCAGGAAGTTGGAAAACGTAGTGATACTGTTGAGATTGATCCAAGGGCTTTTGGTGTTAATGAATTGTTTGTCGCATTTCGAAAAGATGAACAGGGGCTTTTTTATTCCCGCATTTTGAACGAAGGATTGAGTAAGATCGGTATTGCCGGTGCATGTAAGCAACGCGACTAAAGGGGTTTTGACGGTGGTAAATGATATTTCTTCATATTGTTTTGAGAAACCTGCGCTTTACCTTTTATCCTTGTTACTTGGAAACCCGAATGATGTTTCTACTTTGAAGGTTCCTTCTGATTTCGGACTGCTAAGATTTAAGGGCATGGACCTCTTGCAGGAACGAGGACAAATCCCCAAGCTGGTGCTGGATTTTGAACTTGAAGCCGGAAGTTTCCGGGCTGTTTATTTCGGCCACGTATCTCCATTTAAGTTGGGAAGCGTTCAACTGATTCAGGAGGGGAGAGAGGAAATAAACCAAGTGTTTTCAAGTTCAGGGAAAGTTTTAGTCCCAATGCAGGCAGCTACGCAGGTAGACGGATTTCCACCTGATTTGAATTGGAACATTCTTGCCGGAAGTCTTTCCTTATGGCGGGCTTGTTGCGGATTGCCGAACGGGTGTGATCCATCGCTTGGGAAATATTTCAATAAAATGAAGACCGTTTCCCGTTACCAGTGGGATAATATCAGCTATGAAGTCGAAGGTGATGAGATAGTTGAAGAATGGTCTGCGTGTGTACCTGATGCAGTAGTTAATGATATAAAGGTTGTTTTTGTTATAAAAAATGGATTGATCTCTGCACTGAAAGGTTAAGCTGTTGTATTGATGTGTTAATGTGTGATGTGAAAAAGATTATTTGTGTTATTTCAGTCTCTGCTCAGTTCTTTGCTGCTTAGGAAAATGCGCTCAAACTTGACTTAACTTGTTCCTACAGTTACATCTTGCCCTCGTTTTTGCTCGGGGGGAGCTGTGGATAAATTAAATTTTATGGGCGAATTTAAAGATTCTGCCCTTGAAGATTCGTTTCAAAGAGATAAATGGCCTTCAGTCAGGTTTAGACTCCTGTTTTTATACTTAGTTACTATAGTTGCATACATTGCGTGTGGTTATAGTCATTATGGAGACCTCGGTCCCGGGGCTGAATTTCATACCATTTTACTAGGAAGTTTAAGCGCATGCCTACTGGGTTCTTTTGCGTTTATCCTGCTTTGGGCTGACAAGGTCAGTCGAAGAGTGCAATATTTTTGCATGTCTTTGTGTATGTTCTCGGTCATGGCTGCTGAATCATTGGAGTTGTTGGTCAAATTTTCAGATATCGGTTCACTAAGTGTTCCGGTAACTGTCTTTATTGTGCTGGCTTACTATATTCTGTTGCCACCGCGTATCATAATGCCGTTTATTGCGTCCGTTTGCGGGTCAGTTCTGTATCTGTCTGTCTTGGCAACGGTCCTTCCTGTTCAGTCCAGTTCTTTTTTGAACTCAGCATGTTATCTTGTGCTAGCCAATATTTTTGGAGCTTTTTTTCTATATACTTTCGGGAGGTCTTTGCGCCGTGAGTATGCAGCAATGGAAGACTTGAAAAAGCTGGTGGCTGTCGATGAGCTTACCGGGGTATGCAGCCGCCGCAGAGTGCTGGAAGCCGGGGATTGTATTTTTAAGTCTGCACTCCGTTTTAATAACAAGCTGTCGGTACTGATGATGGACATTGATCATTTTAAGAAGGTCAATGATGATCATGGGCACTGTGTGGGTGATGAAGTTCTGAAGGAAACAGCCTCACGTTGCAGTGATGTGCTCCGGGAAGTCGATCATTTCGGTCGTTTGGGAGGGGAGGAGTTCTTGGTGATTCTCCCTCATTCAGGGGTGCATGACGGGATAAAGGTGGCTGAAAGACTGCGTTCATGTGTTCGAGAACGCATGTTCAAGGTGGGAGAGTCTTACTTACCAGTTTCAGTTAGCATCGGAGTGGCTGAGCTACGCGGCCATGGAGATTTCAAGAGTTTAATTCAAGAGGCTGACGAGCAACTGTACCGGGCCAAAAAATGCGGGCGGGATTTGGTCTGTCCTGCAAGTCTTAAGATTGTTCGGCAGGTTCAGTCTAATGAAGTTTCAGTGAAATAAAAAAACGGGGAAGAAAGTTCAGCTTTCTTCCCCGTTTTATTTTATCTGGTGAGTTTTCTGTATTTAATGCGGTGAGGCTGGTCTGCATCTTTGCCCAGTCTCTTTTTGCGATCCTCTTCATATTCTGAGTAGGAACCTTCATAGTAGTATACAGAAGAGTCTCCTTCAAAGGCGAGGATGTGAGTTGCGATACGATCGAGGAACCAGCGGTCGTGAGAAATAACCAGAACGCAGCCGCCGAAGTTGTTCAAGCCTTCTTCAAGTGCGCGCATGGTGTTTACGTCAAGGTCGTTGGTAGGTTCGTCAAGCAGGAGTACGTTTCCACCTTCCTGAAGCATAAGTGCGAGGTGGACGCGGTTACGTTCACCACCGGAAAGGACCTTGCACTTTTTCTGCTGTTCTGAACCGGTCAGGTTGAACTTGCCGACATAAGCACGGGCGTTGATTTCCCTGTCGCCAAGTTTAACGAACTCGTTGCCGCCTGAGATTACGTCATAAACAGACTTCTCAGGATCAAGGGCATCGCGGTGCTGGTCGACATGGGTGACCTGTACGGTTTCCCCGATGATTACTTCACCCTGATCCGGCTGTTCCTGCCCGCTGATCATTTTGAACATGGTGGTTTTACCGGCTCCGTTGGGGCCGATGATACCGACGATGGCACCTGCGGGAATCATGAAGCTGGTGTCTTCGAGAAGCAGCTTGTCTCCAGCCTGCTTGTGCACGCCTTTAAGTTCAATAACCTGCTTACCGAGGCGAGGTCCCGGCGGGATGTAGAGTTCAAGATCACGTGAGTATTCATCACTTTGCTGGTTGGCGAGGGATTCGTATGCGCTGATACGGGCCTTGCTCTTGGATCTTCTGCCTTTCGGGGACATACGAATCCATTCCAGCTCGCGAGCAAGTGTCTTGCGGCGTTTTTCATCGGATTTGGCTTCGTTGGCCAGACGCTTTTCTTTCTGTTCCAGCCATGAGGAATAGTTGCCTTTCCAGGGAATACCGCGCCCGCGGTCCAGTTCCAGAATCCAACCTGCGACATTGTCGAGGAAGTAACGGTCGTGGGTTACGGCAATAATGGTACCGGCATAGTTCTGAAGGTGTCTTTCCAGCCATGCAACGGATTCTGCATCAAGGTGGTTGGTAGGTTCGTCAAGAAGCAGGATATCCGGCTCCTGAAGCAGCAGGCGGCAAAGTGCTACGCGGCGTTTTTCACCACCGGAGATAACGGAAACAGGAGTGTCACCGGGAGGGCAGCGCAGGGCATCCATAGCCATTTCAAGGCGGGAGTCGAGATCCCATGCACCGCAATTATCCATCTGTTCCTGGACCTTGGCCTGACGCTCAAGAAGAGCGTCCATTTCTTCAGGCTCCATCGGCTCAGCAAACTGGGCGTTGATTTCATTGAATTCATTAACGAGGGCCACTACGTCTGCAGCACCTTCTTCAACAACTTCACGTACAGTGCGGGTTTCATCTACCAGCGGTTCCTGCTCAAGGTAACCGATGGTGAAGCCGGGGGAAATATGGGTTTCACCTTCAAAGCTGTCGTCCACGCCAGCCAGAATCTTCAGGAGTGAACTCTTACCGGAACCGTTCAGGCCCAGTACACCGATTTTGGCTCCGTAAAAATATGAAAGGGAGATATCTTTCAGGATGGGTTTTTTTTCGTAAAACTTACTTACCCGGACCATGGAATATATGATCTTATCAGGTTCGTTACTCATTTTTATTACCTCTTTGGTTGCTATTTGCTATTGCGCTTTCCCCTTGTGGCAGAAAAAACGTTATCAGGCAATGGAAACAGCTCCTGTTAACTTTTCTCCAAAAGTGGTCGATATAGTATTAAGTTTTATTTTCTGATCTATTCGCGATTGTCTAATTTATTGTATTTATGTTAGTGTTTCATTGATTCTTAGTGGGGTCAGTGGGTTCAATAACGATTTAAATGGGAAGACTGCGCATGAAGGTTAAGAGTATTAATTCTGTTGTCGCTGTGATTGTTTTTGTACTTATTGCTTTAACTATTTCCATTGGTGTCTGGTGGGTTGCGGACAGTACCTATAAGGCTGTTTTCAAAGAGCAGAAGAATGCGATGCAAAGCATGGTTGATCAGTCGGAAAAGGCACTTGATCTTTATATGGGGCAGACTTCCGATGTGGTCAGGATTATGGCCAAAGGGGAGCCTGCTCAAGAGGCTCTTGAATACGGTAAGACTGGGCCTATTGAGGGTTTGCTTAAGTCGCTCATAAATTCATCCAGTGATTATTGGGCGGCTTTCATATTTGATAAAAACGGTAAGGTTGTTGCCGGATACAATGCAAAAGGAAGCAATATGGCCGGGGCCGACCGCTCCTCCCGGGGGTACGTCAAAAAGGTTCTTTCCGGCACTGAGTTCTACATTCAGGACAATATTCTTGTCTCTAAAAGCGGTGGTGGAATTTTGATTTTTGCCATTGCCCACGCCGTACGTGATTCTTCCGGTAAAATTATCGGTGGGATAGGCGTTTTTCCCAAGTGGGAAAGATATACTCAGAACTTTATTGATCCTTTCCGGATTGGTAAGGATGGATACAGTTTCATGCTGGATAATAAAGGGCGCGTCATTGCCCATGCCATGAACAAAAAATTGTATCTTAAAGATCTCCTAAAATATGACTTTGTTAAGACCGTTCTTTCCAAGAAGGAAGGCGGCACTTCCTATGAGTGGGAAGGGCGTCAAAAATATATGGTTTTCAAAACTATGCCCGGAACAGGGTGGGCTATTGTGGTCAGTGCTTATGAAGATGATCTGACAGCCGCAGCCACCCATCAACGAAATGTACTGCTTGTAGGTGGAGGCATAGTAGTTCTTCTTCTTAGCTGTGTTATGATTTTCATCCTTAAGCAGCTTGTTCTGAGGCCGGTTGACAATATTCTAGAATTTTCAACTGAAATTGCCGCCGGAAATCTCAGGGCGGAATTGAAGGGAACCTATAAGTATGAGTTTGAAACTCTGGCTGAAAAAATTAATGCCATGGTCGCAGAACTTAAAACCAAGCTGGGCTTTTCCGAAGGTGTACTTAATGGCATGAGAGTTCCATGCAGTATTGTCGGCCCTGACCGGAAGATGCTTTGGACCAATCAGGAGCAATGCGACATCGTAGAGACCGATATAACTCCTGAGCAGGCGGTAGGGCTTATTGCGGGTGAGTTCCTGCTGGGAGACAGTTCGCAAATGACTATTTCTGATCAAGCTGTTGTTGATGAGAAAGAAATAGAAGAAGAAATTGAATTTGTGACCTTAAAAGGAAATAAGAAATATCTTCGAGTCTCCGCTACTCCGTTCTACGATATGGATAAGAATCTGCTTGGGGCTATCACTGTGCTGATTGATATGACTGAAATCAGGCAGCAGGCCATTGCAATTGAAAAACAGAATGAGCGTATAACCGTTGCTGCCGCTGATGCGGAGCAGATCTCTCAATCCCTTTCCAGTGCAGCCGAAGAGCTTTCCGCTCAGATTGAGCAGTCCAACCGGGGTGCTCAGGAACAGCGTGACCGTGTAGCTGAAACTTCTACCGCTATGGAAGAAATGAATGCCACCGTACTTGAGGTTGCTCAGAATGCAGGTCTTGCAGCAGAAGACGCTGATACTGCCCGCGATAAAGCCCAAAACGGTTCGAAGCTGGTGCAGCAGATGATTGAGTCTGCCGATGGTGTGCGAGGTCAGGCTGATGCTCTGAAAGAATCTATGGAACAGCTCGGTATTGAAGCTAAGGAAATCGGTAACGTGCTCGGCGTGATCAATGATATTGCGGACCAGACCAACCTGCTGGCGTTAAATGCTGCCATTGAAGCCGCTCGCGCAGGTGAGGCCGGTCGCGGATTTGCAGTCGTTGCTGATGAAGTCCGTAAGCTGGCGGAAAATACCATGTCCGCTACCGGTGAAGTCGGCAATGCCATTTCCAAGATTCAGAACATGACCAGACAGAATATCTCGGCTACTGAGGATGCTGCGGAGTCGGCGCAGCGCAGCAGTGAACTTGCCAATGAATCCGGATTGACTCTGGCAGAAATCGTTAAGCTGGTAATTAATGCCTCGGATCAGGTCCGGGCCATTGCCACTGCTGCGGAACAGCAGTCTGCAACCAGTGAAGAAATTAACAGGGCAACTGAAGATATCAGCAGGATTTCCCTTGAAACCTCACAGGTGATGAGCGAGTCAGCCAAAGCTGTTCAGGAAGTTTCCGGAATGGCTTCTGAGTTGAACAGGGTCATTGAGGACATCCAGCCTGACAAATAATTAAGCAGCAATAAATCCCAGAAGCCCTCTTTGCCACGGCAAGGAGGGCTTTTTTATTTTCGACCGATTCATCTTGCAAGCCGAACTGGGCGAGGGTAGGATTGGAACCTTAATGGAGATGCTTATGAATGATAAACAAAAAGAAGAGCTTAGAAATAAAATTAAAACTGAAATTAAGAGCCTGACCAAACAGGTAAAAGAGATGGAAGAAACCGTGGACCCGGTCAAACCCGACGCAGCTATAGGCAGACTTTCACGCCTTGATACCATGCTTAACCAAGGTATCAACAAGTCGTCGATTGCCCAGTCACGTCAGCGCATTTTAAATCTTGAGGATGCGTTGAATCGTCTGGAAAAAGATTCTTTTTTTGGTGAATGTGAAGAGTGCGGCGAGGATATCCCCCTTGCCCGTTTACTGACTCTTCCGGAAAGCAGATATTGCGTTTACTGCGCAGAACATCTTGAGGAGTAGCTGTGGGAATTGCTTCTGATCTGGTTATTCTTATTGTTGCGGGTATGTTGGGCGGACTTGTTGCCCGCATGCTGCGTCAGCCCCTTTTGCTGGGCTATATTGTTGCCGGGGTTCTGGTTGGTCCGCATACTGGCGGAATTACTGTTTCCGGAGTGCATGAAATTGAATTGTTAGCTGAAATCGGGGTTGCCCTGCTTTTGTTCACTTTGGGTATCGAGTTTTCTATCAAGGAACTCAAACCGGTACGCCATGTGGCTTTAATCGGAACTCCTCTGCAGATAATTTTAACAATGTCTTTCGGCTGGCTGACCGGGCAGCTTATGGGGTGGGACTCTCACCTCTCTACTTGGTTCGGGGCATTTATAGCTCTTTCCAGTACCATGGTTGTGCTTAAAACCCTTGAGAGCAAAGGTCTGGTTGGAACTCTATCCAGCAGGGTCATGCTCGGCATGCTGGTGGTGCAGGATATCGCCATTGTGCCCATGCTGATCATTATGCCCCAGCTTGGCTCAGATTCTTTCGGCTTGCAGGCTTTGGGGATGGCAGGGATTAAGACCGTACTTTTCCTTGTATCCATGTTTATGCTCGGTTCACGGGTAATTCCGGGATTTATGCGGATTGTGGCCGGTTGGAATTCACGGGAAATGTTCATGCTTTCCTGTAGCGCAATTGGTCTTGGAATTGGCTACGCAACCCATATGCTTGGTCTGTCGTTTGCTTTCGGAGCTTTTGTAGCCGGGATGGTGCTCAGTGAATCCCGCTACGCATATCAGGCTTTAAGTGACATATTGCCTCTGCGCGATATTTTCAGTCTTATCTTTTTCGCTTCCGTGGGGATGCTTATTGATCCCTTTTATGTATGGGAAAATATCGGTACCATTTTGATTCTGGCCGGTGCCATACTTGTGGGTAAAGGGTTGATATTCGGCTCTGTGGCCCGTCTTTTCAATTATCGAAACGTCATTCCACTGGCTTTAGGCTTAGGAATGTTTCAAGTGGGTGAGCTTTCTTTTCTGCTTTTGCAGCAGGGAACCGAATCCGGGTCTTTCCCCAAGGAATACTTCCCTCTTTTTATGGGGGCGGGAATCGTAACCATGTTGCTGACCCCGATTATGGCTTCTTTCACCGGACCGCTTTATTCAATGCTTCAGAGCCGACGTAAAAGCGATCCCGTGCAGACTATCAACCTGCCGGAAAGTGAACTGGACGGACATGTCGTTATTCTCGGTTATGGTCGTTTTGGTTCATATGTAGCTGATTCTCTGCGGGAAATTGATATTCCGCATGTGGTGGTTGAGCTTAATGCCAATAAGATTGAGTTGGCTGCAGAAGACGGAAGGGCGGTTGTTTATGGTGATGCCGGACAGGAGATAGTTCTTGAGGCGGCCCGGGTTTCTCACGCACGGATGGTGCTGTTAACCATTCCTTCAGTACGCGGTTCTTCTTCCGTATTGCAGAAAGTGCATCATTTGGCTCCTCAATGTCCGATTGTGGCTTTGTCTCGCAATCCGGAACATCTGGAAGTTCTTAATGAACTTGGAGCACATCATATTATTATGCCTGAGTTCGAGACCGGGTTGGAAATGGTCCGGCAGACTCTGTTCAATTTTTGCCTTCCTGCGGTTGAAATTCAAAATGTAATGGATTCTATGCGCCGGGAGAGGTATACCACTGATGTGGAACGAAATTATCCCCGGTCCGCTCAGCTTTTTCGTTTGAGCAAGGCTGCTGAATCTCTTAACCTGAATTGGGTTGAAGTGAGTGAAGACGCCGAAATCAGGGGAAGAACCCTTGCGGGCAGTAAAATTCGTACTGTGACCGGTGTTTCCGTGGCCGGGGTGCTGCGGAATGATCATTTTATTCAGAACCCGGACGGGTCATTTCAGTTTGAGCAAGGCGATATTGTCGGCGTACTTGGCGGACGTAAAAATATCGAGAGGTTCAGGTGTCTTGCTTCGGAATCGGGAGAGTTGGAGACTGAGGTTTAAATGCACTGTAGGAAAGTTTGTATATCGTTGTTAATTTTGGCTGTCTCGCTTATGGCGGGATGTGTCAAAACAAGCATTCCCGATCCGCGTGGGTTGGGTGCTGCTCCTGTGAAATGTTCAAGCCCTGTAGATATCCTCGGATATTTTGAAGGTATTCCCTATCGTGGTGACGCTGCCATCAATAGCTTCGGCGACTTTACCTTTTTCGCTGAGCCGGGAATTTATCTCAAAGAACCGGGGCTTAATTGCAGCGGTTTTACCGTGGCGGCATCGCGTTACTATTTTGCCCGTAATTTCAGCTTGGCCGATACCACTATTGACCGTCTTGCTGACAGCGGGCCGGATTCCCCTTTTGGTGAGGATTGGGATTTTGGTTATGATCTTGTTCTTAACCTGACTGAGGGATTGAAGCGTAGAGCCGTACTTCCTTTCGGACAGACTGCCGTAATTGAAGAGAACAACGGTATGAGTCTGCGTGGTTTTGAACTTAGTGACCGGGCAGCATGGGCCGATGTCATAAAGCAAATGAAGCCCGGGCATGTCTATCTTTTTTCCATGAGCAAGGATATAAAGTTTAAGAACTATAAACTTCTTCATTACCATGTCGGGCTTATTGTTCCTGATGACCAAGGGCACATCTGGCTTTGCCACGCGACAAGGAACAGCGGGGTGAACAAGGTGGACATTTCCAATCAGGACAATCTTGATCCGATTATCAAAGCAAACCCTGATACCAAGTTGGGACCCCGCAAAATTTTGCTGATTGAGGCGCCTCTAGTCTGTAGTTTGGGTTTGAAAAAGTAGAGACAAGATATGTATACAGAAAGTGTCTTATTTGCTTTCGGGCTTACAGCATTTGCTGGACTTTCCACAGGGATCGGTTCTGCATTGGCCTTTTTTGCCAAGCGAACCAATCCACGCTTTCTTTCTCTCTCGCTTGGCTTCTCCGCCGGAGTGATGATTTACGTTTCCTTTATGGAAATCATGGTTAAAGCCAAAGATGCCTTGCAGACCGACATGGGCGAGGTTGCAGGTACATGGGCTTCAGTTATCGCTTTTTTCGGTGGTATCGCTCTAATTGCTTTAATCGATAAACTTGTGCCGTCATATGAAAACCCGCACGAGATGCATCGTATTGAAGATATGAATCCAGAAAGCCTCGAAAAGAACGATGGGTTGGATAGTGAGCATGGTAAGCGCAAGTTGTTTCGCATGGGTACTATGGCTGCTTTGGCAATCGGTATCCATAACTTCCCGGAAGGGTTGGCGACATTTACTGCCGCGCTCAGTGATCCCAGTCTCGGTATTGCTATCGCAGTAGCTATTGCTATCCATAACATTCCGGAAGGTATCGCGGTTTCTGTCCCTATCTATTACGCTACCGGAGATAAGAAAAAGGCTTTCATTTATTCTTTTCTGTCCGGTCTGGCTGAGCCTATCGGTGCTATGGTGGGGTATTTGTTACTCATGCCGTTTATGTCTGATACTGTATTCGGGATAATTTTTGCCGGTGTTGCCGGGATTATGGTTTTTATTTCTCTTGATGAATTGTTGCCTGCTGCCGAGGAATACGGTGAGCATCATCTTTCCATTTACGGGTTAGTCAGCGGTATGGCGGTTATGGCTTTGTCATTGCTGCTGTTCTTGTAAATTCCAGTGGCATTCAATTAATATTTATGGAATTGTTAGCCCTGCTGATTTTTTACAGAGGAGTTTAAATGGCTAAAAAGAATATAGGTGTTCAGGGATTCACTCTGCCAATGCCTCAGACAATTCTGGGGTCAAGGCACGATGGGCGTAACAATTTCATGGCTCTGGCATGGGTGTCACGCGTTAATTATAATCCATCCCTGATGATGATTTCTGTGGGCAAAAGACATTTTTCCAATGTTGCTATCAAGGCCAGCGGTGAATTCAGCGTGAATGTCCCTTCTGTGGATATGGTTGAGGTTACTGATTTTGTTGGGCTTGTTTCCGGCTCTAAGCTTGATAAATCCGGACTTTTTGACGTTGAGCCCGGTGTGTTGGAAAACGCTCCTGTGATCAGTAAATGTCCGGTAGCAATTGAATGCAAGGTTTTCGATTCTATGGAATTGCCTAATGATACACTTTTTGTCGGTGAGGTTGTCGCCACTTGGTGTGATGAGGATGTGCTTATCGATGATGCGCCGGATATCAAAAAGGTTAATCCTTTTACCTTGACCATGCCTGATAACCGCTACTGGGGTGTCGGTGAGTGTGTCGGGCGTGCATGGCATGATGGCAAAAAACTTAAGTAGAAATTAAGGCTGACTATACAATTTAAAAGAGCGGACCGGGTTAACTCGGTCCGCTCTTTTTTTAGCATGAATAATTTTATCTCGGCATTTCAGGGTATAGCTTTTTCACAATTGCTGATGCTTCCTGTGTGGCCATAATTGCTCCAAATTCACTGGTAAATGGCTTTAGATTGTCTATGAGCTGGGGGAGTTGTTCAATACATGCCAGAGCGGGGCTGAATGGTGCGGGAGCAGGTTCTTGTGTTGCATTTGTGGATTCTTGTCGCTGTTCATTATTTTCTGGCTGCTGCGGTTCGGGAGAAATTTGATAAATATGACAGGATAGTTTCCATGCCACTTGCAGGTCGCGGTAAGCGTAGCGGTATTCTTTCAGTGATGTATAGGCCTCGCCACGAAGCATGAAGGCTTGTGCTATTTCCTCTTCTGAAGCATCGGAATCAATAAGGTCACTCAGTTCATCAACAGCGGCATCATATTGTTGGTTAAGGGCATAGTACTGTGCCTGCTCTATGGGTTTATAAAATATAGAGCAGCCTGCTGATACCAGTAAGAGCACACAAAGTGATGCCTTGGTCAGGATGCGGAATATCTGCGCATAATGTCTGATCATGATGAAGCATTATCGCATACCTGCACACCGGGTGTCTACGTGTTAAGAAGCAAGGCGGTTTTCATCTATGTTGCTGTGTTCGATTATCGAACGGATTTCTTTCTTCTGATCATCTTTTATATCCAGAAATTTTACTCTGAACCCGCAGGAGCAACGGTGAACACAATTTTCAGTGTAAAGCCCGCAAAAGATGGGCAGCCTGTTATTCAAAGATGATATTTTCAGGTATATAAAGTCATTGTTTTTAAGGTCAGCATTCGTATGAAATGAGCAACCTTCTTCGGAAAGATGATGGATTGTCCCATTAATGCTTTGTGCCATTGCAGGATCGTCTTCCAGACTGATTTCAGTCTCAATATTAACGTTGATCGGGCAGGCTGGACCTGCTGTTGAGTGCTTGCGATTCAGGCAGTTGCAGAGGAAGTTTTCGTGATCGTCCAGAAATATTGCGTGTTTGTATTTTTCAAGAGTACGGATTGTCGGGAGACCGGACGAAACGCTTAGGATGCGGTTTCTATCGCAGCAGGGTGTTTGCATTACCTTTCGGACATCAAGCACCAGACCTGAATAGTTATTACCCAGCAGGGGCGTGGCAGAATTGATTCGGGCAGGAGCAGAACTCCATATTTATAAATTTTGATAGGTTTGTATTAGTGTATGTTTCAGGATTGTCTGTGTAGATAATAACCTGATTATTTGACTGATTCATTACTTTCTCCATTCTCCCCATAGATTGTTATAAAATCACGGGAGCAACCTGTTCACCTGCAGGCCGGAGCAGGTGCCGGAGACGGACTTTCCCCACATGATCAAGTGGAAAGTCTGGCCAGATTAACTCCCGTGAAAATTGTATTATCCTGTGTCAGCCTATCAGTTCAAAATGGCAGGGCGGAATTGTTATATGCATGTCTGCGTCAAGCTCCGGTACATGGAACAGGAAGTATAGATTCTTTGACGGCGGCGCTATAAACAGGTTCCCTTTCATATGCTCCTTGATTATTCCTTCCGGGAGGCCGTGTTTCGCGGCAATTTTTTTGATTCCCATACCGATCAGGATCATTGCTTTCGGGGTAAACTGTACGTCAAACAACGAAATCCTCATCGCATCTCGATTGTTGAGTTTGATTTCAGCTGCACAACCGCACATTGAATCGGGAATGAACATTTTTATCCTCCGCTTAAATTTTATTCATGAAGTTGAGATTCATTTTCAACTAAAACGGAGATTGAAGTTTTGTCAACATCAAAAAATGAAATTTTACAGAAAGGGAACAGCTTGCTCAGCTGTATAGGATTAGTCTCGTGATTTTAAGCTCTTGAATAGCTTTGGCCCTAAAAATTCATCGTATATCTGTTTTGCCTGATCGTGACGTATCTGCAAAAATTGTATGCCATAACCTTGTAGATTATCGCTACAATCTGTTTTCCAACTTATTCCACAACAGATTGGCAAGCTGTTGGATAACGTATTGATTCTTAGGTTGATGAAATTATTTTCTGAGAGATCTGCGGATGTTTTCAGGAAGCATCCTGTTTCAGATATGTTCGTGATTTCTGCGTTGAATTTGTTGACCATGACATGGTCGTCTTCATGGCTGACCATTGCCGGTAGGCTGACTTTTACACGTTCGTGCTGGCGGACTAGGGCTTTTGTCTTCTGAATACAGTTGCTGCGGAAGCTGTCTGGGTCATCAACATAGATCACGGTCCCTTTATATGTTCTTGTGCGCATTAGAGGCTGATTCTCGGCCAGCATGAAAAGCTTGTTGCGTTCACGGGCAGGTATTCTCATGACTTTTCTCATTTCAAGGATCATTCCTGAAAAATTACTGTTCAGTGCCTCGTGGAGGTAATTATCCAAGTCCGTGCAGAATTCGATTTTCATCTTGGAGTGCAATTGGAAATTTCGGTAGGACCGGGGGCTGTCAGTAAAAGCAAGAATGGATAAATTTTCGCTACAGTTCATTGTCATTCTCCTTAAATGTTGCTCCTAATAAAATGAAAGCCCGGAACCATTGCCGGTTCCGGGCTTATTTAATCACATGGATTTATTTTATTGTTACAACTGCATTAAATTTCGAACAACATTTCAAGATCGTCACGGGTGAGCGACTTGAGTGCGGACTGGCCGGGAATAATGGCATCCGCAACGCTTTTCTTCATTTCCTGCAGGCCGAGAATCTTTTCTTCGACAGTGTTCTGGCAGATCATCTTGTAAGCGAAGACCTGACGTTTCTGGCCGATACGGTGGGTTCGGTCAGTTGCCTGATTTTCCACTGCCGGGTTCCACCACGGATCGTAATGGATAACGTAGTCGGCAGAGGTCAGGTTAAGTCCGGTACCACCAGCTTTCAGCGAAATGAGGAAGATGGGGATGTCCGGGCTGTCGTTAAAGCGGTCAACCTGCTCAAAACGGTCTTTACTGGAGCCGTCGAGGTAGGCGAAGGGGATGTCCTTAATGGTAAGCCATGAACGGATTACATGCAGCATCTGTACGAACTGGGAGAAGACCAGAACCTTGTGTCCGCCTTCGACAATATCAAAGATGAGGTCTTTGAATGCATCGAATTTACCTGAAGGCAGGTTGGTGGACAGTCCGGGCATATCCAGCTTGAGCAGGCGCGGGTGGCAGCAGATCTGGCGCAGTTTGAGCAATGCATCGAGGATGGACATCTGGCTTTTGGCCATGCCTTTCTCGTCCACATCCCTGAGCACCTGATCTTTGAGGCGCTTGGCAAGGGCGTTGTAAAGCTCGCGCTGTTCCTCGATGAGATCGCAGTAATGTACGGTCTCGATCTTGGGCGGCAGGTCCTTGGCCACCTCGGATTTGGTACGGCGCAGGATGAATGGTTTCACCCTTGTGCGCAGGTAATTGAGGGTGTCTTCGTCACCATCTTTGATGGGTTTGACAATGCCTCGCTGGAAAGAATGCTGTGAACTGAGGAAGCCGGGCATAAGGAACTCGAACAGAGACCAAAGCTCAAAGAGGTTGTTTTCAATGGGCGTACCGGAAAGGCAAAGGCGCATATCACTTTTGAGTTTGCGTACCGACTTGGCGGTAATGGTGTTCGGGTTCTTGATGTTCTGGGCTTCATCAAGAATCACGGAAGTATATTCGTGCTTGAGTAGCTCTTCAAGGTCACGGCGCAGCAATGCGTAAGTAGTAATTACGATTGTGGAATCCGGGATTTTCTTGAAAAGATCCTCGCGTCTTGAACCGTAAATGGTCAGCAAGGGGAGATGCGGGCAGAATTTCTGCGCTTCACGCTCCCAGTTGGGCATGACCGAGGTCGGCACGATGATCAGGTTCGGGCCGGTAATTCCCCGCTCATGCAGGGAAAGAATGAAGGACAGGGTCTGGATGGTTTTACCGAGACCCATTTCATCCGCAAGGATACCGCCGAACTTATAGTCGCGCAGGAAGTTCAGGTAGCTGAGGCCCTGTACCTGATAGGGGCGCAGGGTAGCATTCAGTGCCTTGGGCTGATCAATCATTTTGATTTCATCAAAATTGTGGATCTTCTCACGCAGCTTCACGAAATGCTCGTCAGTCTTTGCGTCGGGAAGGTCCTCAATGATTTTATCCAGCACAGGGGTTTCGTACTGCTCGAACTGCTGGCGCGGAGGCTGTTCAGGATCATAACCAAGAGCCTTGAGCTTATGGCTGAGCTTCTTGAGCCATGATTCCGGCAGGCTGGTGTAAGAACCATCCTTGAGCTGAACGTAACGTTTGCCCTGACTCCATGCTTCCCAGATTTTATCAATGGGAACGCGCTGGTCATCGTATTCGACGTTGATGTCGAGGTTGAACCACTTGTTGTCTTCATCGGTTTCAACTTCGGCAACAATCTGCGGTGTAGTGAGTCTTACCTTGTAGCGGGTCAGGTTCTTTTCACCATAAATTCTATATGCTTCAACCAACTGCGGATAGTGGTCCAGCAGGAAGGTAATGGCCGCTTCCTGTTCCATGAACCAGATGGAGTTGTTACGCGGCTGGAAACCCATATCGCGCAGCTCAGCAAAAAGCTGTGCTTCTTCGTCCTGAGCACGGCGTACAAGATAGGATTTCTCTCCATCTTTGTAGCTGCCTGTCTGCAAGTCAGGATTGGGTTCGCCCATGGAGATTTCCCCGTGCTCGGTATCATAGGTGTTGTCGACCCTGATAGTCAGCAGCGAGCCTTCCTCATTGAGGTAGAGCTTGGGGTTGAAAGTAGCCGGAACAAAGAACGGCTGCATTTTCTCGAGGAATTCCTCATGGTCGTGCAGATCGGAAACCGGAATTTGAGTCCAGACGCGGTCAAGGAATTCCGGGATATCGCCGGGAGGGATAACCGGATTCTGTATGCGCATTTCCTGCACCAGTTTAGGCGCAAGAGTGGTCTGGACCGGGTAGAAACCCTGTTTCCAATAAACCCACAGAGGCAGTCTTCCATAGAAAAATACTTCATCGTCATCCATGATGGAGAAGGGCGGCTTGCCTTCATCCGAAAGAAGGATGTCGAAGGAGAGACCTTCCTCGGAAAGTTCCGGGGAAAGCTTGAGCTGCATGGTTCTGCTTTCAATACGAATCGGAATATCCGTATCACGCAGGAACATGTAGTATTCGTCCTTGATAGCGGTAAAGAACCACGCATGCAGACCGGCAGGTATTTCCACCCTGTGTCCGCGGTAATCAAGATAATGACCTATCTGCTCTGCAACATGCGGAAGGCTGGGGGAAGTTTCACTCCACTCAGGCTTTTCGATTACATTTTGCAGTTCAATTTCATTTTGAACCTGTGAAAGACCGGACTTGTTCTGGCGGGCACGGAAAAAGGCCACCTGCAACCTTTCCGGTTCAGGGTACATGCGATAGATGATGTAATGTTTGCCCGCTTCAGGTTCCAATTCTGTTGCAAAGAAAGAACGGAAATTCTGGCGCCAGTCAGTTTGTTTTTTGCTTTCTGCTTCCTCTTCTTCTGAATCAAGAGACAGGAGCAGTTTAAGTGCGGCAGCACCTACATGTTTACACACACCGGAAAATGATTCCGGGCAGTTGCAATAATGGTTGATGCTTTCCTCTGCAAGGTTAAGACCTAGTTCAGAAGAGTAATTCTGAAAATCGTCACCTTGTATTGTTGCATCAATATCCCAGTATCTTTCGCGCTTTTTCAGGTCGAGTTTCTGGACCCCATCAGAATTTACGATACTGCGCGCCCCGTCCAGAATGTATTCCGGGACGGTGTCGGAGACGAATGATTTGAGAATTGATTTTACTACAGCTTCTTCATTTTGAGACATGATTACGTTTTCCCCAGAACTGTAATTTTTCCTTAGCTAATTATATCTTATATGAAACAAAAGTAATGTTATACAAAATAATTGCATTAAGTTCGCTTTCGCTGAATCCGTAAAGTAAAAAGCGGTTCAGGTCAATCTGTATCGCCCAGTTGCTTGGCTTTTATTCCACAATAGTCCATACTGAATATATTATCAATGTAGTTGGCTTAATGGAAGATTTTTATTCTAAAAAACAAGGTTAACATGAACAGATTGATTTGCGCCATGCTCACAATGGCTTGTCTTGCTCTCCTGCCCGCTTGTACTCCGGATGGAAATGATGATGCGCCGAAGCAGGGTCTTTCTAATGCTGATATTGAAAATATAGAGGTTTCAAAGCCGGTTTATGGTGGAAGGTATAGAGAGCCGACACTGGCCGAACCTATGTGCCTCATTCCTCTGCTTTCATCCGATTCAGCCAGTTCTGCTGTTCAGGCAAAGCTTTATGTTTCACCTCTGAAGTACAATAAGGATATCGAGTTGGTACCGGAGGCGGCAGAGTCGTACGAGGTTCTTGATGGCGGTAAATTGCTGCGGTTTAAGCTTCGCAAGGATATTCGCTGGACTGACGGAGTGCCACTTACTGCTGAGGACGTAGAGTTTACCTATAAGACGATGATCGATCCCAAGACTCCGACCGCTTATGCGGGGGATTTCTTAAATGTTAAAGAATTCAAGTTAATCGACAAGTATACTTTTGAAGTCCGTTACGAGAAGGTCTTCGCCCGTTCCTTAATAACATGGGCTCTTTCTATTCTGCCCAAGCACATATTGGAAAATGAGGACCTGAACACTACAAAGTACAGGCGCAATCCGGTAGGTTCCGGTCCTTATAAGCTTAAAGAGTGGATTCCGGGCCGCAGGGTTGTCCTTGAAGCCAATGATGATTATTTTGAAGGACGTCCATATATAGATGAGAAGGTTTACAGAGTCATACCCGATCTTTCCACCCAGTTCCTTGAACTTAAAAGCGGGAGTCTAGATGAAATGGGGCTGACTCCTCAACAGTATACCTTCCAGACAAAGGGCGGGAATTGGGAACGTGATTTTCAGAAATTTAAATATCTTTCCTTTTCTTATACCTATCTTGGCTTTAATATGGAAAGTCCCTTCTTTAAAGATGTACGGGTTCGTAGGGCTATAAACTACGCGATAGATAAGGAGGAGATTGTAAAGGGAGTCCTGCTCGGGATGGGCTATCCTGCTATGGGTCCTTATAAGCCCGGAACATGGGTTTATAATGATAAGTTGAAACCTTATGGCTACAAACCGGAGCAAGCAAAAGCTTTACTCAAGGAAGCAGGTTGGACGGATACTGACGGAGACGGAATAATTGATAGAGACGGCAGACCGTTTTCATTTACAATTATTACCAATCAGGGAAATTCCTTGCGTATTAAGGCTGCAACAATTATTCAGAACCGTTTGAAGGGGATCGGAATCGAAGTTAAAATCAGAACTGTAGAGTGGGCGGCTTTCCTAAAGGAATTTATTATGAAAGGCCGTTTTGATGCAACAATACTCAGTTGGAATATACTACAGGACCCTGATAGTTATACTGTCTGGCATTCATCCAAAGCCGTCGACGGCGGGCTGAATTTTATCAAATATAAGAATAGCGAGCTTGATGAGCTGCTTGAAAAAGGACGAACCACTCTGGATCAGTCCGAGCGTAAGGTCATTTATGACCGCATTCAGGAAATCATGCATGAAGAGCAGCCGTACTGCTTCCTTTATGTTCCCATGGCTCTGCCTGTTTTCAGTAGCAGAATCAAGGGTTTGAAAGTGGAACCCGCAGGACTGGACTATAATGCCAACGAGTGGTGGATTCCCGCACCATTACAGAAGAAACCGAGTTTACAGCAGTAATTATGATACGCATTAACGAAATCACTGACATTGTCAGTTCTTATATTGATGACCCTGATCTGGACCTGATCCAGAGGGCTTACGTCTTTTCCGCACGTGCTCATGAAGGGCAGGTGCGTCTTTCCGGCGAGCCTTATCTTGCTCATCCGTTGCACGTTGCAAAGCTTCTGGCTGATATGCGGCTTGATGAACCCACCGTTGCCGCAGGTTTGCTGCACGATACCGTTGAAGATACTGATACCACAATTGATGAGATTGCAGATCTCTTCGGTGAAGAAGTAGCTGATATCGTAGACGGCGTGACCAAGATCAGTATGATGGATTTTGAATCCAAGGCCATCGCGAAGGCAGAGAACATTCGTAAGATGATTCTTGCCATGGCTGAGGATATCCGAGTGCTTATGGTTAAGCTTGCCGACCGCCTGCACAACATGCGCACCCTCGATTTTCAGAAGAGTTACAAGCAGTTGCTCATCGCGCAGGAAACCATGGATATTTATTCTCCCCTTGCCAACAGGCTCGGGCTGTACATGGTTAAGCGTGATCTTGAGGACCTCTGTCTTTATTACCTCAAGCCTGACGTTTATCAGGATATTACCGACGGTTTGGAGCGCCAGCACACTATCGGCAAAGAGTATGTTGATAACGTAATCGGGTTGCTGAACGGAATTCTTGATAACAACGAGATCAAGGGGACTATTTACGGGCGTACCAAGCATATCTAC
Organism: Maridesulfovibrio salexigens DSM 2638; assembly: GCF_000023445.1. Lineage (GTDB taxonomy): Bacteria > Desulfobacterota > Desulfovibrionia > Desulfovibrionales > Desulfovibrionaceae > Maridesulfovibrio > Maridesulfovibrio salexigens. The sequence goes on along the minus strand of NC_012881.1, from coordinate 3,059,149 downwards.
AGCATTCATAAAAAGATGCAGCGTCAGAACCTGAGCCTCGATCAGGTGTATGACATCATTGCTTTCCGGGTGATTGTTGAGTCGGTTAAGGACTGTTACTCCGTGCTGGGTCTGGTCCACTCCATGTGGAAACCTATTTCCGGCAAGTTTAAGGACTACATTTCTATTCCAAAAGCCAACATGTATCAGTCGTTGCACACCACGGTTATCGGACCGGAGGGTGAACGAATTGAGATTCAGATCAGAACTGAAGAGATGCAGCAGGTTGCGGAATACGGTGTTGCCGCACACTGGCAATACAAAGAGTCCGGCAGAAGTGATTCCAAGCAAAACCGTGATGCCGAGCGTTTTTCATGGCTCAGACAGATTATGGACTGGCAGCGGGAGCTTGAGGATCCTCGTGAATTCATGGCTTCACTGCGGTTCGATCTCTTCAACGATGAGGTCTATGTTTTTACTCCCACCGGAGAGATTAAAGAGCTTCCCGATGGGGCTACACCGGTTGACTTTGCATACTCGATTCATACCGAGGTCGGTAACCATTGTACCGGGGCAAAGGTTAACGGACGCATGGTTCCGCTTAACTCCGTGCTCAAGAACGGTGACACCATTGAAGTTTTTACCGACAAGAAACGCAAGCCCAGTCGTGACTGGCTTAAGTTTGTAAAAACAGCCAAAGCCCGTACCCGCATCAAGCATTACATCCGTACTGAGGAGCGGACCAGCTCCATCATGCTTGCCAAGGAGTTGCTTGAGAAGGAAGGGCGGCGCATGAACATCAATGTGGCTAAGGCCATGAAAGACGGTTATTTCGTCATGCTGGCCGATGAATTTAATTTCGGCCATGTTGATGACCTGCTTTCGAATATCGGCTACTCGCGGATAACACCGCGTAAGGTGCTGGGCCGTCTGCATGCTGTTATGAATGAAATTGAGGGTGTTGAGACAGAAACCCCCAAGCAGGAGCATCCACAGCACGCGACTGAAGGAGATAAGGCTAAAAGCGCTGCCAACTCAATTGATATTGAAGGGGTGGATAACGTTCTCATCCGTTTTGCCGGGTGCTGTACACCGCTTCCGGGTGAGCCGATCATCGGCTATATCAGCCGTGGTCGAGGAGTGGTTATCCATTCTGCCACTTGTCCCAATATCAAGAATCTTGAAGAAGAACGTCTGCTCAGCGTTTCATGGACCGGAGGGCAGGAAGAGTCCCAGCATCCGGCTCAGATTCGTATTCGTTGCCGTAACCATAAAGGTATGCTGGCAAAAATCTGTACCGTGCTTACCGAGATGGACGTGAACATAGATTCCGGTGAATTTAAGTCTGATTTGGACGGCAGTTCTGTGCTCGAATTTACCGTGGAAGTCACCGACCTCGGACACCTGCACCGGTCATTGAATAAGCTCAAGACTATTGAGCATGTTCTGGAGGCTACACGATTAAGCTAACTTAATTTATTTTAATAAATATAAAGTCCCGCTAAACTTGTTTTGGCGGGACTTTTTTGTTTTACAACTCGTTAAGTATTGTAGCTGTAGGTTCCACCCTTACCAATATTGGCGCGTACAACTCCGACCAGACAAAATTGTGGTGTTTAATGATTGTTTCGGCATCAAGATAGGGCTTACTCGCTGTGGTGTGTGCATCTGATGCAACGTGCACTTTGTAGCCCATGCTTGCAGCCTGCCGAACTGTGGTGTCTATGCAGAAATCTGTGCAGCATCCGGTGATGATCAGTTCCTTCACATTTATTTCATCCAACATTTGAGAAAGTTCGGTCTGGCAAAATGAGTCGCAATTGCTCTTTTCCATAATTAGGTCACCAGGGCGAAAATCAAGTTCGTCCAGAATCTGCCAACCGTCTGAATTCTGTTGCAGTCCGTCATCTTCGCTGTTGTGCCGGATAAATATTAGCGGGAGGTTCTTGGCCCTAGCTCGCTCTATAAGCGAATTTATTCTGCTGATTACTCCGGCAGCATCGTAACGGTTTCCTGCTGCAAACAATGCTTTTTGCATATCTATAACCAGTAATGCTTTCATGCTGATTTCCTTCTGGTAGATCGTTGATCTTTTAATTGAATAATTTCTAAAATATTATTGGATTCTTGAAAAGTATCATCTCTTAGTTTGGCTTAAGATACCGTAGTTAAAGTCTAAATTAATAAAGAAAAGTTTAAACGTATTTTTTAAACGAAATATTTAAACAAACGTTTGACTTTGTACTGATCACTGATTATTTCTGTTCTTGTAAAGAATCAAAAAACTCAGTTGAGAGGCTCAATATTATGACGCAACACCCCAAGGGAAAGACAAATAAGGCACGCGGAGAAGAAACTCGCCAGAAGCTTATCGAAGTCGGTTTAAGACTGTTTGCCATGAACGGTTTCAACGGTGTGAGCATGCGCAATCTTGCTTCAGAGGCCGAAGTGAATCTGGCTACTGTTGGGTATCATTTCGGTGGTAAACAAGGACTATACGAAGCGGTTATCCGTGAAATTATCCGCTTCCGCGACGAGATTATGCCCAGTCTTAGTGCTGTTCAGGAACAGACCGACCGTTTCAAATCCGGTGAAATTTCCAAGGAAGAGTTGGTCGCCTGGTTCTTTCGTTCCCAAATGTTGGGAGTTCTGAGCGATCCGATTACCATCTGGGGGATTATGCTGATTAACCGTGAAATGGCTGCTCCCAGTGAAGTCTACCCGTTGTTGGATAAAGAGTTCTTTGAACCATCCATAGAATCCATGAATATTGTGCTTCAGGCTGCTTTACCTGAGGGTGCTTCGAATACAGAAATCATGACAGTGGGAACTGCGTTGATTGGTATTGTGCTTAAGTTCGTCAAGTCCAAAGCTTTTACTGACCGCGTGGGCTGGGATGAAATGACTCCCGAGCGAATTGAAGAAATTTTAGAAATCCTGTCCAGAAGAGTAGTGGCATTTATCTGCTGCTAGGAGGATATTAAAATGAAAAAGTTAATATTTGTATCAATATTGGTACTTGGTTTTGCTTTGACAGGTTGTAAGGAAAAGCCGTCTCCGGTGCAGGAAGTGCTACGTCCGGTAAAGACTATGCAGGTAGGTGAAGGAGGCTCCGGCAGGCAGTGGGTTTTCTCCGGTACTGCCGAGGATGCCTTGCAGTCAGACCTTTCTTTCCGTGTGGGCGGAAAGATAACTTCTTTCCCCGGTGACCAGATCGGTCGCAAATTTCGGTCCGGAGAAGTTATTGCCCGTCTCGATCCTGCTGACTACGAGCTTGAAGTTCGTCAGGCAGAGTCCAACCTTGAACAGGTTAGGGCTAATTATGTGCGCGCCAAGGCCGATGTTGACCGCATTGAGCAACTCTATAAGCGTAAAGTTGTCTCCAAGTCAGAGCTTGATCAGGCTGAGGCGGATTTCAAGTCTTATCAGGCTCAGCTGAATGCATCTGCCAAGCAGCTCGATATTGCTCGTAAACGCCTGCGCTACACTGTGCTTAAGGCTCCTTTTGATGGCTGGGTCGGTGCTGTAGCCGTGAATGTTCATCAGAACGTACAATCCGGTCAGAAGGTTGTCGGTTTCAATGCAGGTAAGCAGATGAAGATGTCTATCTCTTTGCCTGATACCTTGATTGCAACCGTGAGCGAAGGTGAGAAGGTGCAGGTCACTTTTGATGCACTGCCCGGTAAGGTAATGCAGGGAGTAATTATGGAAGTGGGTATCGGAACCAATGAAGGTGCTTCGTTCCCGGTTAAGGTCTACCTTGATAATTCCCAGCAGCTGGTGCGTAGCGGCATGTCCGGTAATGTCAGATTTGCCGGACGTTCCGAGAATTCGAATATTTATGTGGCTCCCTCGGCTATCGTAGGCAATCCTGACGGCAGCAAGCACGTCTGGGTTGTGGAGAATGGTTCTGTAGTTAAGCGCCGTGATGTTGAGATCGGTAACATTTCCTTTAAGGGCGTTCTGATTAAGAATGGGCTCAAATCAGGGGAAGTTGTGGTCACTCGTGGTGTGCACTCACTTAAGGATGGTCTGAAGGTACGTAATGTCGGGGGGCTGTCGTGAATCTTGCCAGATGGTGCATTGAAAACAACAGGACTTCCATTATCCTGTTTGTCTTAATTGCTGTTGCAGGCGTTTCCACCTTTTTCAGTATCCCGAAATCCGAAGACCCTGATTTTACGATCCGAACAGCTGTTATCAGTACCGTTTTCCCCGGTGCTTCCCCGCAGAGGGTGGAGGAATTGGTTACTGATAAATTGGAAGAGAAAATCAGGGAAATCGACGTTATCAAAAACGTTCGTTCCCAGTCCATGACCGGGCTTTCTATTATTGAGGTCGAGTTTCAGGAAAACCAGAAAAACATGACCCCGATCTGGCAACAGCTGCGCAACAAGGTCCTTGATGCCAAGAAGGATCTGCCCGCTGAAGCCTACGAACCGATAGTCAACGATGAATTCGGGGATGTGTTCGGTATCGTGGTAGCCCTGACCGGGGACGGTTTTACTTACCGAGAACTCAAAGATGTTGCCGACTATACCCGCGATGAATTGCTTTCTATTCCGAGTGTCGGGAAAGTTGACCGTTGGGGATTGCAGGACGAGCGGGTTTTTGTGGATTTTTCCAACTCACGTATGGCTGCGGCAGGGATAACTCCTTTTGCTTTGGCCCAGATGCTCAGCCAGCAGAATATGATCCGTCCCAGTGGTTCGGCTAAGGTCGGACCGGAGCGCATTTATATTGAACCCACCGGCGAATTCAAGTCTGTTGATGATATCAGAAACATGTCCTTGCGTGTTGAGGGCATGAAGTCTTCGCTCAAGCTTTCTGATGTAACCGAGATCACCCATGGTTTTGCTGATCCCCCGGGAGTTATGGCTCGCTATAACGGTGAACCGTGCATCATGCTGGCTATTTCTATGGCTGACGGAAATAACATTCTGGAAGTCGGTGAGCTGGTTACCGCCAAATTGGATAAACTTTCCAAGAATCTCTACCACGGCATGGAATACAATGTGGTTGTTTACCAGCCGGACTATGTTGATACAGCTGTTACCGACTTTATGATTAACCTGCTTGAATCATTTGTATTCGTAGTTGTGGTCATTCTTGCCTTTGCAGGTTTTCGCACCGGACTTATTGCCGGTTCGCTGGTGCCAATGGCTATGCTTGGTTGCCTTGGGTTGATGCCGTTGTTTGACGTAGGCTTGCAGCGAATTTCAATTGCCTCGTTGATTATCTCGCTCGGTATTCTGGTTGATAACGGGGTTGTTGTGTCAGAAGCCATCCTTGTGCGGCTGGCTAGAGGTGAAGAGCGGTTAAAGGCTGTTGTCGGGGCAGTTTCTGAGTTATGGATGCCGCTTCTGGCTGCATCTCTAACCACTGTTTTCGCATTTCTTCCCATTCCGTTGGCAGAGAATGCTACAGGAGAATTTTGTTTTTCCCTGTTTATCGTTGTCAGCCTTACCCTGATTTGTTCCTGGGGGCTGTCCATGTCCATGGTTCCCATGCTTTGCTACTACGTGCTTAAGCCCAAAGTAGTGATTCAGACTTTTTCAAGTCGCATGTACCGTATCTACAGGGCCATGCTCCTTTTTTGTCTGCGCCACCGTCCCAGTTTTCTTGCTGTTGTCCTTATTGGTTGTATGGCAGCCTTCTGGGGATTCCAGTTCGTACCCAAAATGTTCTTTCCGCCTAACGAGCGTGCCCAGTTCACCATTGATTTCTGGCAGCCTTTTGGGACCGACATTACCTCCACTGCGGATGAGGTCGGCAGGCTGGAGCAGTTTCTGCTTGCAGATAAGGGCGTTGAAAGTATCGGTACTTTTATCGGACACGGCGGTCCGCGCTGGTATCTGCCGCTCAACCTTGAGCAGCGTAACGACAACCTCGCAACATTTGTAGTCAACACCAAGAGTGTTGAAGCTACTGATGAGGTGATCGAACGTACCCGTACGAAGCTTAAATCCGAGTTTCCCGATGCAGACTTCAGTCTCAAAAAACTGATGAACGGACCTCCGGTGGGTGCCCCGGTACAGATTCGTATCTCCGGTCCGGATCAAAAAACACTTTACCATTTGCGTGATAAGATTACCGCTATTGTGGAGAAAACTCCCGGTGTAGCGCGTGTCTGGGATGACTGGGGACAGTGGACCAAGAAAATGGAAGTGAATGTGGATCAGGATAAGGCTCGTCAGGCCGGACTGACCAGTTCTGATGTGGCGCTCAGCCTGCAATCCAGTATGAGCGGCTATCAGGCTTCGACCTATCGTGACGGGGATACCAACATTCCTATCATGTTGCGTACGGAGGGTGATTTCCGTGACCGTTTGGACAAGCTGGAAAGTTTGAACGTCTATTCCTATCAGGATCAGAAGAATGTTCCATTGAGTCAGATCGCAACATCTGAGTTGGTCTGGCAGCCCTCGGATATTCGCCGCAGGGACCAGACAAGGACTATGACCGTTAAGGCCGACCTCTTTGACGGCTATTTTGCCATGCAGACCCTTGATGCTGTACGTCCTGAAATTGAAAAGATGATGCAGTCCGAAAACTGGCCGGTGGGATATTCCGTAGCTTACGGCGGCGAGTTCGAGAAGAGTCAGGAAAGTCAGGAAGCGATCAACGCCAACATGCCTCTTGCTATGGGACTCTTGGTACTGGTGCTTGTTTTCCAGTTCAACTCCGTGCGGCGTCCGCTGATTATCCTGCTGACCCTGCCGCCCATGATGTGCGGTATTACTCCGGGTATGATCCTGACGAATTCTCCCTTCGGGTTTATGCCCATGCTCGGAATGATCAGTCTGCTGGGGATTATCGTAAACAACGCCATTATGCTCATTGACCGTATTGAAATCCTGCGCGGTCGAGGGCTTACTCTGGATAATTCCATTGTGTTGGCTTCCCTTGAGAGGGCACGGCCGATCATTATGACTGCAACTACAACCATCATAGGTATGGTTCCGCTTTCATTACAGGGCGGGGAAATGTGGCGGCCTATGGCCAACTGCATCATGTCCGGGCTTATGTTCGCCACTGTACTGACCCTGATTCTTTGTCCGGTTCTTTATTCTCTCTTCTTTAAGCAGAGTTTTAAGAAATATGAATGGAATCAGACTGTGGTTGAGCAGGGCAGTGATGTGTAGCTGAATGAAAATTAAAAAGGCCCGCAATTCCTTGGGAGTTGCGGGCCTTTTTTGTGCTTTTTGATGATTTTATAAAGCTTCCAGAATCTGCTGAATTGAATCTACCAGACGTTTGGGAGTGGAAGCCCCGGCGGTGAGGCCGATTTTTTTCATATGCTTGAGCTCTTCAAGGGGAAGCTCATCGGCAGTTTCAACATGAGTGCATTTAGTTCCTGCAGTTTCAACAACCTGTACAAGGCGGCGGGTGTTACCGGAAATGCGTCCACCTACAACGATCATGTGGTCAACTTCTTCAGAGAGAGAAATTGCTTCATCCTGACGCTGGCGGGTGGCATCACAGATAGTTTTAAGAGTTACGAAGTCAATGCCTTTGTTTTCAAGATAGTTGATGCAGTCATCATAAACCGCACGGTCCTGAGTGGTCTGGGCTGCGAGGCAGTATTTCTGGTTCGGGTCCAGATCAATGGCCTGAAGTTCTTCAAGGGAATCAAAAAGATGCGGTCCGGCTGGGCCGTAGCTGAGTAGTCCTTTTACTTCCGGGTGACTGTCTTCTCCGTAGAGGAGCAGCACGCGGTCATCTTCAGTGTTGCGCTGGATGAGCAGTTGCGCTTTTTTCACTTTGGGGCAGGTGGCGTCAATGACGTTTACCCCACGTTTGCGCAGGTCTTCTTCTACTGCTTTGGGAATGCCGTGTGCACGGATTACCACGTAGGCTCCGTCAGGTACTTCATCCGGGGTTTTGGCGGTGAAAACACCCTGCTTTTCATAATCTTCAAGTACTTGAGGGTTATGAATAATCGGTCCTAAAATGTATATTTTTCTGTCTTCGTCTTTTTCAATGAGGGAATCAAGTTTATTGAGGGCAAGGTCAACGCCCATGCAGAATCCGGCTGTCTCAGCCCTGATAACTTCAACCATTTAGGCCTCCATATAATTCACGGCATGTGTCGCCGTTTTTGTTTTCTGTTTAACTATTTATACTACATTTCATCGTTTCATTTGGCAATGGCACAGTTTCGGGATGAACTTGATTATAAGACATTGACCACAGGGGTGAAGCGGAGTATTTTCCCCGAAAATAATCCGCAGTTAATATTGGAATAAATTGGAGCCTGAAAAAATGAGTTCTGAGATTGTTAATAAATATAGAGAAAGAATGGCTGAAGCCTACGATTTGCACCGGAAATTTGTAAACCCCCAGTTTGTGCGTGTTCTTGAAGTTATCGGGTATGACCGCAATTACGTCTCTTCCGAAGGCGCATATCTGACTGACGCCAAGGGCGTTCAGGTGCTTGATTTTCTGTCCGGGTTCGGCGTCTACAACATTGGACGCAACCACCCCCATGTTGCTGACGTGCTCAAGGAAGTTATGGATGAGAAGACTGCCAGCATCGTACAGATGGACCTTGGAGTCATGTCCGGCATGCTTGCTGAAAAACTTGCAGAGCTTGCTCCCGGTGACCTTGAAGCCGTATTTTTTACCAATTCCGGTACTGAAGGTGTAGAAGGTGCGCTCAAATTTGCTCGTCAGGCCAGCGGCAAACACAAGCTGGTCCACTGCCACCATGCTTTCCACGGATTGACCCTCGGTTCTCTGTCCGTAAACGCAAACCATGAATTCAGGGATCGTAACGAACCGCTTCTGCCTGATTGTGTGCCTGTGCCGTTCAACGACCTTGCTGCTCTGGAAGAAGCTCTTAAGGGCGGTGATGTAGGCGCGTTTATTTTTGAAACCGTGCAGGGTAAAGGTGTTTTCGTTCCTGAAGACGGATATCTTGAGGGGGTGCGCGAACTTTGCGATAAATACGGAACCTACATGATCGCCGATGAAGTCCAGTGCGGCATGGGACGTACAGGAAAGATGTTCGCTGTGGATCATTGGGGCGTTAAACCCGATATTCTGGTCATTTCCAAAGCTCTTTCCGGTGGTTATATCCCGGTAGGTGCAATCATCACCACCCGTGAAATTCACGGCAAAATTTTCGATTCCATGGAACGCTGTTTTGCCCACTCCAACACTTTTGGTCAGAACGATCTGGCAATGGCTGCCGGGCTGGCCACTTTTGAAGTTCTTGAAAGAGAGAAACTGGTGGAAAATGCCGCCCGTATGGGACAGCGCATTGAAGAAGGTTTGCAGAATCTCGCTGATAAGTACGAAATGCTGACTGAAGTGCGCGCAAAGGGGCTCATGATCGGCATGCAGTTCGGTGAACCTAAATCCATGGCTCTTAAGGCCAGCTGGAAGCTTCTGCATAAGATGAATGACGATCTTTTCTGCCAGATGATTACCATGCCCTTACTGGAAAAGCACAATATCCTCAGTCAGGTAGCCGGGCACGGTCTTGATACTGTTAAAATCCTGCCTCCGCTGATGATTAATGATGAAGATGTAGATAAATTCATCGCCGCTATGGATGATGTGCTCAAGGAAGCGCACAAGATAACCGGTTCTGCTTGGAAAACCGTGAAGGATCTTGGAATCCGTACTGCAAAGACTTCGTAAATGGATTTCTCTTCCCTGTACGGAAGATTGGAATTCGTGTTAATTATGGAAGGCAAACTGTATGATAGTTTGCCTTCTTTGATTATTCGCCATGTTTAAAAAAAGACCCCTGACGGTTTTTCACAGTGGGCATTATTTAATGAATATTTTTTATAGCTTTTTAGAAAAAGTGATCCGCTCCATCTGGAAGCTGGTTCGCAAGGCACCCGTTGCCATTGTTATTTCCGCTGTATTACTGGCTGCTGTTTGCGCTGGATCTTCGGCTCTCTGGCTCAAGCTGGACAGTGATCAGGATAATCTTATTTCCCATGAACTTCCCTTTCAAAAGCGCAATCTTGAGCAGATAAAAAATTTCGGTGATCAGGAGTATATGTTTGTGGTCATCAAGACCGGAGGCACTGAAGCCGGCAAAATCAAGGCCGAGCAGTTCGCCTCAACCCTTGCCACAAAGCTTAATAAGCGGCCTGATCTTATCAGGGAAGTGCATTATGCCATGTCTGCCCGTGATATGGGACCGGGAGTGCTTATGTTTGCCTCCCCGGATGAGTTGCGCCAGTTTGTCTCTCTTGCCCGTGATTTCGGTCCGCTCGGTAAAGAGTGGTTCGAAGCTCCGGGATTGTCCCGTTTTCTGGATATGACTTCAGGTCTTCTTTCCGGTGATAAAGGCGGCACTGCCGATTCGGAAATGTTCGGTCCGTTTATCGGCGCTCTGGGTAACCTTGTGGGCGAGATGGAGTCCTCCCTTGTTTCCGGTCCGACCCTTGAGACTATGAATGCCCCTGTTTTTGATCTGGATAAAGCTGGGATCCAGTATTTCTTTACCCGTAACGGTAAGCTGCTGATCATGCGCATCCTGCCTAAGAAGGATTTCCGGGTCATGGATGTGATCGGTCCTTCGCTAAATTTCGTGCGCTCTTCTCTGGAAACTGTACGGGCGGAATATCCGGGAGTTGAAGCCGGACTCACCGGACGTCCGGTGCTTTCTGCTGATGAAATGCATACAACGGATCAGGATATGACCATTGCAGCTATCATTTCGGTGATTGTGGTGGGCCTGCTGTTTATGTTTATCCTTCATGGCTGGCTGCGGCCCATGCTGGTAATGGGATCATTGTTTTGCGCTATGGCGTGGACTTTCGGCTTTACGCTGGTCACGCTTGGCAGTTTGAACCTGTTGTCCATTGTCTTTGCCCTTGTGCTGGTCGGTATCGGTGTGGATTTCGGTATTCACATTGTCATGCGTTATGTAGAGGCTTCCGATTCCGGCATGTCCCCGGATGAGGCGGTGGAAGAAGCTCTGGTTCATACCGGACCCGGAGTCTTGTTGGGCGGTTTGACTTCTGTCTGTGCTTTCTATGCCGTACTGGGGCAGGATTTTGTAGGTCTTGCCGAGCTTGGCCTTGTGGGTGGAACAGGGATTATCTTTTGTTTGATTGCCATGTTGACCGTGTTGCCGTCGGCAATGCTTATCGCAGGCAGGCGTAACTGGTTTCCGTCTTCCCGTCCGCGCATGGCGACTTTGCCGTTCATGGAAAAGGTTATTTCCCGTCCGGTAACAGTGCTGGTCGTTTTCGGTCTGCTTACCGCGCTGGCTTTTCCCGGTTTTCAGAAGGCCGGATTTAACTATAACCTGCTTGAATTGCAGGCTAAGGGGCTGGAGTCTGTTGAATATGAGCACGTGCTGATCAACGATTCCGATGAGTCCACATGGTTCGCCGTTATGACCCGCCCGGACCTTGAGTCTGTAAAGTCTCTGATCTCGGAATTGAAACAGGTCCCTTCTGTCGGACGCATTGAATCCATTTTGGATTTCCTGCCTGACGAACAAAAGGAGAAGGCTGATATTTTGCGCGGCGAAGCAGAGGTTTTGAAGGGAATCAACCTTGATGCGCGTAATGCTCATCTGGTTCCTGCTGAAGTGGTTGCTTCACTTGAAAATTTGATTGAATCCCTTGAAGGACTTGAGGAAAAATTATTTTCCGCAGGAGCCAAGCAGGAATTGGATCAGGTTGGTAAAATCATTGAGCGGGCTGATTCCTGCCTTGAGATTTTGCAGAAGAATCCTGCGGATGCCGTCAATCTTACTCCGCTTCAGGCCCGTCTGGTCAACGAGCTTTCCAGTTCTTTTGCCTGGCTTAAGGAAATTCTGGAAGTGCAGTCCGTTACCCCTAATGATTTGCCCGACCATCTGCGTTCTCTCTACGTAGGTAAGGACGGCAGCTTTATGGTTAAGATTTCTCCGGTAGAGAATGTCTGGGATTTCGAGAAGCTGACCGGATTTGTAGCTGACCTGCGCAAGATTGATCCCGAAGTTACCGGGGTGCCGGTGGTAGTCCTTGAATCCTCCCTGCTAATGCGGGAGACATTCCTTGAGGCGGCCGGACTGACCATCATTCTGGTTTCAGTGATCCTTTTCCTTAGTTCATTCAGTATCAGCTACGTGCTGCTGACCCTTGTCCCCCTGTTTGCCGGAATTTTCTGGTTGCTGGAGATTATGGGGATTACCGGACTGAGCTTTAATTTAGCCAATTTCTTTGCTATTCCTGTTCTTATAGCCATCGGTGTTGACGGCGGGGTCCATTTTCTGGCCCGCTGGAAGGAGCTTTCCAAAGGGGAACGCCTTTACCATACCAGTACCCCGGTGGCGGTAGGACTTAGCTTTTGCACCACCATGATCGGTTTCGGGGGGCTGTTATTGGCCCACCATCGCGGCCTTGCTTCGTTGGGCGGGATCATGGTTACCGGTTCCGCTACCTGTCTTGTTGGTTGCATGGTGGTCCTGCCTGCCGTGTTCAGACTGATTGAAAGGATCAAAGGAAAGTAATCTATGTTCAGAAGAGTTATCTCATTTGCATTTGTTATGGTTCTGGGATTGAGTTCTGTTGTTCATGCCGGACGATTTGATTTTGCCATTATTCAACCCGGGCAGCCGGGAACCACTGCCGAGGCCCAGCCGGTTATGGATGAACTGGCTAAATACCTTACCGCCAAATTGGGTGAGAAAGTGAAGGGCGTTTACTACAACGACCTGAACGCGGCTCTCGATTCTCTGGGCAAGAATCAACCTGCTTGGTCCATCTGCGGGCTGACATTTTTTAAGTCGTACGGTTCTAAGTTTTCCATGATTCCGGTGGCTTCAACTTTACCGCAGGGCATGGAAAAGGATGTCTGGCGTTTGATTGTTCCTGCTGCCGGTCCTGATTCACCGGAAGGTATTCAAGGCACTGTCTATGGCTCCATGCTTTATACCCCGCAGTCCCTTGAAATCCTGTTCGACAGTAAAAAGGGCGGTGATTTTGCCGTGGAAGGTACGCACAAGGCATTGCGTATGCTCAGGAAGGTCAATAAAGGGAAGGTCTCTGGTGTGGTGCTTGATGCTGTGCAATATTCTGTGATCAAGGATTCAGACCGTTATTCCGGCACCAAGGTTATCTATACTTCTAATGAACTGCCTAACAGTCCGGTGGTTTGGTTCGGTAAGACTAACGATGATGCTTTCCGTTTGCAGGCTGTGCTTCTGGATATGTCTAAAGACCCGTCTGCAAAGGAACTGCTTAATCTGCTGCAGACTTCCGGTTTCAATCCCGCAGACAAGGATTTGAAATAATGAAAGGGCTGCGTCTATTCCCATTATTGATTGTGTTGCTGATTTGCGGTTGTTCTGCAAAGTATGACCTGCCTCTTTATGAGTATGATGCTGATGGAGTGGTCCTCTGGAAGCCCTGTTCTCAGGCGCAGGCAGAGGTTCTTTTTAATTCCTCCAAAGGCAACGATATCTTGCAGGGGGCAGCCTGTTCTGCATGGTTACTGGAAAGCGGAGCGGTCAAGAAAGCTGATTATGCTAAATCTGCACAGGTAAAATTAGAAAAATATCTTGCTAAAAATAAGCAATCCGGTCTGGGGCACTATCTTTTGGCTTATTTAATTGCTAAAGAGGCTCAGCTTGCTCCTATGAAGGGTCTTGACCTTGTGCCCCGTATGGAGCAAGAAGCACTCGCAGCGTCCAAGCTTTCTCCCGAAGTAGATCACGGAGGACCGGATCGCTTTCTGGGTGAGCTTTATCTGAAAGCTCCCTCCGCTCCCATCAGTATCGGGGACATGGACAATGCTCTAGAATTTTATGAAAAGGCCGTTAAAGTCGCGCCTGACTTTGCTATGAACCGTCTTGGACTGGCAACAGCCTTGTTGGAAGATGACGAAGTAGAGGAAGCCTGTGTTCATTATGACAAGGCCCTGCATAGCAAATGCTTTGATGCAAAATTATTAAAAGTTGATTCCTGTAAAAAGCTGGTTAAAGCCTGCGAAGGTAAAAAGACAGCTGAATAAAACAACCCGCCCCCATGAGGCGGAAATGAGGTTAAGACCTTGGCAATTCCTGCAATTCAAGTAGCTAGACTCGGTAAATACATTCTCACTCAGACCCTGAAGGGCAACAAGCATTACCCGCTGGTTCTGATGCTCGAACCTCTTTTCCAGTGCAACCTGCGCTGTAAGGGTTGCGGCAAGGTTAATCAGCCGCCGGAAATCCTTAATAAGCGTCTTTCCGTTCAGGAATGCATTGATGCAGTAGAAGAGTGCGGTGCTCCTATTGTTTCCATTCCCGGTGGTGAGCCTTTGCTGCACCCCGAGATTCCGACCATCGTCAGCGAGCTTATCAAGCGTAAAAAATTTGTTTACCTCTGCACCAACGGCATCCTCATGCCTGAGCGCATTCACGAGTTCAAACCCAGCCCGTATCTGACTTTCAACCTCCATTTGGATGGTCCTGCTGAAGTTCATGATAAAGTTGTCTGCAAACAGGGTGTTTTTGATTCCGCTGTTCGCGCCATCAAGCTGCTCAAGTCCAAGGGCTTCCGCGTAAACACCAACACCACTCTTTTTGGCGGCCAGACTGCTGAAAAGGCTGCTGAATTCTTTGATTTCCTCATGGACCTCAAAGTAGACGGCATGACCCTTTCCTCTGCCTTCAGCTATGAAGCAGCAGAAGATCAGGATGCTTTCCTGACCCGTCCGCAGAGTGAAAAGCTTTTCCGTGAAATTTTCACCATCGGCAAGAACAAGAACTGGGATTTCAGCCACAGCAGCTTCTATCTCGACTTCCTCGCCGGAAACCAGCCCAATTACAAATGCTCTCCCTGGGGTAACCCCTGCCGTTCCGTGCATGGCTGGCAGCGCCCATGCTACTTGCTCGAAGACGGTTTTGTTTCTTCCTACAAGGAACTCATGGAGGATACTGATTGGGATAAGTTCGGCGTAGGTAACGATCCCCGCTGCGCAAACTGCATGGTTCACTGCGGTTTCGAACCCACAGCTGTTGCAGATTCCGTAAAGCGTCCCATTAAAGGCGCTATGCTTGCCCTGAAAGGTGTAAGTGTAAAATAGTTCAGTAGAATTCAAAAAGGCCCGTTGAAGAAATCTTCAACGGGCCTTTTTTATTTCAAAATTTTTTCAAGGCCTTTCAAAGCCTTTGAATAATCCCGCCCCATGGGAATAAGTTCAAAAATAAGGCTGGGCCGTTTCATTATTGCTTTTAAAATAGGTCCCAGCTGTGTTTTGCCGGATTCATCAACACCGGCCAGTGATTCCTGCGGGATGCCCCGTTTTGAATCATCGCTGATTGCCCGGATACAGCCGAAGGGAATTCCTGCTTTTTGAGCTGTCTGTGCCACAGCTATTGATTCCATATCCACCGCCAGTGCGCCGGTCCGCTCATGCATGAATAATTTATCCTGCGGGGTAAGCACTGCTTCATTGGCTGTAATCAACTTTCCGCATTGAATCTCGCCACAACTGGGAATCAATTCACTGCGCAGCCTTGCGTCGTCATTTCCTTCAAACCATGAATCAAATTCAGCAATGTCTGAATGGATGCTAGTTGCCGCTACAAGTGCTCCGGCTTCGAGTCCGGCAGCCAATCCGCCGGAAACACCGATACTCAGGATTAAGTCCGGTTTTTCAGCGCAAAGCAGCTTTGCTGCTTCGGCAGCACGTGCAATGCCTATCCCGGAAACAATGCAGCGATAGCTTACATTGTCTTTATTAGTTCCAGCTAGGATCGGGAATTTACCTATTCTCTCGTGTCGCGGTGCGGGGCAAATAGCTTGGCCTTCCTGCTCCATTGCCGCGACTATGGCGATTTTTTTTAATTTCATTGTTCGTCCTTTGATAATCTTATGCTGATGATAGATCAGATATGATAACGGGTAAAGTTTTAGAATTACATATAAATTAATTTAAAATTTTGCCGAAAATGTATTTTAGTGCAGTTGATTCATTGTTTAACGTCAATATTGACACATAGCGAAAATGAAAATAACTAGCGCGACGGGGTTATAGTGAGGGTATCATTTATAACTTTAATTAAGGTGGTGACCAGATGAAATGGTTCAGGAATTTAAGAATGATGTACAAGATCATGCTGCCGGTCGGAGCGTTATTGCTGCTGACTTTGGGTAGTATGGAATATTTTGCAATGCAAAGTAGCTCTAAGGCTATTGAAAAGGTTGCAAAAAAAGAAATTTCCGCCCTTGCGGGAGAGTATAGCGGACGTATCCTCAACTATATGACCCATGCGCAAGGACAGGCTCAGGGGCTGGCGAGCACTTTTGCCCAGTTCAGACGTGAGAATATTGAGCTCAGCAGGAGAGATGCCATCTCCATGCTTGTCGGTCTTATCAAGGGTGATGATAACTTTATCGGCGGCAGTAACGGTTGGGAACCCAATGCATTTGACGGCCGCGATGCCGAATATGCCAATACTGAATTACATGATAAAACCGGCCGCCTTATCCCTTATGCTTTCCGAGCCGGCGGGGACATCAAGGTTGTACCTCTTGCCGAGTATTTTGTTCCCGGTGACGGCGACTACTACCTGAAACCCATTGAAAGGCGCAGACCGTATATTACTCCTCCTTATCCTTACGATGTTGACGGCAAACGTCTAATGCTGACTACTATCGGTGCGCCGATCATGCTTGATGGACGTCCTTTGGGTGTTGTCTGTGTAGATATGCCCATCACCAATATCAGCGAACTCGTTTCCCAGATTCGTCCTTACGGTACAGGTTATGCGTGGCTGATGATGCCGAGCGGCGATTTTATTTACCATCCGTCAGAAGATCGTATTGGTAAAAATATGTTCGATGTTGATAAGTCTGCCAATAAATCGGACTTACGCCGGGCATTAGATAATGGGGATTCTTATTTTGAGATTCGTGTAGCTGCTGCGAATGGTAAGAGATCCATGATTCAGTATATCCCCATTGAATTCAAGGATAGCGGGCAGCGCTGGTATCTTGCTGTAAGTGCACCCTTGGATAAAATTCTTGCTGATGCGCACTCTCTTACTCTTGATCTTTTGACCATGGGCGGCATTGCCCTTGTCTTGGTCATGATTGCAATCTTTTTTGTAGCCCGTTCCATTTCCAAACCCATCAGAGTTATTGCTGATGGAGCTATGGAAGTTGCAGGCGGTAATTTTAATGTCCGTCTTGATGAGTCCATTTTCGGCGGAGAACTCAAAGACCTGCATTCAGCTATGCGAGCCATGTTGAGCGGGCTGGTAGAGAACATATCCAAGGCTGAGAAGATGGCTGAGGAAGCCAAGGATCAGACCGAGAAAGCTCAAGTGGCTCTCAAGGAAGCTGACGCGGCCCGTGCGGAAGCTGAAAACGCTAAGCGCGAAGGTATGCTCCATGCAGCTGAGCAGTTGGCTGGTATTGTTTCGCAGGTTGCCAGTGCAAGTCAGGAGCTTACCGCTCAGATTGATGAATCCAGCCGCGGTTCTGAGACCCAGCGTGAACGCACAGCTGAGTCTGCTACTGCTATGGAACAGATGAACGCCAGTGTCATGGAAGTTGCGCGTAATGCTGCCGAAGCTGCCGACTCCGCAGACAATGCTCGTACTGAAGCTGAGAATGGCGGAACCATCGTTAACGATGTGGTTGAGCGAATTAATCGTGTTCAGGGCATGACCGTTGAAATGGAAAAAGGTCTGGGTATGCTCGGTGAACAGGCTGATGGAATCGGCAAGATTATGAATGTGATCACCGACATCGCTGACCAGACCAACCTGCTGGCCTTGAACGCAGCAATTGAAGCTGCCCGTGCCGGTGAAGCAGGACGCGGATTTGCGGTTGTTGCCGATGAAGTACGCAAGCTGGCTGAAAAAACAATGGATGCCACCAAGGAAGTTGGAGACTATATCTCTGCCATCCAGAGCGGAACTCGTGACAATATTGACGGTATGACCAAAGCAGCCGTCGAAGTTTCTGCAAGCACCGAGTCAGCGAATAAGGCTGGCGAGGCTCTCAAGGGTATTGTCGAGATAGTCGAGGAGACCGCTGGACAGGTTCGCAGCATTGCTACTGCTTCTGAAGAACAGTCTGCTGCAAGTGAACAGATCAACCGGAGCATAGAAGAGGTAAACCTTATTGCCAACGACAATGCTCAGGCCATGCGCGAGTCCTCCACTGCGGTGGAAGAACTCATGCACCTTGGCGAGCAGCTTTCCGAGCTTATTGAAGAGCTGCGCAGAGCTTAGCAATATAAAACATATGAACATTCAAGGGCCGGGGTTTTCTCCGGCCCTTTTTTATTCGCTGGTGAGTTGGCTTGCGATAGTGGTTGACTTGGGATTAACAGGGGAATAATCAGAGGTTGATTATACAATCGTTTAGTTATGAGGTTTTTGCGTTATGAATCAGCGAATGTTCTTCCTCGATAATCTGCGCGCTATAACAATATTTTTTGTTGTAATACTTCACGTTTCTCTTTGTTACATGAAGTTCGCACCACAGTGGTGGTTTGTTGTTGATCCGCAGCAGAGTATGTTTTTCACCTATGCTGTTATGCTTATTGATGTACCCATCATGGCTATAATGTTTTTTCTGGCAGGATATTTTGCCCTTCCTTCGTTACAGAAGCACAGCATGTCCGGATTCTGGGCAGGTAAATTTAAACGTATAATTATTCCGTGGGTGCTGGGAGTCTTGTTTCTTTCTCCTCCGGCCATGTATATGATCCTGCTTTCGAGGGGTAAGGCCCCATCCTTTATGGAATTCTGGTCCGGTCCGTTCTGGACAACCATGTACAGCCAATCTGTATTCTGGTTTCTTGGATTGCTGACTGTCTTTTATTTAATTCTTAGCGGCTGCTACAAGTCTTTTCCAAGTTTGCAAAGTCCTCCGCGGATGAGCCGCAATCCATCGCCATTGCTTGCTGTCCTTTTCATAGCGATTTCCAGCGGTATTTTTCTGGGCATGAACCAGTTCTTCCCGGTTGATACATGGATTACCGATTACTATTTGATCGTTTTTCAGCCTTTGCGCCTGATTGTTTACCTGCTTTATTTTTGGCTGGGTATCCTTGCTTGGAAACGCAACTGGTTTACCCGTCAGGGTTACAATCCACGTTTATTGCCGTGGTCGATAGTCTGTGTTGTCTCGGCAGTAGTTTATCTTACCTTTAAAGGAATGATGCATGCCCGAGGAACCGAACTGCCGATTCAATTGGGCAATGCGCTTGGCTTTAATGTTTTTGCTTATAGTACTCTCATGGCTGGAGTTGCCTTGTTCAAGGCTTTCGTAAACAGCTCTAATGATTTTTGGAAATCTTTTTCAGCCTGCTCGTACGGGCTTTATATTTTCCACTCATTGGCGGTTTACTACGGAGCCTACTATCTGCTCGGTATGGATGCATCACCATTTATCAAAGCTCCCATCCTGCTGATTGGATCAACACTAGTCTGCTGGGTGCTGACAGTAGCTTTGAAGAAGGTGAAGGGAGTTTCCTCGGTTCTTTGATTGTCCGACCTTTATAGTTTGATTGTTTTTCATTTAAACGCTCAGTCTTTTTTAGACTGAGCGTTTTTTTGTTCAAATTTAATGTGTTTTTTATGACATCTTGATTCATTTTATGTATTTTAAAATGTGAATATCTTAGTTGAATTAAGTCTAATCTTTGCCCGGCAGTATGTCTGCCTCTTTCGGGGTATTAATTAAAGGAGGGGATAATGAATTGGTTTAAGAACTTGAAAATGCTCTACAAAATTTTACTCCCGGTGGCAGTTTTGTTGTTGATATCGTTGGCAAGTATTGAAGTTGTCGCTACATATAAAAGTTCTGCGGCTATTGAAGCTGTTGCGGAAAGGGAGCTCTATGGCCTTGCCGGTACTTATGGCGAAAAAGTGCTGGCTTATGTAGCAAAAGCTCAAAATCAAGCAGAAGGTTTTGCTGAAGCTTTTGGTGGACTTAAGGAAGACAATAAGAATTTGAGTCGAGAAAGTGTTATCGCGATGCTTAAAGGGTTTGTTGCCGGGAATCCTGAATATGTAGGAGCATGCGTCGGCTGGGAGCCAGATGCTTTTGATGGTCAGGATGCAAATTATGCCGGAACTTCTAATCATGACGCCAGCGGGCGTTTTGTTCCATACGTGTACAGAGATGGTGGAGTAATTATGGTTGATCCGCTCGTGGGTTATGATGTTCCCGGAGACGGAGATTACTATCTCAAGCCGAAGGAATTTGGCCGGACATTTATAACTGATCCTTATGTTTACAACGTAGGCGGGAAAGATATTTCCATGGTCAGTATCTGTTCTCCAATTATGGTGAATGGTGTCTTTAAAGGCGTGTTTTGCGCTGATTTACCTATTACCAATATTATGGATCTTGTTTCGAATATCAATCCTTATGAGACTGGATATGCATGGCTCATGACTCCCACAGGAAATTTTATTTATCATCCAAAAAGTGATTTTATAAATAAAAATATTTATGATGTTGCATCTTTTCAAGATGAAGAGGCTTTGAAAAAGGCAATTGAGGCTGGGGATTCCTATTTTGAACTCCGCAAGGCTGCTGCAACTGGGGCTATGTCCATGGTTCAGTATGTTCCGGTCGAATTTTCCGGAACAGGCCAGCGTTGGTACCTTGCGGTAAGTGCTCCCATGGATAAGATCCTGGTCAGTTCGAAAAGTCTGACTAATGATTTAATCCTCATAGGTGTGTTCGCGTTCATCGTGGTTCTGATAGCAATATTTTTTGTTGCCCGTTCAATTTCAAAACCAATTGGAATTATGGCTGATGCAGCGAAAGAGGTCGCGAGTGGGAATATGAATGTCCGGCTTGATGATTCGTTGTTCGGCGGTGAGTTGCTGGATCTTAATGCTGCTTTGCGTGAGATGTTGGTTGGATTGGTTGAGAATATATCCAAATCTGAAAAAATGGCGCAAGAAGCGCAGGAACAAACTGAGAAAGCAAAAATTGCACTTAATGAAGCAGACGAGGCTCGGAGTGAAGCCGAAAATGCTAAGCGGGAAGGTATGTTGCAGGCAGCAGAAAGACTGGCCGGTATTGTCTCGCAGGTTTCCAGTGCAACTCAGGAACTTACCGCTCAGATTGATGAGTCCAACCGTGGTTCTGAGACGCAGCGTGAACGTACTTCCGAATCGGCAACAGCCATGGAACAGATGAATGCCAGTGTGCTGGAGGTTGCCCGGAATGCCGGGGATGCGTCAGAGAGTGCTTTAGAGGCAAAATCCAAGGCGGAAGATGGTGGGAAGATTGTTGCCAATGTCGTTACTGCTATCTCAGAAGTAAATAAATATTCCGAAGAAATGGTTTCAGGACTCGATGTTTTGGGGGGGCATGCTGATGGTATTTCACAGGTCATTACTGTAATTACTGATATTGCCGATCAAACTAATCTGTTGGCTTTGAATGCTGCTATCGAAGCTGCGCGTGCAGGCGAGGCCGGGCGCGGGTTTGCGGTTGTAGCAGACGAGGTCCGCAAGTTGGCTGAAAAAACAATGCAGGCTACTCAGGAAGTGGGACAGGCTGTTCATTCAATTCAATCGGAAACTCGTCGTAATATCGAGAAGATGGGGAATGCCGCAGAGATGGTGGGGTCCAGTACTGAATTGGCAGGCAGGGCTGGTGAAAGCCTTGAAGAGATAGTTGAAATTGTTGAGACTACTGCAGAACAGGTGCGTAGCATTGCGACTGCTTCGGAAGAGCAATCTGCGGCTAGTGAGCAGATCAACCGTGGCATAGAGGAAGTAAATCTTATAGCCAACGATAATGCTCAAGCCATGCGAGAATCTGCAGCAGCAGTTGAAGAACTTATGCGGCTTGGTGAACAACTGACAGGGCTTATTGAGGAGTTGCGGAATTCCTAAGTGTTAGATTCAGGTAAATTAAACCCGGCAATATCATTCATGACATTGCCGGGTAATTCTTTTGAGAGTTGTATATGCTAGCTACTTACCACAGCCGCAAGAACCGCCGCTTTCCTTTTTCTTCTCATCCTTTTCATCATCACTGGCTCCGAAGTTCTTAAGTCCTTCTGCCAGATCGATGAGTCGTTCATTTACCTTCCCGTAAATGGATTCTTCGGGATACTTGCCTTCAGTATCCTTTTGGCCGGCTTCCACTCCGGTAAGGATTTCGATTCCCTGCTCGATATTTTCCACTGACCAGATATGGAATTTGCCTTCGCGGACAGCATCCACAACTTCAGTGCGCAGCATGAGGTCTTTGACGTTTGGTTCAGGGATCATAACACCCTGATTCCCGGTCAGTCCGGCATGTTTACAGCAGAGGTAGAATCCTTCAACTTTCTGGTTTACGCCGCCGATGGGCTGGACTTCACCCTTCTGGTTCACTGATCCGGTTACGGCAATGTCCTGACGGATGGGTACTTCCGCAAGGGAGGAGAGCAGGGCGTAGAGTTCAGTGGATGAAGCCGAGTCTCCGTCAATACCGCCATAGGATTGCTCAAATGCAATACTTGCGGTCAACGAGAGCGGCTTGTCCTGTGCAAACTGGCGGCGCAGGAAGCCTGAAAGGATAAATATCCCTTTATTGTGAGTCGGGCCGGACATATCGGCCTCACGTTCAATGTTAATGATTCCACCCTTGCCCATTGCAGTTACAGCGGTAATGCGTGAAGGCTTACCGAAAGAGTAATCGCCCATGGAATAAACTGCCAGACCGTTGACCTGTCCGGTCACAGCACCATCTGTGTCAACGTAGATGCTGCCGCGGTCGATCATTTCCTGCAACCGTTCTTCACTCTGGTTTGAACGTTTGCGGTGGGCTTCAAGGGCTTGGATAACATGTTTTGCCCCAACAGCAGTGGAACCGTTGCGCCCTGCGTAGTAACTGGCTTCGCCCAGTAAATCTGCCAGCAGCGGGAAGGCTGTGGTGATTTTTTCCTGCCTGCCGGACATACGTACGGCCTGCTCAATGATGGCAGCTACACCTGTACGGTCAAAGGGCATCAGGTCGTCTTTTTCCACCATGCGGCTGATAAAATTGGATACTGAGTTGATAGCATCCACGTCACGGTCCATTGAGGTTTCAAAGTCGGCGCGGACCTTGAAAATCTTAGGAACATCAGGATCGTAATGGCGCAGTAACTGGTAAAGATAGGGATCGCCCAGAACCACTACTTTTACGTCCATGGCGATGGGTTCCGGTTTCAGGCCGGTGGAGGATATGAAGTAATAGGGATCAAAGGTCTGGATTTCAATCTTTTCTGTCTTGAGTGAGCGTTTGAGAGTAGGCCAGACGCCCGGCTCTACAATGGCGTCCATGAGGTTGATAACCAGATAGCCGCCGTTGGCCTTGATGAAAGAACCGGCTTTGATCTTAGTGAAGTCTGTGCGCCAGCCGCCGTGCCTGTCCATAACCCTTTCAATGGAGCCGAATAGGTTGCGGTAAGTGGGGTAGGCTTCAAATATCACCGGAGGACTGTTCTGTTCAGTGTTATCCACGAGCAGGTTGACTTTGTATGGATGGAGGATGGTGTCCGCCTGCGGTGGCATGAACATCATGCCGCCTTCTCCAGCTTGCGGCTTTTTGCCGATCATACGCAGGGAATCAAGTTCATCGCTCATGTTTTCCAGCATGGCGTCAAAATACTTGATTACTTTTTCGTCACTGTATTTTTCGCGCAAAGGGGCGATAAGGTCCTGTGCGAGAGTCATGAACATGAGTTTGTCCACATCTTCGCTCTTTTTCTTTACTTCTTTTTGAAGTTTGCGAACCTGAGCCAGAATATTATCAATTTCTTCCTTCAGTTCTTTTTGCTTTTCCTTAAGCCTTTCAAATTCATCGCGCGGGAAGCGGCCTTTATCTACCTTTTCTTCCAACTGGATCATGCGAATCGGTTCACCGTCCACCAGCGGAACAACATCAGGACGCTGGAAATGGCCCATCTGCATATTGACGATAACCAGACCGGAATCCTTAACCTTATCTTCAATGCCCTGAAAGAATTCACGGGTCTGCTTTTCGTGCATTTCAATGATTTCATTTTTGCGGGCCATATATTCCTGACTTTCAAAAAGCTGCGGAACTTCGCGCTTGATGCCTTCCAGAAAGTCATGGATATCCTTTTTGAATAATGCACCTTCTCCAGCGGGCATGCGGATCAGGATTGGTGATTCAGTAGACTTGAAGTTGTTAACGTAAAGAAGGTCATCCGGGCTTTTGTCTGTTTTGGAAAGCTCGGTGAGCATCTTTTTTACTGTGGCCTGCTTACCTGTATTGGCAGGTCCGGTAACGAAAATATTGTAGCCCTTAAGTCCCATACCCATGCCGAAACGAAAAGCTTCGACACCACGACACTGGCCGATAATTTCATCTTCATGTTCAAGGTCAGCAGTAGTGTTGAAAGGAAGTTCTTCCGGGTCAAGGGTCCACCTCAGTTTATCAAGCGGCAGTTCTCTATCTTTCAGGATGCTGGTCATGGAGGTCTCCGGTCTGGTGCTATTCAGATGTTATGGAAATAACCTTTTGAGGTTTGATTACGCATTTGTTGAGTACAATTTTAAGTACTCCATCTTTGAAGGTAGCGCTTACATTGTCAGGGTCCACCCGGCAGGGCAGAGGAAGAGTCTTTTTGAAATGATTTGTTTGGCGTCCTCCCTCAAAGGTCACCTTTTTTTCTCCGGAAATAGTCATGGAAGTTTCAGTAACTTTAACTTCAAGGTCTTCGGCATGAAATCCGGGCATGGTGGTACTCACTTCAAGAGCGTCACCATCCTCTCTCATGCTGGTTTGTGGCGTACAATCAATGATTCCGCAGACGGAAGGGATGCCGTAATCGTGGCAAAGGCTGTTGAAAAGCCTGTCCATATCGGTCTTTAATCTTTCAATTTCTCGGCTTCCCCACGAAGTAAGGTTTGGCATATGCAGTCTCCTTGTTAGAACAGGTGGGAATATCAGTTAAATCCACGCTAACACATAGGCAAAAAGTTTAGCAACCGCTTTGTCAGACGGTTGATAAAGCTCCATCTGCGGCGCCGCTACGGAAAAGGTTGAAACTCACGTATGTTTAATACGCTTCGTTCCACCCTTTTTCTTGCGCCTTGCATCTGGCACTTTCTTAGCCGGCTGGTGTTGTAAAGGTGGTTGTATTTGTAATAACCGAAATTTTGATACGTGAATTACACATTTTTACGGCATGATCCTCACATTTTTGACAAAAAAGGGAGTCTAAGTTCTGTTTTTAAGGGGTTACAGTCTTGCATGTTCCTGCTTCATGAGCTATTCGGTTCATCGCTTCTTATTTTAAAAAGGCAGAATGGAAGCGTTTTCCGTAACGGCCTTTTTAAATGTTGCAGGAGCGGAAATTTACATTTTCTTTTAGGAGTGACGCATGAAAAGGGTATTAGTTCTCATGGTTGCAATGATGCTGGCATTCGCAACCACCGCAATGGCTGGTGACGGTTCTCTCGAAAAAGTACAGAAAGCAGGCAAGCTTGTAATTGGTCTTGATGACACTTTTGCACCCATGGGCTTCCGTCAGGATGATGGAACTCTGGTTGGTTTTGACGTGGACGCAGCTGAAGAAGTTGGTAAGCGCCTCGGCATTAAGATTGAATGGCAGCCCACTGCATGGTCCGGCGTTATCCACTCCCTGAATGCAAAGAAATTTGACTGCATCTGGAACGGCATGACCATCACCCCCGAGCGTGAAAAAGCAGTTTCTTTTTCCAAGCCTTACATCATGGACGGCCAGATCGCTGTTATCGCTATGGGCAACAAGTCCATCAAGGCTCACAAAGACCTCGGCGGCAAAGTTGTCGGCGTACAGAAAGGTTCCCCCGCTCTTGAGGCTGCTAAATCCCTCAAGCCCGCTCCCAAGGAAATCCGCGAGTACGACACCAACGTTAAAGCTCTGCTTGACCTCGAATCCGGTCGTCTTAACGGCGTAGTTGTCGACAACATTGCCGGTCGTTACTCCATGGCTCAGCGTCCTGGTAAGTACCTTGCGCTTCCCGGTTACATCACCAGCGAAGCTTTCGGTATTGCTTTCCGTCAGGGTGAAGATTCCCTGCGCGCTGCAGTGCAGAAGACCATCGACGCTATGATCGCAGACGGAACAATGGGTAAAATCTCCCGCAAGTGGTTCGGTGAAGATGTCACCAACCCCGCTAAATGGTAAGAAATGATTAATTCAAATAATAAACTCGGAAAGAGCGGGGCGCTTGCCTCGCTCTTTCTGCTGTTTGCACTTCTGATTTTTCCGGCTGTATCATCAGCCGCTGTTGACGCTGACGCACTGCTCAAGCAGGCCCGTGATGCTCTGACCGTTGGTCAGATTGATCAGGCTCAGTCTTTGTTTAAACAGGTTCCCGCACCCGGTCCTGAAGGGGATGACGGGCAGTTTGTTTATTCTCGTATGCAGCTGGCGCGCATCAGCTATTCCATGAAAGATGCGGGCAAGGCCCGCGAATTCGCAGAACAGGTTGTTGCCGTTTATCCGGACAACGTTGAAGCGAAAAATTTCCTGACCTCTCTTGACCGCGAGACTAAACCTGAATGGCAGAAGACCCTTGAGGACTGTAAGCGATTCATGCCTAATCTGCTCAAGGGTGCGACAATGACCCTCGTGCTGGTCTTCTTTACCATGATCGTTTCACCCATCGGCGGCCTTTTTATCGCCCTTGGCAAGATCAGCCGCATGCAGCCTTTTATGGCTATCAGCTGGTTTATTATCTGGTTCTTTCGCGGTACACCGCTCCTGCTGCAGCTCTTTTTTATCTATTACGGTCTGCCTGCAATCGGCATTACCCTTTCTCCGCTGGCTGCGGCACTTATCGGTCTGGGTATTAACTATTCTGCGTATCTTGCTGAGATTATCAGGGCCGGTATCGAGTCCATTGATGACGGCCAGACCGAAGCAGCAAAAGCGCTGGGTATGACTTACGGCCAGACTATGCGCCGGGTTATTATTCCGCAGACATACAAGCGGATCATCCCGCCCATTGCCAACGAATTTATCGCATTGATCAAGGATACCGCGCTGGTTTCCACCATTGCCATGGTCGAACTCATGCGTGCTGCGGACCAGATGTTCAATGCTTACTTTAACGTAACCGTGCTGGTAATGGCTGCTGTCATCTACCTTATTTTTACCTCCGTATTTACTTTCTTCTTCGAGAAGATAGAATACAAGGTCGGGGTATACGAGAGGCGCTAAATGGAAACAATTTTAGAACTCAAGAAAATCGTCAAAAAATTCGGCAGTCTTACTGCGGTCAACCATATCGACCTCAAGATTGCCCGTGGCGAGAAAGTGGTTATAGTCGGTCCCAGCGGATCCGGTAAATCCACCTTGCTTCGGACTATGAACTTCCTCGAAACCATTGATTCCGGGGAAATCCAGTTCGAAGGCAAGCCCTGCGGCTACATATATAAAGACGGTAATCCGGTGCTGGATTCCCAGAAGAATCTCTGTGCCCTGCGTTCCGAGATCGGTATGGTTTTTCAGCAGTTCAACCTTTTTCCGCATATGACTGTTCTTCAGAACGTTATGGAAGGGCAGGTGACTGTGCTTGGCAAGTCCAAGGAAGAAGCCCGTGAGGTTGCGCTTCAGATGCTGGAAAAGGTCGGTCTTTCCGACCGTGCCACCGTTTATCCGGTAACCCTTTCCGGTGGTCAGAAGCAGCGTGTAGCTATTGCCCGCGCGCTGGCCATGAAGCCGAAGATGATGCTTTTCGATGAACCCACTTCCGCTCTCGACCCGGAACTGGTCGGTGAAGTGTTTGATACCATCCGTTCTCTGGCTGACGATGGCATGACCATGGTTATCGTTACCCACAACATGGGTTTCGCCCGTGAAGTTGCCGATACCGTAATCTTCATGGAGACCGGGGATTTTGTCGCTAAGGGAGCTCCCGCAGAATTCTTCTCTGCTGAGAGTCAGCACCCGCGAATCAAGGAATTTATGGATAAGTTACTCTAATTTGGGTTCAATCTGCATAGTGTATAAAATAAATCCCCCGGCTCTTTGAGTCGGGGGATTCTTTATTCTGCTACACTTTCCCGTATAACTGCTCCTATTAAGCGCTGCACATGGTCGGCCAGTTCCTCGCCTGAAATCTCCGGGAATGTCCCTTTCCATGTCATGAAGGTCATTCCGTAAATTCCTGCAATGCTGCTGGCAGTCACCGGGAATGGGACGCTGGATGATGTGTTGGCGAATGTCTTTTCAAGACCTGTTTGAATGCTCTTACCCAATAAACTGACAACTCCACGCATGATGTAATCGAGATCGGCACCAATATTACCGGCAATGGAGGTTTTAGTGGCTTGGGAGTTCAGGTGGGTATCGAACATCTTACATATTATTTTTGCTGAATGTCCTGCAAGCCAGTCTTCCGGCGAATGCAATTCTTCAAAGATCTTTGCGAACATGTCTCCGTGAAGATCGACCATCACGTCTGCTTTGCTTTTGAAATGGCGATAAAAAGTAGAACGTCCTACATCTGCCTGTTCAACAATTTCTCCGACTGAAATTTCTCCGTAGCTTTTACTCCGAAGCAACTTCTGCAAAGCTTCTTTGATCTGCTTGCGGCTGCGCTCTGACTGTCTTTTACCTTTTATATTGGTCATTTTTTTGCTCTTTAGCGGGGCAAATATTTAATTTTGTCCCAAGCGGGACAAAGTTCGGTTGTTTGTTTCTTGTTTTCGACGATTTCAGCAATAGAGTGGCCCTTGTTTAGTGAAAGGGTTCATCAAATGTTTAAATCAGTCAACGAAAACGAGGATAGTTATGAAATTGGTTTGGAATAAGCAGGAATTACCGAATAAAGGGTGGTGGAAACTGACCCGTAAATATGTGGTTTCAAAGTTCAGAAAGCAGACTTATGGAGTGATTGATTCATCTGAGTTGGAAGATTTGCTCAATTCAGAAAAGCAGCTGACAATAGTTGATTGCAGGCTTGAGGATACATATTGTAAATTCGGACATATCCCCGGAGCTGTTAGCTACCCAATTACTTTATTTGAAAATGATTGTCCGGAAATTGAGCGTGACAGGCAGTTGGTTGTGGTTTGTTACTTCGGGTTTGTCTGTCAGCTGGCAGCACGTAAACTGGGTGCGCAGGGGCATAAGGACGTTCTTATTCTGAAAGGTGGAATGGATGCGTGGAATATAAAAAACAGGCCGCTTGAATTACTTTAAAGATAAAAGTTCTTTTAAACGTTTAAAATTCAGATAAAGATCGTAATATCTTCCACAATATTGCGGTCTTTTTTTGTGCAATTTTATGGTATCTGATGATATTCAATTTTAAAAATTAAACCATAAGGAGCATCTCATGAAATTGAACGGCCAGCGTGTCCTGATGTTTATAGATAATGTTTTTGAGGATATGGAACTTCTTTACCCGTACTATCGCTTGATTGAGGAAGGTGCTGAAGTGGTTGTTGCCGGACCGGAATACGGTGAGGTCTATACCGGCAAGAATGGTTATCCTTTCAAATCTACAGCAGCTATCGATGATATGAATGCAGATGATTTTGATTTGCTGGTCATAGCAGGCGGTTTTGCTCCTGATAAATTGCGCCGCGATCCTAAGGTGCTGGAGTTGACCCGAGAAATCCATGAGGCTGGCAAGGTTGTAGCTCATATATGTCATGGCGGCTGGATTCCTATCTCTGCCAAAATTATGAAAGGCTACAAATGCACCTCCACCCCCGGAATAAAGGACGATCTTGAGAATGCAGGGGCTAAATGGGTAAATGAAGAGGTCGTAGTTGATCGTAATCAGGTTTCATCACGCAAACCGGACGACCTGCCCGCATTTTGCCGCGAGATAATTAAGCTGGCAGCCAAGTAGTAAAAAATATTACTTTATTATGAAGCCTCGCCGCGTTATATGCGGAGCATAATAAAAGTAGAGGGCCGCCGGAGGCAAATGCATAAAATAATCTCAGAGTTTTACAGAATCTTCATCAGGCCGGTTGATCCGGGTCTGTTCATGACCAAGTACGCGGCAAAATCTATTTGTGCCTGCCTTGTGGCATTGCTGCTGGCTTATCTGGTGGGCATGAGCACAAAGTTCCTGCAATGGTCGGTTTACGGCTCCATGGTAGTGGTTGTGTTTCGTGCAGGTAGCACCCTTGCCAAGCGTAAGGCTGTGGCCCGCTGTTTGGCTCTTGCGGTAATGTGTCTTGTGCCTGTCTCAACCGTTGTCGGTAATTATTCCTTATTGTTGGAAGTGTATCTTTTTGCGCTGGCCTTTGCTGTATTTTTTGCTCCGGTTTTAGGAGTGGCAGCCGCAACTGCTGCCATCGGCACACTTATCGTTAACCTGCTGGCTTTAACCTCTCCGGATACGTTTCTGGTGGGGATGGAACGGTCAGGAGCGGTGCTTTTTGGTGCTACTGTTTCTTATCTATTTATTTTTTACCTCTGGCCCATGAAACCGGAAAAAGTTCTTACTCGCGCCGGGGCTGTTGCTTTGACTGATATCGGTGATTACTTCCGCGCCGTGGCCTCATCTACAGGCAGCAAGGATGATTTAAAAGAGATTGCTGAAATTCATGAGCGGTCTGTAGAATCCGTGCGCCGTTATCGTAGATTCATGGAAGCTATTAATGTGGACCCGGTCAAGGAATTGGGTAGCTATGAGGGCCCGTCTGCTTTGTACGCATTGCTGGTGCGGATGATTGAGGCCGTTGTAGGGTTGTCCAATAGTCGCCAGTTTGCCGAACACAGTCCTGTTTTCAAGGATATGCGTTTTAAATTCAGCGATATTGCAGGGCGCAGTTCCGTGGCTTTTGACGTGCTGGCGGCAAACCTGTCCACTGGCAGGGGAGAGGTTGATCTGCGAGGTATTGACGAAGGTATTGCTGATCTTGAAAGTGAATTGCTTCGACTGGGTGCCTACAAGCGTGACGACGGTTTGCGTAATGAATTTCTCGAAGCTTGGGGAGCCATCTACGGGCTGCGTAACCTGAGCATGGAGTTCGCTGAAATGAGCAAACTCTGCTGCAAAGGAGGGGCCTGCAGTGTTCGCTGATGCTCTTGCTACCCTGAAAAAGGAATTCCGCTGGGATTCAGTGCCTTTCCGTCATGCTCTTAAGGCTGCGGCGGCAATTACCTTTGCCATTGTTGCCGCCCGTTTTCTGGAACTTCGCCATGCGGTCTGGCTGCCTATCAGTGTGATTGTGATCATGCGTCCTTCAGTTGGCGGGACATTGCGTATCGGCTGGAAGCGGCTTTGGGGTACAGTCATTGGTGCTGCTATCGGGGTTGGCATTCTGTTTCTTGAGCCGGGTACCCCCGTTCTTGCGGGATTGATTGTTCTTTCCTTTTTTCTGATGATTCTAGTGAGAGTCTTCAGCTATACCGTATTTTCCTGCTCCTTGACTGTGGGGGTAATCCTTTTGCTGGGAGTACTCTTTACTGACGGCTGGCAGTTCGGGCTGGAGCGCATTCTGGATACTGTTCTGGGCGTAGTTATAGGTATTGCTGCTTCCTTCGGGGTCTGGCCTAATATGGCCCGTAAAAATCTACGTGCGAAAATGGCTAATCTGGTTGAATTGCAGTCCACGCATTTTAAGATTCTTTCCGAATCATATCTGCACGGCGGAATAACTGAGGCCAGAATTGTTGAGACCCGAATTGAAGCTTCCAACATGCTCGACACCTGCGCAGAGTCCTTTCGCGAGGCAGCGGCAGAACCGGGATTGCAGGGTTGGCAGCGGAGTGAATTGACTCGCCTGATCCGCACTTTCACTCGAATGCACAGTCTGCTTATGACCATGTCGACCATTATCCGCCGGGGATACGGAGGTCCGTTGCCGTCCATTGCAGACGGAATGTCCGAGGTGCTAGGCGCAACAACTAAGTATTATGAATGGCTTGAATGTTATTCTCTGAATCCTGAGGATTGCCCTGAGGAGCCTGATTTTGATAAGGCTATCGATAACTTCATGGGGGCCGTCGGGGATGCCCGTGTCAGGGGTGACTTTGAAGACGTACCTCTTGAGCGGCGTAACAATATTTCTGCATTCATCTGGAACATTCGTGCCCTTGGCGGTGAAATCCGCAGAGCCGGAAAACGAATGCATGACCTGCGCTACGGGCGGGATAGTAATTAGGAGATTTTTATGATCAACGATAATACCCCTTATACTTTTGACCGCGTAGTGCGTTTGCTGCTTATTGCGGGATTCATTTGGGTTGCAATCACCCTGCTGAATACCTTGAGCGCGGTACTGGTTCCTTTTGCGGTAGCTTTGACTCTTGCTTACCTGCTGAACCCGCTGGTTAATTTTGTCGGTCGATATATTAAGAACCGTACAGCTGCTGTATTGCTTACCCTTCTGACCTTACTGGTTCCGCTGGTCAAGATTTTTTGGATGACGGTGCGTACTGTCGGGATTGAAATGAAACAAACCGGGGTAATGCTGGCAAGAATGGTCAATGATTCTGCTGTAGCGCAAAGGGCGGCTGAATATATTCCAGAGGACCTCTGGCATACAATAGTAGATCTGGCTAAGCAGGAAGATGTGCGGTCGTTTCTTACAGAGTCAGGCCTTACGGATATGCTCAAGGTCTCGGCCCAGAAAGCCTTGCCCGGAATTTGGAATATTGTAAGCGGGTCGGCGCACACTCTTGGTATGCTGGCCGGATTGTTTGTGATCTTTCTTTATCTTGTGTTCCTGCTTACTGATTACGATAAGCTCGGCAAATGGAGGGAGCAGATTCCTTCCAGATACCGCGAGCGGGTAGCATCCTTCGTAGATGATTTCACCAACGTCACCAACCGTTATTTTCGCACGCAAGCTCTAATTGCACTGATCATCGGTTGCTTGTTCTCGCTGGGATTCTTGATCATTAAATTACCGCTGGCGATCCTTCTCGGAATGCTTATCGGACTGCTGAATATGGTTCCGTATCTTCAGATAGCCGGATTAATCCCGGCCTTCCTGCTGGCGGCAATTAATGCACTGGCAACTGGAGGTAATTTCTGGCTGGCTTTGGGCGGGGTAGGCGTAGTCTTTGCTGTCGTTCAGGTGCTACAGGACGCAGTGCTTGTCCCGCGTTTGCAAGGTGAAAGCATGGGATTGTCCCCTTGGATGATCCTATTGTCGCTCTCCATCTGGGGACAGTTGCTCGGCTTCCTCGGGCTGGTAATGGCCCTGCCGCTGACCTGTATGGCTCTTGCTCTTTATCGCCAATGGGTGATGGGGCAGGGGGAATGAAAGGATAAAACTATGACAATAAATGAATATAAAAAGCAACTTAAAGCCTTAGTTGATGCAGATAATGCTCAGGTGATTGTTCTGAAAGGTGAGTGGGGATGTGGGAAGACGTATTTTTGGAATGACTTTGTTGAAAATGATTTTGATGAAAAGGAACAAGAGCGATTTGTTTATGTCTCATTGTTTGGGCATAGAAATTTTGAGTCGTTGCAAAATAATATATTATTTCAAGCTTTTTCAAGAAATGAATATATAGATAAAATTTCTGGTGTTCTGAAAAATATTAAAACTAGCATTAGTGGCGATGCTGGTGAGTTTGGTGGATTTACTATTGGCACAGGTATTCTAGGTAATACTTTATCTCTGTTTAAAAAGAATAGTTTGTCTGGTTTAACCATTTGCATAGATGATTTTGAACGTAAGTCTGATGAATTGAGCTATTCTGAAATTATGGGTTTTGTGTCTAATTTGAAGGAAAGATTTGGCTCAACAGTAATACTTATTATGGACGAAGAAAATTTAAGGGATGAAGGAGGCTGGTACTCTCAATATAGTGAAAAAGTAGTAGATTGTGAGTTTAAGTATAATCCTTCGCAGGAAGATATTATTGATAAATTGTTAAATAAGGTTGAAAATAAATATAAAATAGGAATCCAAGAAGCATTTGGGCTATACCATAGAAATAATCTACGAACTGTAAAGAAAGCAGTTAGGAATGTTAGTTTTGTCTCACAAATGATCGGGCCATGTAATGATTGGCGTTCAAGTTATATAGCATACAATATTTCATTGTTAACGATTGTATACTGTGGCTTAGGATATGAAGGATTAAGTAAGTTGTCTTACTTTGAGCTTCAAAATATGAATGCAGAAGAAGAATTTAGTCAATCTATGGTAAAAGAATACGCTTATGCTTATGGAACTAGGGTTTCAGAGCATTTTGCGTGGCACAATTTTTTGTGGGAATTTATTCATACTTCTCTTTTAGATTTAGTTAAGTTTGAAAGCCTTCTAAGTGAGCGAGAGCTTGAGAAAGAAAAAGAAATTAAATATAGGCAAGTGTTCGATATATTGGATCAATATACATTTGATTTGTCTAAGTCGGCGGAAGAGTTTATTGAAGAATTGACTAGTGCCATAAACGGTGTTGGTTATAATATATTTGAGTATACATCCTTTGAAAATATTAATTATTTGTTTTCTGTGTTTAAAGAGTTTTCTGATGATGCAGATACGCTCTTTCGGCAATTTAAAATGGATTATATTAGGGATAGAGTTTGTGAGATAGATGGGGTGGAGTCAGCGAGGAAGTTTAAGTACTGTGAGACTATTAGTTCTATTTGTGCATCAGATATTAAGGTTAAGGAATATTATGAAGCAGAATTTGGTAATAAAATTAATGATCTTTATACACTTAGTTTATTTAAAGAGCGTTTAAAAGAGGTCCAAAGCGCGAGAAGTTGGGGAGACTTTGACGATAAATATTTTGATGGAGTGAGAGTTGAGTTACTGAGGAAATGGTTTCAAGAAGATCCTGAATTTGTTAAAATATCGATCCAGTTTGCAAGAAGTCACTCTCAATCTGATGCCTTTGTTGAGCTTCGTGAAAAAATAACCAGAGCTTTTGTTGAGCTTAAGGATGAGCTTGGGGAATGGAGATTTAATAGGATAACTAAATTATCGAATAATTCGGTTTAGTTTTCTTGTATGAAAAACCCCTCGCAATAAAAAATGCGGGGGGTAATTTTTTTACTTCAAAAAATAAAAGCCCCTTACGATTAATCGTAAGGGGCTTGAATTATCTGGTCGGGATGAGAGGATTTGAACCTCCGGTCTCTGCGTCCCGAACGCAGGATTGATTACTTTTGACTGAATTTTATTTTCTTTTATGTGACTTTAAAGACTTTGAAATTATTGATTAAAATTGACAGAAATAAAAAAATGAGTTTTATTGACTTCGAAAGAAATTGGTCAAATTTGCGCTAGTTGTTAGCAATAGGTTAGCAAAAATTAGCCTCCAATTATTTGAAAAGGTCAATATGAGCAAAGCTAAATCGAGCCGAAAAAAATTAGTGAACAAGAATAGGTGGCCCGGTGTTTATTCTTATGAAAGCCAGCAAAAGCGTTATCAGGGAAAGCCGGACGTTTGCTACCACGTTGCTTATCGTATCGATGGCAAACTTAAGTGGGAGAAAGTAGGTTGGAAGTCTGAAAAATACACCCCACAGATTGCCTCGGATATTCGTTCTGATCGACTTAAGAAGGCTAGGCATGGTGAAGCCGTCAAAACGCACAAAGAGTTGCGCGAGGCAGATCTCAAGGCCAATATCAGATTGGATGATATTGCCGATGAATATTTCAAGGTGCGCGGTGAGTCTTCACAGGGGGCCAAAATAGACAAAGGTCGCTATGATAACCATGTTTCCCCAGTGATAGGTTCAAGGCCAGTTAGGAATTTATGCCAGCTTGATATGGAGCGTATCAAAAAGAAAATGGATGGCATGTCTGCTGCTTCTATATGGGGAGGTCTTGAGATCACCCGCCGTATAATCAATTTTGGTTCAAAGAACGGTCTGTGCGAACAGTTGGGATTTACTATCCAGATGCCCCGACGAGATAATGAAGTTGTCGAATATCTTACCTCGGATCAGTTGAAGCGTTTTCTTAAAGTGCTTGAAGAGTGGCCCTCTCGTGATGTGTGCCGAATGCTTAAAATTGCGATGTTCACTGGTATGCGGAGAGGTGAAATCTTTAAACTTGAAGATAGAGATTGTGATTTTCAGCAGTCGCTAATTTTCTTACGCGCTCCCAAGGGCGGAAAGAGTGTTTCGATTCCAATGAATGGCGTTGTTACGGATTTGTTGCTTGATCAAATTCAGTGGAAAAATGAGACTTTTCCTGAGTCTGAGTTTGTCTTTCCCGGCAAGAAAGGTGCGATGAGAGTAAATTGTTCAGCAGCTAATAGGATCAAGAAAAAGGCTATTCTTCCGAGAGAATTCCGAATTTTTCATGGATTGAGACACCATTTTGCCGTGACTCTGGCGAATTCTGGTGAATTTTCGCTTGATATGATTGGTGAATTGTTGACCCATAAAGATTCATCCATGACAAAGCGGTATGGGCAGTTTTTGCCAGATACTAAGAAGCAAGCCAGCAATCGAGCCGCTGAGTTGTTGTGTGGATAAAATTGTACTTAAAGAAAAGGGAGACGTAAATGCCTAATTTCCCATTAGTCCATGATCAGTTGATTCAGGATGATCCCGGGCTTAATTTTATAATGTCAGTAGACTTAAGTTCCATTATGCTTTTCCCTAGTCCCGAAGATTTGACGCGTTTAGGGCACTATAGGGCTAGGTGTTTATTGAAGGCAGTGCCGTTTTTAATTGAACAATGTGAGTATAAAGAACGGTACATAGACGGTGTGCTTATGACTCTTGCTGAAGACATGTACGGGACATGGGAAAATTTTACTTTGTTTGTCTTTCCTGAAAGTAAAAATATCATTCCAGATAATTTTCTTGATTCTGCAATTCAAAAAGGCAGAATTGCAGGTATGATTTTCCAACGTGTCATGTATGAGAATATGGGCATTTCTGAAGCAGCTTCAGATATAATATCAAGAGCAAACGATATAGAAATGATTGGAGAATACGGTGGGGATGTAAAGAATATTGTTAATAACATTTGGCGCCCTAGAAAAATTGTTGCTCATTGGTGGGCAGCTTTATTGAATTTCGAAGTTACTAAACGTGGAAAAGATTATATGGCATTAGATACGCTGGTTCCTAAAGATCGTAAATCATGTCTCAAGAATGGATTAGTAGGATTTGTTTCAGTTGTTAATCAGTATTATTCGGAAGCTGTGGAAAGAGGGGTGGTATATAAACGATCGCGAAGGAAGTTAATTGACCCCGATAAAGCTTGGAGAATTGTTCTTGTGTAGGTCAATTGTAGTTTTGTTTTTTAAACTAGCCTTTTTTGAAGGCTAGTTTTTTTTTGTCCTGATAAGCTAGGAAGTGTTTTCTGAGACTTCAATAATTCAGAATATTGTAGACTGAACTTAAATAAATTTTATGATCCAGCTTAATTAAATTTTAAGGAGGATTATAAATGTCAAAACTAATTAATACGGTTGAAGCAGCTTTGTTTTTAGGACTCAGACCAGGAACATTAGAGGTCTGGCGGTGTCATGGGAAGGGGCCGCGCTATTCCAAAATAGGTCGGCGGGTTATGTATGAAGTTAGTGACTTACGGATGTTCGTCGAGTCTGCCAAAGTTGAAACTACCGACTCTTATGACAATTATGGGCTGCAGAGCGTAAGAGGAGGGTGTTAATTGTGATCGTAAAAAAAAATATGGGAGTTAGAAAAGCCGCCAAGCAAGATCTAACTCCCAAGAAGCATCAACTACATGTTGATGGTAATTTAATCCACTTTCCTTCATCCCTACCCAAAAAGCAAGCGCAGACATGTTTTGTTTTTGTGCCATTAAGAGACTTTGGGGCAACGATAATTGACTTTATTCGCCAGCAGAAATTGCTGACGCATTCTGAAAGGTCTGTTTGGCGTGAGCTGGCTCTTTTTGCTGGATATGACGGCAAGTGTTTTCCTGCTCAATATAAAATTGCAACACGTGCTGGGATTGATGAGCGTACTGTTAGGAAAGCTCTTTCGGGTCTCGAGCAGAAAGGTTTTGTTTTGAAAAGGAAACCAGAAAGGCAACGAAGTTGTTCCTATTTATTATTATTTCATTCAATATTTTTGAACCTGCCGTTGGGGCCAGTTAAAGAGGGTGGTAGGGCCGCCCAAAGTGGAACAAAGGGCCTAGCAGACCAGTCTATTGTTCCTACTATACCAAAAGACCCAAACAGGCCTCGAACAACCAGAACAAAAAGTGATGGTTGTTGTGCTCCAATCTGTTCAGGTGAATTGTCTCAAGAAATAGAAGACATGATTTGGTCCGTTGCGCAGGTTAAAGATAAACCTGCAAAGTGGGCATTTGCCGTAAGGGAGAGGTTTAGAAGAGGGAATGGCGATCTTGAGGTTCTTAAGAAGGAAGCTGAGGAAAGCAAACTTAGTTCCGGATATACCTACGCTGATTGGGATAAGTGGCTGTCTGAGTTGATCCTTAGAGATGGAGCTGAAAAGTTTAGCTCAGTTATTACGCAATTTCAGGGAACTCACCTAATGATCAGAGATGTTCAGATACCAATCGAATATATACATAAGTATATGGAGACAAGGCGTTGAAATATCGGAGTATCCTTTCTGTTTTATTAAAACAATTTGTGGAATAGAGAGGGGTTCTGAAGAGGCTGACATTTATTGTTTCGTGAGGAACAAGTTAAATGATGGGATGACAGCGATGTCATCCCATTAATACTTTTAGTTAGGGCCATAAATGAACTATGCTACATGCTAGTAGTGACCTTAATTAAATTTTTTTAATAAAGATTTTTCTTATTAAAAAAAAATGAGCAAAATTTAATTAAGGATATATAATTAGAATAAAGTTAACTGAGATTAATACAATTTCATGTCTAGGAGAGGAGGGTGTTAAAGCATTGATTCTTGATATTCAATACGAAAAGAATTTGATCAATAAATTGTTTGAAGCAACATTCTGTTTAGGTCAGCTTGAAAGTCTCTTTCTTTCATATAATTTCAAGAGTATTTATCCTTTATTAATGAAGAAGGAGACACTTTTTTCTTTTATGTTAGATAACTGCAATATTACTTTGGATGATTTGCTTGGTTATGAGGTGTGCGATGTGTCAAAGTATGACGCTGACTTAATTATGGCTGCAAATTATATCAGGGTATTGAATTTAGGATTGTCCAAGCTAGAGTCTGGGGATGAATTGTCAGTAGATTTGATTCGCAGCATGCATTCAGAGCTTTTTATCAGTAAGGGAGTGGGGGAATATAGAGTAGAGAGTAACTTGAAAGATATTGTTAATTTTATTCAATTCAAGTGTAGTGGTTCATACTTGATCTGACAGTCCGCCTTTTTGATGGGACCGAAATTGTCAGTTTAGTTTAAACTTTGGACCTTATCGTTTCAGAGTTCTTTCCCATAAGCATAGTTGCAAGTGGTATTCGACCGCAACTAGACTTGTGGTTCTCGTTGAACACGTTACCCTGTTTTGATTGTTCTTTAGTATTTCAATACTAAGGGAAAGCCTGTTCTATTTCAAAGATAAATTTCATATCAATTTGGAATTCTTGTACTTAAGGTGAATTTTAAAATAAGCAGATTACTACATGTAATGAACATCTATGTTTTTCCCGTTACTATTGTTGTTCAAAATTAATTAGGGCGGTGACTATATAGCTGTATAGCCATGTTACTGTAATTTGGATATTGCCGATAAAAATTAGGTAAAGCTTTAATTATTTCCCAATCGCTTCTGTCGAGCATTGTTCGGCCTTGAGGACAATTGCAAAGTGTTTGTATCTTGTGGTCTAGAGGACAGTGTTCAGTCATTTCTTCATAGAAACCAATTATCATTTCTAATGTTAGTAATTTTTTTCTATTTCTTTGTTCATTAGGGGCTAAAAGTTCACGTGTGTACATTGTTAAGTACTTAGCAAGTCTTCTATTTTTGCGAACAACTAATAGCATTCTTTCTACTTTAGCTATCTTTTTGTCCAATGTTTTAGACTTGTATATGTCTTTTAGTGCATCTCGGGCTGATACAATTGCAACCCCTGATAAGAATGTCAATACAAGAGCAAAAATGCCAATAGCATTTTGAAAGGCTCCTCCTTGTCCTGTGTTACTAAATATATTTTTGATTGGATCAAAAGATAATGAAATAGCTAGAGCATATAGTACGGCTGTGAATAGACTTTTACATGGGTTTTGTTGAGATATTTTATATATAATGTTGTATGTTTTAAATAAACTTATAATTAATTTGTTTTCGGAAGATGTATGAAGAGGAATTTTTCCCTCTCCTGTAGACTTGTGAACTTGGACTCCAATAAAAAGTAGGAAGAACGCTAACCCAATTGTAAGTGCTTCACTGTTAAAAAGTATCATTTCTTGTCCTGATCTACATAGGTTTCATATATTTTTTCGACAAGGTCGATCGGTGCAAGGTCAAATTTGTCATAGACATTTACATCCTTTTCAAATTTGTTTCTCCAATATGAATTTGCCACAACGGAATAGTAGCAGTAACTAATGTTTATTTTTGACTCACACAGATATAGCCCTAGTACTTGTGCTTTGTTCGTCGTGCAATTATCCCCCATTTCAAGGATATAATTCTTTAATTCAGTAGGAACAGTATGCAGGTCTAAGTCAAGAATTATAAAATCAATGTTGTTTTTGTTTTTGTTGATGCTTTGATAAGCCTCTTCGATAGACTTTACTCTTGTTAGTTTGCAACCTGCTTCAATTAAGGCATTTTCATATTCAGCGGTAGTTAAAACTTCATCGTCAGCTAAAAGTATATGTTTGCCCTTTAATTTGCCTTTGATGTGACTTCTAATTGAAGTGGCCATGTTACCCTCGCTTGTACTCTTTTGTTTTTTGTGTTTTCAACGCTAACTATTCCACCACACATTTCAACAAGATGCTTGGCAAATGAAAGACCTACGTGTGCTCCGACATTTCCAGACTTGTTTCTAGGGATAATATGTGATTGAAATTTAAGTTGATTTTCTTCCTCTGACATTTGCCCAGGGTTGTTGATAATAACCTCTGCTGTTTTTTGATTCAGTATTATTTGAACATCAATAGTTGCTTCTGTTCCTCCAAATTTTATAGCGTTATGGATCAAGACCCTTAGGATTCGGTAAAAATATTCTTTGCCATGAAGTGAAATAGAGCCAAGTTCTTTGTATCTTGAACAGTAATGTATGTTTTGCTTGTGCCCTTTAGAAAGCGGTAAATATAGCTTAAAACAATCATCGATTGCTTCATGTAGCAGAAATTTTTTGGAAGTGTTGATCCTTATATTTTTATGCAAGTCAAGAAAGTTTTGGCATAAATCATGGCCATGCTGTAAAAACATTAAAGGTGCTGAGTATTCTTCTGGGTTGTGCTTGGCTCGCACGTCAATAGGCGTTTTTGCTCCCCATAAACAGCCACCAATTTCATGCACTAAACTGTGCTGCCACATTTTTTTGTTATATCTAGAAATTAAAAATTGAAGTTGTGGGGTAACAACTGCTGCAAAATCTCGTGAGATGGAAGAAAGTTTTTCGCTGAAAGCGTATACTTCATCGTGTAGAAGTATCAAGCAGGCTATTGTTTGTTCGTTTATCTTATGTGGGATTGTAATTGAAGATCCAATTTTGTTTAAACATTCAACTCCACGTTCTAGATGGTCTCTATTGGTATCGCCTCCGAGACCATATTTAGTTACTTTAGTTAAGTCTTCGATAGTTATGCCAGAGAATGGTTTTTCGGGATTTCCGTCAACTGTGTCACTCCAATGGAAAGGGAAATTGCAATTAGATTTCTCAGGAAGTCTGCACTTTTCAAAAAAAGATAAACATTCAACTTGTTCATTAATTGCCACAATAGTCACAATAGGCATCTGTCCCCATTTGACAATCAAAATTCCTTTTTCAGCTTTAGACATTTCGCAAGCAAGCTTGACATATGTCTGGAAAAAATACTTTGCTTCCTGAATTGGGGCAAGGGCGTCTAAAGCGTCTCTAATGCGTTCCCATCTTTTCATTAAATCTTTGCGGTGATTTTTTTCTTCAAGATCACGTAAGTCTTTGAACACAGGTCTGAAGAGGGGGGCAATTTTTTGTACCTGTGTGTCGTCAATATTTGTGTCTTTTTCAGTATTTGTTTCTACCTTTGTGGGGCGTGCTATGCTTTTTCGATCAAAAACAAAGAGTCCCTTAACTTTAAAGGTCATATTCGTAGAATCTTTTTTTAGAAAAGGGATTAGTAGCCAGTCTTGTACTCCCTTGCTGTCAATGATTTTATCAAAGTAATCTACATCGTTTAGCTGGTTTTGCGGCAGTATACTGTAGATCAATTTGTTATCGTTAGCGTCTTTTCCTTCAAAATTTTTAACCACTTCTAGTAAAGAACCGTTTAGAGCTTGCCATGGGGCAGGTACGGTTGTTTCTTTGTGGTTGCAGTAGCGTAGTGTTATTGTTCCTTGTGAGCCAGACACATCTCTTAGGTCGTAGTAGCGTCCTCGTGGGAAACCATATTCAGCTAATGACCTTAAAAAATTAATAATAAAAAATTTTCGTTGATCATTCGGCTTGCTTTTTGAATCAACAACAGATTGAATGTAAAACCCTTTTTTTTTGGCAGGAATTTGATTTATTGTAAAAGCTCCAACCTCACCTGACAGAGGGCATGTTCCCCAAAATTCTCTTTCGATAGTTACGCTTTTTATTCTGTTAGGGTTGCGTCCTGCAGAAAGATGTGTTGGATCTGGTTTATTAAATGGTCCATTCCAGTTGTTTGTATAAATTACTTCATTCTCGTCATTAATAATTCTATAGCATGTATTGTTGTCGTCCAGGTCAGGAGGGACAATGCCTTCTATTTCCTCTCCATCACTTTTAATAAATAGAAGAATTTGTTCGAATGTTGTTGGCTTTGCTAACCATTTGTTTTGCACATTACTCGTGATTCTTTGTAGCTTGTTAATTGCAGGTGATGAATTTCCAGTAATTATCCATATTTTGTTTTTTATCTTATCAAATGAATTGGTCCTTTTAATGTTTTTCAATAAACTTAATGCAGAAATTGGAACTCCATTTTTTTCTCCCAGGAATTCATCTAGTAGTAATACGCAGCTGGGATTGTTGATTAGATACTCGCTTATTCTATCATATTTCCATATTTGTGGATGTCTAACTGTTAATCCGTAATGATCTTGGAAGTATTTTGCCATCTGTTGACGGAATTGAATGTCGTCATCAATAATAATTATGTCTATTTTTTGATTGCTCATGGCTTCTTCCTTAGGAATTAATTTTCACAGGAACTTTCATACAAAAGGTTGTACCAATCCACCTAATTGATTTAACAAGCAGAAGGTCTCCGCCAATAGATCGCAGTAGGTTGCGGGATAGGTAGAGCCCCAGTCCAACTCCATCAATGCCGCGAGTGCTACTACGTGCAGTAAATAAATTTTCTCTAGTGTCACTCTTGATTCCTGGTCCATTATCTTCAATATAGATATGTAAAGGCCTTTGGGGATCATCTTCGAAATGAAATTCAACTGTAACCGTTATTGTTCCCCAACAATCTTTATCAAGGTGGTCAATAGCATTTGTCAGGATGTTTAATAGGGGCTGCTCAATTGGTGTTGGAGCTATGCTTGTGGTTAGATTTGTATTAGGAAGTTCAGTGATAATTCTTATTTCTTTTTCTAGAGCAGATGATTTTATTAATTTAATTACTCGCTTAATGTTGGTTCTCGCTCTAAATTTTTCTCGTCTTTCAAGTTGAATGTGGGCCAAATTGGCTTTTGCTGTTCGTTCAAGAGTTTTCGCGCTGACAGCAAGCATTCTGAGATCTTCTTGTAATTCCATTATCTCTGTTTTTGATAATGAACTAATGCGTTTTGCCTTTGCTCTCAGTCTGACGGAACTTTGTACAATTGGCGATGCAACACCTCTAATTTCATGCAAACTACTTGCAGCGACCCGTCCCATTGCAGCAAATGTTTCAGTTTCATCTAAATATCTTGTCAATTGCAACCAATCAACTAGGTCTAACATTCTGGATTGGTTGTGTTGAATTTTTGAAATTTGTGTTTTCGAAAATTCTTTTTTGCTATAACAAACGATGCATCTATCGGTTTTTCCGTCGACTTCCAATGGCCAGGCAAGAACGTGCTTTGCTTCTTTGGGCGCACATTTCTCCAGTGCCCCAGATTTGTATAGAGGCAAAGCTATAGGCGTCCCTGAAGAAGTTGCAGTTCGAATAGCTGTGTGTTGGCATGATGGTTGTAACATTAGCATGTCCTCTCTAAGTAAGTTGAACCATGCTCGAATAGAGAATTTCCTTTTCCATTCTTCAACACACCATAAGGCAGCGCAGCTTCCAATATCTTCACACAGTTCACCCAAAAAACGGTTTACTTTGCAAAGAACTTCATCGGTCCGTGTACTATTTTTCCATATTGGGTCAAATACTTGT
This sequence comes from Maridesulfovibrio salexigens DSM 2638, assembly GCF_000023445.1. GTDB lineage: Bacteria > Desulfobacterota > Desulfovibrionia > Desulfovibrionales > Desulfovibrionaceae > Maridesulfovibrio > Maridesulfovibrio salexigens. The sequence continues at coordinate 3,014,873 of NC_012881.1, read as the reverse complement.
GAGTCCGAGTATTCGGGTTGCTCGCCAGATACTAGCCAATTCATTAGATTGTCGCATGAAAGTGGTTTTTGTAAGTACCCCCAAGAATTTAGTTTTTCGCTTTTTATGTCTGTGTATGCTACTGCTGTCATTATGCTGACAGGTATAGGAATGTTTTTAAGAAATGATCTGATTTGTTTGAAATAAGGACTTTGGTCTAACTGATAGTCGAGTAATATGTGAGAAAAAGAATGTTTGTTCAGTCTTAGTTTTACGTCTTCAGGTGTTCTGCATATCATAGAAGTAGCGCCTAGACTTTTGAGCCATAGCATCAATTCTCTTGTAAAATCGTGGTCGTCATCGATAATTAATACAGAACAGTCTTTTAATGTTTTTGTGTCATCTGAGGTGATGGCATCATCTTTGTTTTGTGCAGGCTGAGGGAGATGCTCTGTCCTATCGGACTCATTTAACATCTTTTCTCTATATTCTAGCTCCTTATCTTCTAATTCCTCCAACAGCTCATTCACACTTATTTTTATTAGGATATTACCAATGTCTATTTCGCATATTTTCCCTTTAACTAGGTCTCCAATTAATAAAAAATCGGAAATATCGGTGCCAAAATTTGGAATATCTTTAATATCTAAGCGTGCTTCTAGTCCGGTATATGGATGGTCAAGTCTTATTATTGCAGTTTTATATCCATGATAGTTTACAACAGTTCCACCAACAATTTCTCCTCGTTTGACTATGTTTGTAAACCATGGATTGTCTTCAACTGCTAGGAGTAGGCTTGCGTACCACAGCCCTCCTGAATTTAATTTGGGGGATAGTAAAAATACTGTGACTTCTTGCCCAATTTTTAGTTCATCTATACAAAAATTGTCTGGACAGTTGTCACTACTTATTCTTGCGGAATCAGCTCTTATACTGTTGGGGTTCAACTTTATATGAAAAACGCCAATATCCTTTTGTACAACTCGGCCTGATACTAGCCTATCATTTGGGGCAAGTGTCGTATAATCCATCACCTCTCCTGTTCTTAGGAGTAGGTAATTATATCAATAGTTTGATTATTGCAATACGTAATGTGATAGTAATGCGGTATAAAAGTGTTGGCTAGATAGTTTTGGATGTGACTGAATGGTCGTTATGGAAATTATGAATTGTGCTTTTATGGTAAATTTGTTTTCTTGCTACTTATAATGAGTGAGAAAATATCTGGTAGTGTTTGAGCGTGTCTGAGCTGTTTGTACTTAGGGTAAAGGTTTGCCTTGGAGACTCCTGGCAGAAATGGAGTGTAATAAATCACTTAGTCCACAATAAATCTTAATTTATCGACCGTTTCCGGAATCAAAAGAGAGTGACGTTCTGGTCATTCGTTGCCCAACAGGCTCATTCAATTTTACTTTCCTAGCTGCCTTTACCTCAACTAATCCACGGCCAGTATGACCGGTCGCCTGTTTGGCCATACCATAATATGCCTGTGAGCGATCTGATGAATGCCCCATGGCCAGGGCTATCTTTTCTGGATTATATCCCGCAGCCTTGAGATCTGCTGACAGCGCATGTCTATGAGTATAGAGGCTTACTTTATTCTTCCATTTGCTACCAAGAGCTTTCTCCACTGCTTTGCTATGGCTTTTCCGTAGTGCTTGTTGAGAATAAGGCTGTAGCCATATGTCTGACCCTCCTGCGGCTTGTACAGACTCATAAACCATATACGCGAATTCATCTTGTTTCGGATTGAAAACCATTTCTCGCCATGGTTGGCCAGCAAAGTTCGTAATTTTGGCTCCTTCAATTTTCACGTGTAGGAATCCATCAATGTTTTTGAGTGAAACGCCATTTTGAAGTTCTGATGGGCGAAGGCCTGTCAGAGCTAAAAGAGTATACGAGAAGGTATGATGGTCAGGCAGTTCTTCTAATATTTTAAATTGCCATTCTCTATCTGGAAATTCTTTATTAAGTTTTCCTACAAATCTACGTTTGCTGTGCTTCTTAGAAGAAATTTCTGTTGCTACAGCAGGGTGGGCTGCCCCAAGTTTTTGCCTGAATCTTTGGCGTTCATAATCAGGGGCTTGTTTTAAAAGGCGTGCACTCTCTATGTATGCTTTAGCTTTAAGCGCGTTTCCATAAGCAAAGTCGCCAGCATTTGAAAGTTCCTCTGCTTGTTTTAAGTATGAAAGGAGTCTCTCAGCACATCCGAATTGGTAGGCTGCCTTTAGAAGTCTATATCGACTTTTGGAAATAGGGGTGCCTTTCTTAAAAGCCGAAAGTGAACGATATTCTTGGGGAGTGTGATTTTCTAGAAGTTTTATTGCTCTCCGATAGTCTGTCAAAGTTCGTGGAGAACGTCTTTTTGAAGTTATTTTTTCGCTTAGTTCAACAGCATAATCAAAGTTCATGACTAACTCCTAAATATACCCCCTCACCTATGCTCTTTCACTGCGTTACAGAGCTTCCTCTCCCCTTTCCTTCGGGGTGAGAGGAGTGTGGGGATTTCATATTGATTTCGGCCTTTTTTGCGCCAAAATTGCAAAGCCAATTTTCTCACACAAAAAGCACCAAATCAATATGAAATCCCTATGTTCGCGCAACCTGAATATTCAGGTTGCGCGAACATTTAAAACCGAGACGGAGGCGACGCTTCGCATGTCGCTTTGTTGAGTAGATAGGTTTTCATCTTTTATAGAAATTTTCCGATGGCATTTGCGGCCTCCATCTGATAATCGTAATCCCGCATTTAGTTTGATATTTTTTAATGGTTTTGTCATAGAACCTTGGAATCGAATCTGTGCCTAATCATCATAAATTATGAAATCAAAGAAAATAGGTAAATAATGACCACTGCCGAACAACATAAGTTTTTTAAAGACCTCGATAAACGACTCTGGGATGCGGCCTGCAAGCTGCTTCCTTCCCTTGATGCTGCTGTTTATAAGCACGTTGTGCTAGGTTTAGTGTTTTTGAAGTATGTCGGCGACAGCTTTGAACAGAGAAAGTACGAACTGCTGAAGAATTTTACCAACCCGGATCATGAGTATTTCCTTGAGGACGATGAAGATCCTATGGAGGAAATCGAAGAGCGGGATTATTACGTCGAAGAGAATGTTTTCTGGGTTCCTGAGTCCGGTAGATGGGTAAATCTTATGGATTGCGCGAAACTGAATCCCGGTGAACCCTTACCGTGGGGAGATAAGACATTCAAAAGCGTTGGTGCGCTTATCGATGATGCTATGACTGCCGTTGAGAAGGAGAACCCAGTACTCAAAAACGTACTAAACAAGGATTACGCCAGACTTGAAGTTCCGGACGGAAAGCTCTCTGAAGTAATGGATCTTATCAACAGCATCCCGTTTGAGCATGAATCGCTTAAGTCGAAGGATATCCTTGGGCATGTGTACGAATATTTTCTTGGCGAGTTCGCTGCTGCGGAAGGTAAGAAAGGTGGACAGTATTATACGCCGAAGTCCATTGTTAACCTGATCACCGAAATGTTGCGTCCTTATAAAGGGCGAATTTATGACCCTGCTTGCGGTTCCGGTGGTTTCTTTGTTTCCAGTGAAGAGTTTGTTGAAACCCACACGCACAGACCTGCGGATCTGGCTATTTACGGTCAGGAGTCCAACCCCACCACTTGGAGACTGGCAGCAATGAATATGGCTATCCGAGGTATTGAGTATGACTTTGGTAAAGAGCCTGCCGATACTTTTACCAACGACCAGCATGGAACTATGCGTTTCGACTACATTATGGCGAACCCTCCGTTCAACCTCAAAGGTTGGGGGGCGGATAGTCTTGCTAACGATGTGCGCTGGAAATATGGCTTGCCACCAGATAACAACGCTAACTTCGCGTGGATGCAGCACATGATTCATCATCTTAGCCCTAAAGGTAAGATGGGATTGTTGCTGGCGAATGGTTCCATGTCGTCAGCAACAAGCGGTGAAGGTGATATCAGGCGCAAAATTATTGAAGATGATTTGGTCGAATGTATTGTTGCTCTTCCGGGCCAGCTTTTTACTAACACTCAGATTCCGGCCTGTATCTGGTTTCTGAATAAGGATAAGTCCAACGGTCAGAACATCGAAGACCTCCGTAATCGTACAGGTGAGGTTTTGTTCATCGATGCTCGCAATTGTGGGTACATGCTTGATCGTGTCTTGAGGGATTTTCATCCAGAGAAGGACATCCAGCGTATAGCCCATACCTTGCTTAGTTGGCAGGTGGGTGAAAAGTCCGCCGTTAAGTATGAAGATGTTCCCGGCTTCTGTGCTGCTGTAACTTTGGATGATATCCGCAAACATGACTATGTGCTTACGCCCGGTCGGTACGTTGGGGCTGAAGAGATTGAGGATAATGGGCCTCCGTTTGAAGAGAAGATGGGCGAGTTGAGTACTAGTCTTTATGAGCAGATGAGAGAAGGCGAGCGTTTGGACAAGCTTATTCGTGAGAATTTGGCGATTTTGGGGTTTGGGGATGAGTAAGCAGAGAAAATGGCGGGATACTATTTTTGAGAACCTTGTTTTATTGCAGCGTGGTATTGACTTACCGCAGTCTCAACGACGAGTTGGAGACATTCCCATCCTTGGATCTTCTGGAGTGACGGGATATCATAATGAATCCAAAGTGGCTGGGCCAGGAATCACTGTTGGGCGAAGTGGGGCTTCGATTGGTGTCGTGACGTATAGTGATATAGATTTTTGGCCACTTAATACGGCGCTGTATGTGAAGGATTTCCGTGGTAATCATCCTCGGTTTGCATATTATTTTTTGAAGCAGTTTGATTTCAAACGCTACAACTCTGGAAGTGCTCAGCCTTCCCTCAATAGGAATTTTGTCCATCCAACAAAGATACGAATTCCCCCCCTCAAAACCCAGCAAGCGATAGCTCATATTCTCGGCACCATAGACGAAAAAATAGACCTAAACCGCCGCATGAACGAAACCCTCGAAGCAATGGCACAGGCTATCTTCAAAAGCTGGTTTGTGGATTTTGATCCGGTCAAAGCTAAAGCGAGGGGCGAACAGCCTGTGGGGATGGATGCTGAGACAGCGGCTTTGTTTCCTGATTCGTTTGAGCCTTCGGGGTTGGGAGAGATTCCAAGGGGGTGGCGAGTCTCTGAGGTTGGAAAAGAAGTCATCGTGAAGGGCGGTGCAACACCCAGCACAAAGAACCCTCTGTTCTGGGACGGTGGGAGTTTTTGTTGGGCTACACCTAAGGACTTGTCTGCTTTAGAATCACCTGTCTTGCTTGATACAGCGCGTAAGATTACCGAGGAAGGTGTAAACAGAATTAGTTCGAAATTATTGCCTAAGGGAACCCTTCTCATGTCCTCCAGAGCTCCTGTTGGCTACTTGGCTATTGCTGAAATTGATACAGCCGTTAATCAAGGTTTTATAGCCATGGAATGTAGTAAGTCCTTGAACTGCATGTATATGCTTTTCTGGTGTAAGGAGAATATGGAGACTATTAAAAGCAATGCAAACGGTTCGACTTTTCAAGAGATTAGTAAAAAGAATTTTAAGCCCATTTCTATAATTGTGCCTGAGGAGTTGGTACTTAATAAATTTGAATCTGCTATATCACCGCTATATAGGAAGATAGTGTCAAATTTGAAGGAAAGACAAACTTTGACATCTCTTCGCGACACTCTGCTCCCAAATTTGATTTCAGGCGAACTCTCAGTGGCAGAAGTTGAGAGGAAACTGGAGGCTGAACTCTGATGAGTGACTACTTCGATAGAAAACCGGGCAATGAAATTCCTGTTTGGAAACCGGGTACAGAGATCAAATTTGAGATTACTGCTGACAAGATTAGTGGAAGAATTCCGGTCGTTCGCCTTGAGAGTTGGGAAGATTTTACTCCATTTGTCTCAACTGATTTTTTCAATGATTCCAGTGTGGAATATATCTTTCGTGGTCAAAGAAGGTATAGTTGGGGATTAACCCCTTCCCTTGCTCGTAATAGTGGCAATGGGATTGTTACTCAAGATTTGAAAAGTCGACAGTTTGAAGCATTTAAAAAAGCAGCAAGGGGACGATTGCTGGATAGTAATATCGTCGAAGAAGAGGATGAATTATGGGCAATCGGTCAGCATTACGGCTTGAAAACGCCTTTGCTTGATTGGACGTATTCACCGTATGTCGCCTTATTCTTTGCCTTTTCAAAGCAGGATTCGTCGTCTGAAACAGATAACCCGTACAGGGCAGTCTACATCCTGAATAAAACGTTTATCGAAGATGACGATGATGTCCCCGATATTCGAGTACTTGAACCGAAGAAGGACGATCACGGCAGGCTTGTTAATCAGGCTGGCCTTTTCACTTTTTCCCCTGATGATGCGACAATTGAAAATAAGCTGACTGAAGTTATTACTGCTGAAGATTTCATGGTTAATGGACATCCATATTCAGGGCTAAGTCCAGATGAAGAGCCAGATGCATTGGCTAAGTATATTTGCAAGGTTTATATTAAAAATGAGAATCAGCAGGCATGTGTTAAGCATTTAAGACGGATGAACGTCCATCATGGAAGTCTATTTCCTGATCTCATCGGAGCTTCAGAATACTGTAACTTGCTTATAGATGAAGCTACGATCATAAGGCCGGAGCCAATTTCTAACGCTTCAGATTTTGTTGTCCCGGTTATAAAGTATCCCGTTGATCCTATTACAAATGAACCTGTTGGGCAGGAAGCAGCAGCTGTTCGATCGTTGTTGATTCAGAGTATTTTGGGGGTTGGATACTATACTGTGGAACAGATCGAAGATTTAGCCGAAAAACTTTCCAATACGCTTGAAGAGTATAAAGTTACTGATTGGCAGCACAAAGATTCTGTCCATGCTCGATTTAAAAACATTACCCGTACCATGCTACGAAATCACAATGTTCCTGAAGAGTATAGAACTCCTGTTGTTGAACAAATTGTCGATGTCATGATCCGAGAAGACGAGAACAAGGAAGAACAATAATGATCAATGAAGCCGCACTGGAAAAGCTAGCCATAAGCTGGTTTGAGGATGAAGGATACGAAAATCACCACGGCCCGGACCTGAACCCGGAATCCGACGGCAGCGGTGAGCGGTCCAGTTTTGATGATGTGCTGCTTCTATCCCCCCTTCGTTCTGCCGTCTCCTGCATCAACCCACAGCTTCCTTCCTCGGCGGTTGATGATGTTATCCACCAGCTTACAACCCTTTCCCATCCTGTATCAGTTAAAGCCAACCAATTGTTCCACCGCTTGCTACGCAACGGTCTGGATGTGTCGTACAAAAGAGATGGCGAGACCATAGCTGATAAGGCTTTTCTGATTGATTTTCAGGAATGGCAGAACAATATATTCTGGGTTGTGGATCAACTGACTTTGCAGGGCACCAAGGATAAACGGCGACCTGATTTGATTGTGTATGTGAATGGCTTGCCGTTGGCTGTGATTGAGCTGAAATCTCCGGTTGATGATTCCGTCGGTGTGGATGAAGCTTTCAATCAGTTGCAGACCTATAGGCATGAGCTGCCGGACCTCGCCATGTTCAACGAGGCTTTGATTGCATCTGACGGGATCAAGGCACGTGTAGGTTCGCTGACCGCAAGCCGTGAATGGTTTCTGCCGTGGCGTTACCGTAAATCAGAGGATGATCGCCCTTCATTTGAATATGAGCTTAAAAACGTTGTCGAAGGCTTTTTTGACCGGAAGCTGTTTCTTGAATATGTGCGCGATTTTGTTCTGTTTGAGTCGGATGATACCAGCACAATTAAGAAGATTGCCGGATACCACCAGTTCCACGGGGTGCGTCATGCGGTGGAGGCAATTGTTCAGGCGTCATCTGCTGCGGCATCGGATGAACAGCGAGGGCGCGGGGGCGTCATCTGGCACACTCAGGGATCGGGAAAGTCGATTTCTATGTGTTGCCTTGCCGGAAAGCTGATCCGCCATCCTGAGCTTACTAACCCAACCTTAGTGGTGGTGACCGACAGGAACGATCTGGATGGTCAGCTTTACGAGACTTTTTGTAAGGCCGGAGACCTGTTGAGCGATACCCCTGTACAGGTGGAAGACCGCACATCGCTGCGAAAGGTGCTTAATGAGCGGCAGTCCGGCGGGATAATTTTTACCACGATCCAGAAATTTTCACTCAGTGACGGTGAAACTGTATTTCCCGCTTTGTCGGATCGGCGCAATATTATTGTTATTGCTGATGAGTGCCACCGTTCGCAATATGGCTTCCAGTCTAAGCTCGACGAGAAGAAGGGAGCTTTCACTGTTGGGTATGCTCAGCATATCCGGGATGCGCTTCCGAATGCGACTTTTACCGGATTTACCGGAACCCCGGTTTCGCTGGAAGATAAGGATACGCAGGCGGTATTTGGTGAGTACGTCAGTATCTATGATATCGAACAGGCCCAGCAGGACGGGGCTACTGTTCCGCTGTTCTATGAAAGTCGGCTGGCAAAGCTGGATCTGAACAAGGAAGAGCTGCCAGTCATCGATGATACAGTTGATGAGCTAACCGAAGATGAGGAAAGCGCACAGGCTGAACGTACCAAGGGGCGTTGGGCAGCACTTGCGAAGCTTGTCGGTTCTGAGCCAAGGCTTAAGCAGATTGCAGAAGATTTGGTGCAGCATTTTGAAGCACGGTTGCAGGTCATCGACGGCAAGGCCATGATTGTCTGCATGAGCCGTGAAATCTGCGTGAAGATGTTTGATGCGCTAACAGCTATTCGTCCTGAATGGACCGGATCAAAGATGAGTGACGGCACTTATGATCCTGCGGACGGAGGCATAAGAATTATTATGACCTCGAATGCTGCTGATCCTGAATCTATGCAGAATCACAGTTATAGCAAGCAGCAGAAAAAGGCACTTGAGAAGCGGTTTAAAGATCCTGCCGATCCGTTAAAAATAGTAATTATCCGTGATATGTGGCTGACTGGGTTTGATGCTCCGTGCGCCCATACCATGTACATCGATAAGCCCATGAAGGCTCACAACCTGATGCAGGCCATCGCTCGTGTTAACCGCGTGTTCAAGGGTAAGCCGGGTGGATTGGTTGTAGACTATATAGGCATTGCAAGTGAGCTTAAAAATGCGCTTCATACTTACACAAATAGCGGTGGGCGTGGTGGTAGGCCGACAATTGATGTGACCGAGGCTTTGTTTATTTTGAAAGAGAAGTTGCAGGTCGCCCGTGATATTTTCCATGAGTTCGACTATTCGGAGTATGCCACCAAGGCCGTGGAACTACTGCCGTCTGCCGCTGATTATGTAGTTGCCAACGAGAACCGCAAGAAAGAGTTTTTTGATGTCGTGGTCGCCATGACACGCGCACAGGCCCTATGTGGCACTCTAGACGAAGCTGTGGCGTTTCGGGATGAGATCACGTTCTTTCAGGCCGTGAAGATGTTTATCTCCAAGGCCACTAAGCCGAAGAAGAAGTTGTCGCAGCAGGAAAAGGAAGCTGTTCTGAATCAATTGCTGGCAAAGGCAGTTGTTCCTGAAGGTGTGGACGATATTTTCGCTTTGGCTGGACTTGATAAGCCTGACATCTCGATTTTATCAGATGAGTTTCTGGAAGACGTGCGTCATATGGAGCACCGCAATCTTGCCGTTGAGCTGCTACAAAAGTTGATTAATGACGAGGTCCATTCAAAGTCCCGCAGAAACGAAACACAGCGTAAGAAGTTCTCAGAGAGGCTTAAAGCGTCACTTACAAAATATCGTAACAGGGCCATTGAGACAGCTCAGGTCATTGAAGAAATGATACAGCTGGCTAAAGAGCTGAACGAAGCCCTTAAGCGCGGAGAAAAGCTGGGGCTGAATTCGTCAGAAATAGCATTCTATGATGCGCTTGAGCTAAACGAGTCTGCTGTTCGTGACTTGGGTGATGAGGTGCTTAAAGCCATCGCCCGTGAGTTGACGCAGAAGTTAAGAAACAGCGTTACCGTGGATTGGCAGCATAAAGAGTCTGTACGCGCTAAAATGAGAAATCTGGTTCGCCGTATACTTAAGAGATACAAGTATCCGCCGGATGCACAGAAAGAAGCCGTAGAGAAGGTCTTGTCGCAGGCTGAAGAACTGGCGGATGAGTGGAGTGAGGAAAGTTAATATGTCTGCACAGAACTCATCCCCATATTCCATAAAAATGTTCTTGCCAGATGGTGATCCTGACGGCTTGCGGATTATTGAAAAGTCGAACTGGACAGGCGTTGGAGTTGTATTCACCCGTACTGGCTATAAGTCGGCTCTGAAACGGGATGAGTTTCAAAGGACCGGAGTGTATGTGCTAGTCGGATCTTCCGAAGATAGCAGCCTTCCGACTGTGTACATAGGTGAAGGCGATCCTGTGCGGCCGCGTATTGATAGTCATTATGCCAAGAAAGACTTCTGGAATTGGGGGGCTTTCTTTGTGACCAGCAATAGCAGCTTGAATAAAGCGCACGTCAAATACCTTGAAAGCCGTTTGATCCAGATGGCTAAAGAAGCCCGACAGTGCAATCTGGACAATTCGAATAGTTCCAGTCAGCCGAATCTGGCAGAAGCTGATGTGGCGGATATGGATAGCTTTATTCAGGATATGCTGAGTGTGTTCCCGTTGGTAGGGCTTTCCGTCTTTGAAGTCCCTGAGCAAGGCGAAGCAGATGAAAGACATTTCTTCAAGATCAAGGCCAAGGGGATCAAGGCACAGGGGTATGAGTCCAGCAAAGGCTTTGTGGTCCAGAATGGTTCCGAGTGCGTTCTTAAAGAAGTTCCGTCTATCCATGAATATCTTGTGACCTTGCGTAAGGATTTGCAGAACAAGGGAGTTCTTGCCGAGAATGACGGTAAGTATCTGTTCACGGCGGATTATGTTTTTACGTCTCCGAGCACTGCCGCTGGTGTAATTCTTGGCAGAAGCTCGAATGGTCGTATCTGCTGGAAGGATGAAGACGGAAAGACTTTGAAGCAGGTTCAGACTGACGGTATGGAAGGAATGCAAGAAAATTAAATTTTTGCTTAATTGGTCAGACGTTTGATTCTTATTTTTTCGCGCTACCTGTTAGCAATAGGTTAGCAAAAATAAAAGGGTTTACGAAGCTTGCTTCGTAAACCCTTGAATTATCTGGTCGGGATGAGAGGATTTGAACCTCCGGTCTCTGCGTCCCGAACGCAGCGCTCTACCAGACTGAGCCACATCCCGTCGTGAGATTGGGTATCTATCGAATCCTGAGATGCTTGGCAAGGAAAAAATTAAGAAAAAAAATAATTTCAAAAAGATTGCACATGAATTTTTATATTCTTGCACATAAACTTCCAATGTTTTAAAGTGATAAAAGTGTGAGTATTAAAATCTGTACTAAAAATCGATTTGTATGATTTTTTAGTGAAATTCAGGGAGTTTGTTGGACAAAAATACTCATATGTGACAAGTTTTATCTACGGTTGCGGTTCACTTTTATTTGAACGGCTGGGTTAATTCGAAAAATCGTCTTTGTATACAAACTGTTAAAGACTGAGCTGAGTAGACGCCGTAGAGAAAGGAGATCGGGTTAGTGATAAATGTCGTAGTTGTAGATGATTCCGCTTTCATGCGTAAAGCTATAAGCACCATGTTGCAGAAGGATCCCGGCATCAAGGTGGTAGCCACTGCGCGTGACGGGGAGGAAGGCTTAAGGGTTATCCGGAAGCATAATCCGGATGTGGTTACCCTCGATATTGAAATGCCCAAGATGGACGGTCTGACCGCGCTAAGGCATATCATGATGGAGATGCCTCGTCCGGTACTCATGGTCAGTTCCCTGACCACGGAAGGTGCCGAGGCCACCCTTAAAGCTATGGACCTTGGTGCTGTTGATTTTATTCCCAAACAGCTGTCAAAAGTTTCCCTCGACATTGTAAAAATTGAAAATGACCTGATCTCCAAGGTTAAGTCTGTTGCCAGACGAAAGATGCGCCCTGTGCCTCGTTTGCGCACAGCCGCTGCCGCTCGCAAGCCTGCTGTTCCGGTTCGGACTCCGCGCGGCAGGGCTAAGCGCGATGTGGTCGTTATCGGTGTTTCCACCGGTGGACCGCCGGCGGTTCAGAAAATTTTATCTTCTCTACCAAAAGATTTCCCGGCTGGTATCGTTATCGCTCAGCACATGCCGAAGGCCTTTACCGGACCTTTTGCTAACCGTCTTAACGGAGTCAGCCAGATTAAAGTCAAAGAAGCTGAGACCGGAGACAGGCTTTTGCCCGGTCATGCATTTGTTGCTCCCGGCGGTTCACATCTGGTGATTGACCAGAAGGTCAGCAGAATCGATCTGGTTGTAACACCCGAACCCAAAGAAGCCCTCTATAAGCCTTCTGCAAACGTGCTTGTCTCTTCGGTTGCCAAGGCTGTCGGACGCAGAGCTCTCGGAGTCATCCTGACAGGAATGGGTAACGATGGTCGCGATGGAATCAGGGAGCTCAAAAGCAAGGGCGGCAGGGCCATTGCGCAGAGCGATTCCTCCTGTGTTGTTTACGGTATGCCGAAAGCTATCGTTGATGACGGGCTTGCAGATGAGATCGTAGATATTGACGATATGGCAAATGCTATCATCAATAATCTTTACCTGTAATTTTTTTTAAAGACGCAACCGTGAGATGTCTTACGGATTTAAACAAAATGGGGACTTGAAATGACGGATTGTTCCAAGGTTCTTGAAGAACTGAAAAGTGACGATAATGAAGTCGTCCGTGAGGCCGCGTTTCAGGCTGGGGAGTTGAAATGTGCAGATGCCGTTCCTCTGCTGGCCGATCTTTTGAAGACCAGCCATCTGGGATTGCAGGAAGCCGCCGACCATGCTCTACGGAACATCGGCGGCAAGGGAGCTGTTCAGGCTGTTGTACCCCTGCTTAGATCAGATGATGCCCCGGTCAGGAACCTTTCCATGGATATTCTGCGTGAAGTAGGTGCGCAGGATTTTGCCTCCCTCGTGGAGCTGGTCCATGACGATGATCCTGATATCAGAATTTTCGCTACTGATATTTTGGGGTCTACCAACAGTTTTATGGCTGTGGAACCCCTATGCGATGCCCTGCTCAAAGATCCTGAGGTCAATGTCCGCTATCAGGCTGCAGTAAGCCTTGGCGATCTTGCCAACCCCGCTGCAGCCCGCTGCCTGAACAAGGCCATGCAGGATGACGAGTGGGTACAGTATGCTGTTATTGAAGCTCTTGCAAAAATCAAGCATTCCAGCTCTGTAGATGCGTTAGTCAAGGCTTTGAATACCAGTTCCGATCTTGTGGCCTCCATGATTGTGGATGCTCTTGGTGAGGTTGGTAATATTAAGGCTGTGACCATGCTGCTCAGGCATCTGGATAATAGTCCTACCGCTTTACGCAATAAAATCGTTAAGGCGATTGTCAGCATTCTCGGCGGTAAGTCCCTCAAGCTTCTTTCTGCAAGTGAGCGGGAAAAACTCCGCGAATATATGCTGGTGGCCTTAAAAGATGAAGACGAAGATGTGCAGGATGCTGCTATCTCCGGTCTGGGGTACGTTGGTGGTGAAAAAGCCACCGAAGAAGTGCTTAATCTTGCCAGCGAACTTGATCCTGACCGCGACCGCGATCGTCTTGCTGTAATAATTGGTGATCTTTCAAATATAGGCCTTAACGAGGCTTTGGTTGCTGCTGTAAACAGTGGTAATTTTAAAAAGGCGGCAATTGTTATCCAGATCCTTTCAAATCTGGAAGGTCCTGAAGTTTCAAAGGTCCTTATGGAGGCTTTTGGAAATGGAGACCGGGACATTAAACGGGGAATTCTTGAAGCTCTTGTCGGTAATGCCGGTGAGGAAGCCAAGGCGTTCTTTGAAAATGTTCTTGAAAACGAGCAGGACGGTTCTATGCTCAAGTCTGCTATCAATTTCCTTGGCGGTAAGCTTAAGGATGTTGATGCAATTGACGCTATTTTCGGGTTGCTTACTCACTCTTATGATGATGTTAAGGAAGCAGCCCTCAATGCCTGCGTTGCCATTGGCGGCGAGGATGTAAATCGGCGATTTGTTGAATTGTTCAACAGCGATGAGCCTATCGAAAGGCTGATGGCCGTGTTTGCCATGGGGCAGATTGATGCTCATGGTAACCTTGAACACATCAAGATTGCTCTAGAGGATGAAGTCCCTGATATCAGGAAGATTGCTCTCGAAGCTTTGCATGACTGCTCTGCTGATTCCGAAAGTATGTCACTCATTTTTTCAAGACTTCATGATGAAAATCGCGATGTTCGCTTGACTGTTATTGAGCTTCTGGGAAGCTGCTACACAGAACAAGTCATACCCTATATTATTCAGGCCCTTCAGGATGATGATGACTGGGTACAGATCAGAGCTGCAGAAGCTCTCGGGGAGCATCGTGAAGAAAGTGCACTGCCTCAACTTATAACAATGTTGGATTCTCCACATAAACTTGTGGTCCTTAAGGTGATTGAAGTATTAGGCGCCATTGGCGGAACTATGGCGTTTCAGGCTCTTCTGGAAGCGTCCAATTCCGACTCCGATCCCGAGGTTATTCAGGCCGCCGAAGAGGCCATTTTGAGAATTCAGGAAGAGCAAGGAGAAGGAGACTAGATGTCTTCTCTGTTTTCAAAGACAATATCGCTGCGGAAAGAGCTGAAAATCTCTGATTTGGAGTTCACTCAGCTCCGTGATTTCATTTATGATCAGGCAGGTATCTTTATTGCGGGTAACCGTAAATATCTGCTTGAAAACCGTCTTGCCAATCGCTTGAAGGAACTTAATCTCAAGAACTTTGGCGAGTACTATTATTACCTGCAGTATGATCCGGGTAAAAAGGCAGAGTTGAACAAGCTCTTCGAGGTAATCACTACCAACGAGACCAGTTTTTATCGCAACCCGCCCCAGCTGAAGGTTTTCCAGACCAAGGTATTACCTGCTGTTCTGGATGAACTGCGCAAGAAAAGGCGTAAGCGGCTGCGTATCTGGTCCGCCGGTTGTTCTACCGGTGAAGAACCTTACACCCTGTCCATGATCATTCATGACGTTCTTGGTCCCGAGCTTAGCAGCTGGGATGTCAAAATTACAGCGAACGACCTCTCTGAAAGGGTCCTTAAGTCCGCGCGCCGTGCTGTTTACAGTGAATATTCGTTGCGTACTACCCCCAAGGAGATCATAGCTAAATATTTTGATAAGGACGGCAAGCAGTACAAGGTAAAACCAAACGTTAAACAGTTGGTCAGCTTCGGCCAGATCAACCTTAGTGACCGCATGCAGGTCAGACGTGTTGAAAGGTCGGAAATTGTATTCTGCCGAAACGTTATCATCTATTTTGATGAAGCCATGAAGAAAAAGGTTATCAATGCTTATTACGATAACCTTGTTCCCGGCGGGTATTTGATTATCGGTCATTCTGAATCTCTGCATAATATCACCAGAGCATTCAAGCCGGTACACCATCCGGGTGCGATTATTTACCAGAAGCTGGAATAATACCGGTCTGCGGTTAAATTTATATAAATCTGCGGGCTGATATGGAAAACATTAATATTAAGCAGTCGGACGGGGCTGCATCATTGGCGAAGGTTTATGCCATCGCCAACCAAAAGGGAGGTGTAGGCAAAACGACCACGGCTCTGACTCTTGGGGAGGCTTTGACCAGGGAAGGGAAAAAAGTACTGGTCATTGATCTTGATCCCCATGCGAATGCCTCGGTCCATATGTCTTACTTCCCTGAAACCGTCACAACCTCGGCTCATGATCTGTTTTTTGATGATGCGGATTTTAAGAGTCTCTGGGGCAAGATAGTCAAAAAACGCGAATGGGTGGGATTTGACTTTGTTCCGGCCAGCATTCGTTTATCGGAACTGGAGGTTGACCTTAAAGACAGAAAGAATAAGGGCATGGTCCTCTCCAATTCATTGGATGAGGTTAAAGAGTATTACGACTACATACTCATTGACTGTCCGCCCCATGTGGGAGTGCTGCTGGTTAACGCCATTGTGGCAGCGGACATTGTTCTGATCCCTATTCAGACTGACTTTTTAGCTCTTTATGGTATCCGTTTGCTCTTTGATACGATCAAGATTTTAAATAAGGTGCTTCCCAGTCCTGTTAAGTTCAGGGCTTTGCCTACTATGTATGACGGTAGGGCCGGGGCATGCAGGAAGATTTTGAATCTGATCAGGAGAAAGTTGGGCGATAAGGTTTTCAGTACCGTTATCCACATGGATACCAAGTTCAGAGAGGCCTGCGCCAGCGGTAGGATTATTTTTGATGTTGATCCTAAAACGCGTGGCGCTCAGGAATATATGCAGTTGGCAAGAGAGATAGTCAGAAATGAAAACGCCTGAAGAATATTTTGTTGAAAACGTGAACCTGCCCAGTGAAGAAAAGCAGGACGGCGGATATACTGATGCCGAACAAGCTTTCATGGATAAATATATGGGCATTGGCGGGCAGGCTGCGTTTAACAGTCTGGATCGGGTTGAACCCCGTGGTGGCGCTGCCATTCCCGGATTAGGTTCCGGCCCGGTCGATGATTACGGGGGAGAAGGAAGCTCCGCTGACTTTGAGGAGAAGCTCAAGGAAGAGGATGAAATCCAGCTCGTCAGTTTTGTTGTCGGAGACCGGGAATATGGTTTGCCGATCATGGTCATTCAGGAAGTTGTTAAAAAAATTCCTGTGACGTTGCTACCCGCTGCTCCGCGTTTTATGCAGGGGATCATCAACCTCAGGGGACGGGTTACCCCGGTTCTTGATTTGAGGCATCTGCTGCATGACGGAATGGGCGTACAGGATAAATTTGTCGTTATTTGCAGACATAAAGGATTGCAGATCGGGTTGGCCATCAGTGCGGTTAGAACAATGTACCGTGCATATAAGAAGGATCTGGTTTGGGGAGTGGAATCAGAAGTGGGTGTGAGTTCTGATTTTTTGCTTGGCCTCTACAAAAATGGTGAAAAACTGGTCAACATTCTTTCCGTGGATCGACTGGTAGAACAAATTTTAAAGAGTGAAGGAGAGGGAAATGCCTAAACATATTCTGATAGTGGACGATTCAAAGACTGTAAGGAACCTCGTCGCCTTCATCATGAAAAAAGAAGGGTTCAAGGTAACTACCGCGGAAGACGGCTTAGACGGCCTTGAAAAGCTTTACAGTCTGGACAAAGTTGATCTAATTATTTCCGATGTAAATATGCCGAGAATGGACGGGTTTACTTACATTAAAACAGTTCGCGAGCAGGATGCATATAAAGATATCCCCATTATTGTGCTCTCGACTGAAGGTCAGGAAAAAGATATTCAGACCGGCCTGAGTCTGGGAGCCAACCTTTATATGGTTAAGCCTGCCCAGCCTGAAAAGATGGTTAAGAATATTAAAATGCTTCTCGGATAATGTAATAGCGGCGCAGTCTACGAAGACTGTTTCCGGACTTGACTGCAACTGACCACTGCAGAAGAACTTTTAAGAAGGGGTCTCTAGATGAGCCAGGATTTCATGGATCCTGAAATTTTTGCGGATTTCATTATTGAAGCTAAAGAGCATCTCGAAACTATTGAGCCCAACCTGCTTGAGCTTGAGAATAATCCCGAGAACCTTGATCTTCTGAATGAAATATTCAGGCCAATGCACTCCCTCAAGGGGGCTTCGGGCTTTTTGGGGCTGAATATCATCAATGGCCTCGCCCATAGGGCGGAAAATATTCTTGACGAACTTCGGAAAGGAGAGATCGGGGTTACATCGGAAATTATGGATGTAATTCTTGCTGCCACCGATTTGTTGCGTCAGTTGATCGATAATCTGGATGAACTCGGCAATGAAGGTGAAGTTGATACTTCAATTACTATTGAAAGGATCGATGCCATCATGGCCGGAGAAACCCCGGAACCTTCCACCTCCCCTGCGGAGGAGGTTGCACCCGAACCGGAACCCGAACCGGAACCAGTTCTGGAAGAAGTAGATCCGGAACCTGAACCGGTTGAAGAAATTATTGAAGTTGAGACAGATTTGCCGGAGACCCAAATCGAGCAGGAGTCCAATATGCCAGAGCCAGGACGCAAGCAGGCTTTTCAGTTTGTAGCCATTGTTAATGAGGAAGCCGAGCCCTATAAGTTGACAACTGTAGGGGAAGGTCATCTGGCCGATTTTCTCGAAGAAGCCCATGAAATCATCGAGAATCTAACTAACGGGCTGCTTGAGCTTGAGCAGGACCCTGAAGGCAATGACGACCTCATCAACGATATATTCAGATATTTCCATAACCTTAAAGGCAATAGCGGTATTATTGGTTTCCGCGAGCTTAATTCGCTCACCCATGAAGCCGAGACCCTGCTGAATAAGGTTCGAAAAGGGGAAGTTGCAGCTACCCGTACCATGATTGATCTGCTTTTAGCTGTCGTTGATGGTATTGAGTCGCTGATTGCTCACGTATCCCCGAAAACAGGTGATGTTCAACCTTTGGATATTGATCAGCTCGTTTCGCCGCTTCAGGAAGCGGTTGAAAAGGGCGAGGTCGTTACCGCTGATCTTCCAGAAGAAGATGAAGTTGTTGAAGAAGCAGAAGTTGAACCTGAGCCTGAAGTTGAGCTGGAACCGACAGAAGAAGGACTGGATCCGGAAGATATTGCTATTTTTGAACAGACCGTCCATCAACAGGTCGATAATATTGAATTGGCCCTGAAAACTTTGGGCGAAGATGCCAGCCAAAAAGATTATATTGATGGACTCTACAGAAGCCTTGTTTCCATTCAGAATTCTGGTGGTTACATGGGCTTTGACGACTTGCGGGAATACGCAGAGAGAACCGCAGGACTTGTAGATCAGGCTCGCTCCTCTGACATGGATTTTGAGTTGATGCTTGACTTGCTGCGTCAGGAATGTGGAATTATTTCCGAAATGATTGATTCTGCTGTGAGTGATCTTAAAGGCGGAGCAGAGACTCCTGCTGAGTCCAAGCCAGAGCCTAAGCCAGAGCCTAAGCCAGAACCGAAGCCAGAACCGAAGCCTGAGCCTAAGCCAGAACCGAAGCCTGAGCCTAAGCCAGAACCGAAGCCTGAGCCTAAGCCAGAACCGAAGCCTGAGCCTAAACCTGAACCTAAGCCTGAGCCTAAACCTGAACCTAAGCCTGAGCCTAAGTCGGAACCGAAGCTTGCGCCTAAAGCGGAAGCCACCCCTAAAGCCGCAGCTAAGCCCGCGCCCAAGCCCGCAGCTAAGCCCGCAGCTAAGCCTGCAGCCAAGCCCGCAGCGAAACCTGCTGCCGGGGCACCGGTCAAGAGTTCCAAGCCCAAGGCTATGTCTACTATCAGGGTTGACCACCAGAAGCTTGATCATCTCATGAACCTTATTGGTGAGCTTATCATCAGCAGGGGCCGCTACACCATGCTGGCCCGTGGTCTTGAGGAAGGTCACCTTGAAGTTCCGGTCGTTGCCCAGCAGCTGACCGAGACAACATACGCTTTGTCCAGAATTTCTGACGACCTGCAGGACACTATCATGAAGGTCCGCATGGTCGCGGTTCAGACTGTATTTTCGAGATTCCCGCGTTTGGTTCGCGACCTCAGCCGTAAGAGCGGTAAGCGGGTCGAGTTGATAACCGAAGGCGAAGAGACTGAACTCGATAAGAGTGTTGTCGAAGAAATCGGCGATCCTCTCGTTCACCTGATCAGGAACTCTGTAGACCATGGCCTTGAACCTGAAGAAGAGCGTATCGCTAACGGAAAGACTCCTCAGGGGCATGTCTGGTTGCGTGCTTATCACAAGGGTAACTCTGTTGCCATTGAGGTTGAGGATGATGGTCGCGGAATTGATCCTGAAAAGATGCGTAACGTCGCCATCAAGAAGGGGGTTATTTCTCCGGAAGAAGCCCGCAACCTTGATGACCGCGAAGCCATTGAACTTATTTTTGCTCCGGGTTTTTCCTCCGCAGAAAAGGTTACTGACATTTCCGGTCGAGGTGTGGGAATGGATGTTGTACGTAACAACATCAAAGACCTTAAAGGTAGCGTCCACATTTCTTCCGAAGTAGGCAAGGGGTCCAAGTTTACCCTGACCCTGCCGCTGACCCTGGCGATTATTGATGCGCTTATGGTTCAGATTAACGGTGCAAACTACGCCATTCCTCTTGATGCGGTTTCTGAAACCACCAAGATTGAGGCGGAAAGACTTACTGAGGTCAACAACCGTAAAGCCGTTACCCTGCGTGGCGAGGTGCTTGGTATTGCCGAGCTTGCTGAACTGCTTGAGCAGCCTGTCAGCGATCCTGAACGTGAGGTTCTGCCTGTTGTTATTGTCCATGACAATGACCGCCGACTCGGGCTGGTTGTAGACAGACTGCTGGAACGTCAGGAAATCGTTATTAAGCCCCTTGGTAACTACCTCAACGGCTTTGATCTCAAAGGCGTTTCAGGTGCAACTATTATGGGTGACGGTAGCGTTGTTCTTATCCTTGATCCCCATGAGATCTACAGCATGGCAACAGTTAAGAGCGGCAGTATCCAGTAGCCTTCAGTTACACAAGATAAAAGTTAATCCCCCTGATGCTTGTGCTTCAGGGGGATTTTTATGAGCAATAAAAAAGGCTTCTACGATTAACGAAGAAGCCTTTTTTGTTTGTATATTGGCCGCTTTAAGACAGGCTCAGATATAAACTCATAGTTCCTGCCATGAGTGTCGCATGGGCGAGGATGACCAGAAGCGGAGCAAGGCCGAGTCCGATCTTGTGGCGCATTGGGGTTTCGCTTCTCCATGTAACTATCCATATTGCGCAGCAGATAATGGTCAGTAGCAGGGAGGTACCGAAGCTGATGGCTACAGGCAGGTTCTGATACAAAGTGGCAATATTGGGACCGCAGATGTAGTAGATTACACCGGCTGAAGCAGCCAGCTGCAGCAGGGAGGGAAATAATGCCCAGCGTGCAACCACCGGAAGAGTGAATTTGTAGTAATCGCGGCCGAAGTCGTCTTTGTTGCGGCGCAGCACAAGGTAAAGACCGGCGGCTGTAGCAGCAAAGGCAAGGGCCATGATCAGGTAGATTCCTGCCAGGCAAAGACCTGCTTTACCGGGAATCTGCTGGAAATGTGTGTAAAAGGGAACTGCCGGAACCGCAGGAGTTGGGCTTTCGATCTGCAAAGTGAAAAATTTCTGCATGATCACTGTGGCAACATGGATGGAGGCAACTCCGCCAAGCGCGCCAACTGTTCCGAGCACGATATGCAGGGGCTTGCTTTTTTTGAGTTTCTTCCAGCTGTATTTATAAGGAAGTAGGCCAGCCAGAGCGATTCCCAGAGTGATGTAAAACATCATTACCGGGGAAGCCGGGTTAATAAACCAATCCTTAAGCCATGGCATTTGGCGGCTGAAAAAAGCGGCAGCGCTTCCGAGGCAGATCGTAAAGAGCAGGTAAAGAACCAAGGTCAGTGCTGTGACCTGCTGAGCAAGTTTGTCGTAAAAAATCTTTTTGCGTGCCTTGGCCGTAATTTCAAGGATCACAGCCATGATCGGGGCACCGATAGCCGCAAGCGTGGCAAAGTCCACCAGAGCTTTAGGCAGCATCTGGGCACTCATCATTGCCGTGAGCCGAATGGGTTCCATGGGGATGTTCATATTTGCTTTCCTAAAATAAGGGTTTTAAAGACTTCTTTTGTGTGCACTTTTTGCCCTAAATTTGCACAGGACGCAAGGGTAGGGGCTGTCCATTATGTAAAAGGTTAGATATGCTTGCCAAATCTAATTAAGTGGCCTACTTTAATTTCGTTGAAACTTGAACCAAATTCACCAGTTAGATTCAACATGTCTTTCGGAGAATATTTGATGCAGTACTTACGAATCCTTCTTATTGTTGTTCTGGCCTTCGTTGTCAGCGGATGTTTTGCGGCAAAGCAGCCTGAAGAGCCTGTGAAACCCGCATGGGGCGGAAGCGAAGAGTGGCGCCTTAAAAGCCTTGAAGAAAATTTCTTACATTTCAAGGAAGGACTGCGCCAACAGAATGATCTGATTGAAAGCAATCACAAAGACACTACTGCTCAAATTGAAAAGTTGCAGGAGCGTATGACCGAGATGGACAGCACTCTTGCCGAGCTTAAGGAAAATCAGCAAAAGATGATGACTATGAAGGTCGAACAGGAAATTCCTGCTGAGGAAGCCGTTGTGACTGAAGAAGTTGTCATGGGTGGCAATAGCAGCAGCGAAGAAAAACCTTGGATGGTTGTTCCCGGTGAAGCCTCCGCAGCTGCTGGAGCAGCTCAGGTCGATCCCGCTAAGGCTGCTCCTAAGCCTGTCTCCTCTCTGAGCGGAGATGCTCTGTATCAGGAAGGTGTGCGGCTGGTGATGAACGATAATCCCGTGAAAGCCCGTGGCCTGCTGGAGCAATACCTTGCTCAGAATCCCTCTTCCAAGCTTGCCCCGAATGCTCTTTATTGGATTGGTGAGACATATTACTCCGAAAAAAGTTTTGCCCAGTCCATCCTCAAATTCAAGGAAGTGAGCAGACGTTTTCCCAAGGCAACCAAGGTTCCCGATGCTATGCTCAAGATCGGTTTGGCCTATGATAAGCTTGGCGATCGTGAAAACGCTGTTTTCTACCTGCGCACTTTGATTGAAGATTATCCAAAGTCTGCTCCCGCCAAAATAGGCAGGGAACGTCTGCGTGCAATCGAAGGTTAGTATCTTCAACGGCGTCCGTAGGTGAGTTCCCTTCAGGAAGAATATTTTGCATGTCTGGCCCTGCGCTATACGCCGGGGCTTGGACCTAAATCCTGGGGGCCGATCCTCAGGCATTATCCCACAGCCTACGATGGCCTTAAAGACGCGGTAAATTGGCACTCTCTTAAGCTTGCTTCTGAAAAGAGTTCCAAGGCTGCGCAAAACGAAGAATGGCGTCCAAAAGCGGAAAAAGAATACCGCGAGGCTATGCGCCTCGAATTCGGAATTCTGCCATGGACTCATCCTCTCTTTCCTGATCTGCTTAAAGAATTAGCTGATCCTCCGACCTGTCTATACTATTTCGGTGATCCGAAACTTCTCTCCAATCCTTCTGTGGGCATTGTAGGTTCGCGTAACAGTGGGCGACTGGGGATGGAATATGCTTCAAGGCTTGCAGCCGATCTTTCCAAAAGCGGTCTCACTATAACTTCAGGGTTTGCAAAAGGTATCGATTCTTGCGCCCATGAAGCGGCGTTGCACGGTGTCGGTTCAACAATCGCAGTACTTGGTACCGGGCTTGATGTGGATTCCTATCCGCCGGATAGTGACTGGTTGCGTAGGAGGGTGCTGGAGTCCGGTCTGATCATTTCTGAATTTCCTCCCGGAACAAAGCCTTTTGCCCGAAATTTCCCTTTTCGAAATCGTCTGATCAGTGGATTAAGCATAGGTGTTGTTGTGGTGGAGGCTGAGATTGCCAGCGGCAGTCTTGTTACTGCCCGTCTTGCAGGAGAGCAGGGCAGGGAAGTAATGGCTATGCCCGGTCCCAGTGGAGACAAAAGTTTTGCCGGATGCTTGAAATTAATTAAAGAGGGTGCGGCTCTTGTGGAAACCGCCGATGATGTATTAATGAACATCAGGCATGCCCTTGATATTGAGGATATTTCCGGGCAGAAATCCGTTGCAGGTGCTGAGCGCAAGCTCCCGGTTAAAAGGGATGATAAAAGCAGTTCTCCAAAGGCTGAGGATCCTGCTAAAAACGAGCCTGCTGTCCCGGCTTTCGATATTGATTCTCTTGAACCGCCGGAATATGACATAGCCAAAGCCCTTAAAAGTGGCGGGAAGCTGCATATTGATGAAATCGCCCGTGCGGCGGGATTTGATGTCTCCGTGGCGGGTGCTGTCATACTGGGCATGGAGGTCAACGGAATGGTTGTGCGCTTTCCC
This sequence comes from Maridesulfovibrio salexigens DSM 2638, assembly GCF_000023445.1. GTDB lineage: Bacteria > Desulfobacterota > Desulfovibrionia > Desulfovibrionales > Desulfovibrionaceae > Maridesulfovibrio > Maridesulfovibrio salexigens. Next base: position 2,991,066 of record NC_012881.1, on the reverse strand, counting down.
GGCATGTATTATGATCTTCGGTGTTAATATGGGGCGGGTGTTTTTGAATTTTATTAGGAGAAGTCCGACTGATGCAGAAAATTCCGGTTAAACTTGCGGCTCCGGGCATGAAGCTTGCCAAGCCAGTAACCCGCGATAACGGTATGGTTGTTCTTGCCGAAGGGCTGGAGCTTACCGAAGGGATTATCCAGAAACTGGAGTCCATGGACGTTGAGCGTATTGTAGTTAAAGGTAATCCCGTTAATTTGGGTGACAACAACGACTCCTCATGGTCCAAGAAGTCGGAACGACTCGACCACCTTTTCCGCAGATATGCCAAAGACAAGTGGATGTTTCGGGTTAAAGGTTTTTTTAAGGAATATTTCGATCTAAAGGCTGCCGCTCAAAAGGCCGAAGAGGAAGCGGAAAGACTGGCAGAAGAACAGGCCGCAGCTGAAGCCGCTGCAGCAGAAGAGGCAGCAGCAAATGGAGAGGGTGCATAGATGGCCGATCAGGATCTTAAAACCAGCGTGAAGGGTCAGATTCTTTCTACTTCCGACCTTCCGACCCTGCCTTCCGTTCTTGATGAGGTCACCAAGCTTGTAGATGACCCCAACTCTTCAACTGAGCAAGTCGCTAAAGTTATTTCACAGGATCAGGTGCTTTCTGCAAAAGTCCTTAAAATGGTTAACTCACCAATTTACGGCTTTCCGGGAAGAATCACCACCATTCAGCATGCCCTTGTGTTGCTCGGCCTGAACGTTATTCGCGGCATTATTATTTCTACTTCTGTCTTTGATATGATCCAGCAGGCGATGTCCGGGCTTTGGGAACATAGCCTCGGTTGCGCTATGGCCAGTGGTGCCATTGCCAAGGCTGCAGGATTCGAAGACCCGGAAGAGTTCACTGTGGCTGGTCTGCTTCACGATCTCGGTAAGGTTGTGACCGCTGTGCAGCTGCCGGAGCTTAATGAAGCAGTACGCATGACAGTGAAGGAAAAGGACCTTACCTACTACGAGGCTGAGCGCCATATTCTCGGGTTCGGTCATGACCGCATTAACGCTTGGCTGGCCAGACACTGGCACCTTCCGCCCAATGTGCGTGAAGCCATGACTTATCACCATCATCCTGATCGGGCGCAGCATTACCAGCAAACAGCCGCAGTGGTTCATGTCGGTGATTTTATGGTCCGCCTTTTTGAATACGGAAATGGCGGAGATGACCAGATTGCGTACTTCAAGCCTGCGGCCATGAAGATTTTGAAGCTGAAAATGAAAGACCTTGAACCGGTTATGGATGAAGTCTCTGATAAGTTTATGGAAATATCCGATCTGACTTTCTAGATCTATCTATTATTTTTTTTGTAATTTTACGGAACGTGGTCCGCTTGAGCTTTGACGTTTTCCAATGGTTGATGTTAAACGGTTCGTTATGGACAAGAATAAGGATCACGGCCTGTTGGGGCTGGCAAAACATACGGCCATTCTGGTTTCACCTGATAATTCCCTGCGCGACCTGTTATTTGAAATCTGGCCCAAGGAAGTGTTGGAATTTACTTGCTATACCGCTGCCCGTGGGGCGGTAGAGCATCTTTTCAATGATCCGCCGGACCTGCTCATTGTGGACAGCAGAGTAGAAGATGTTCCGGCTCAGGAACTGGCCCGTCTGGTTAAAAGCGAAAACGTCTATCGTCAGCTTCCGGTAATCATCTGCCTGGATGATACCGATCTTCAGCATTCATGGGATTGGAACAAAGTTGAGGTTGACGATTTTCTGGTTCGGCCTTTTTTTCTGCCTGTTGTCAGAGAAAGGGTGAACCTTACTCTTTGTCGCGCACTTCGTGCTCTTGATGCCAACCCCTTGTCCAAGCTTCCGGGCAACACTTCCATTATTCAGAAGATTCAAAGTCTGATTGACCGCAAGCAGGATTTTGCGCTTGCCTATTGCGACCTTGATTATTTCAAGTCCTTTAACGATAAGTACGGCTTTTCCCGTGGTGATGAAGTCCTGATGATGAGCGCGCGAATTATCGTCAACACGGTTAAGAGCTTCGCCGGAGAGCAGACTTTTGTGGGGCATGTAGGTGGAGATGATTTTGTTGTCATTACTTCCCCGGATATAATTGAAGAAGTCTGCCAGCGCATAATTTTTTCGTTCGACGGTATTGTGCCTAATTTCTATGACATGGAAGACCGCCAGCGCAAATCTATTGTCTCCAAGGACCGTCAGGGCAACACTCAGACTTTTCCTTTGATGGCAATTTCCATCGCAGTTGTTTTTAATATCAACGGCAAAATGAAGCACTTTGGTGAAGCTTCTGCCATTGCAATGGCCCTGAAGAAGAAAGCTAAAGAAAACCCCAAGAGCAGCTATGTCCTCGACCGCAGGAACAATAAATAATCTTCCAGAGCCTGTTCAGGTTTTCATGACTTATCTGGATGTGGAGAAGAGGTCCTCCGCTGCCACTCTGCGTTCTTATGCAAAGGACATCTCGCAGTTTGAAGAATTTCTGGAGACCCGTAAAAAGACTCTCGCCGTTCCTGAGAAAATTACTTCTGACTTAGTTCGTGCTTTTCTGGCTAAGCTGCATGGTCAGCGGCTGGCAAAGTCGACTATGTCGCGCAAACTTTCCTCTTTGCGTTCATTTTTTAAGTATATGACCAAGCATCGGTTCATCCAGAATGATCCTATGGTTGGGATCAGGAACCCCAAGCAGGAAATTCGCCATCCCCGTTCCTTGAACGTGGATCAGGCCGTGAATTTGATGGATGCTCATGTGGGGGATGAACCTGCAGATAAGCGTGATCTGGCTCTGGCTGAGATGCTATATGGTTCCGGGTTGCGTGTCAGTGAAGCTATTACCCTTGACCTATTCGATATAGATACTTCCAGTGGTGTGGTTCGTGTTTCCGGTAAGGGAAATAAGGAACGGCTTTCCCCGCTGAGTGATGCGGCTTGCAAGGCTGTTAATGATTATCTGGCGGTTCGTGCTGAGCTGGGGCCTGCCCTTGAGGAGCAGGCTTTATTTGTGGGAAACCGTGGCGGGCGTATCAATCGCAGGCAGGTTAACCGTATTCTGGCCCGTATGGCCGAGGGTGCCGGACTGCACGAAGGAGTGCATCCGCACATGCTCAGACACAGTTTTGCCTCGCATATGCTGCAATCAGGAGCTGATATGCGGTCGGTGCAGGAGCTTCTGGGGCATGAGCATTTGAGCACTACACAGCGTTACACCCATTTGAATTTGCAACAGATCATGAATGTTTATGATAAGGCTCATCCGTTGGCTGGGAACCAGTCGCCGGATTCAGGTGAGGATAAAAAGGAATAGATATTTGTAAATGAGTGTGTTAAGCAAAAGTTAACTTAACAATTTTTGGAGGAGTTTGATGAAAAAACAGACCGCGGCGGCAGTAACTAATGCAATCAACGACAAGAGTGAAGAAGCCCGTAAGGATGCCTTGTTCGAAATTCGCAGCCTGAAAAAGGATCTGGCCCAGCTTGAGAAAGAGCTGTCCTCCAAGAAAAGTGAGATCGAAGATCCGGCCTTTGATCTGGTGCACAGTGCTTTTGAAATTTTCCGCCACACTCAGGTTATGGCTGAGAACCGCAAGCTTACCGTGCAGATTGATGAGAGCCTCGAGAAGGCATCGTTCAAGGACTATCTTGATTCAAAGGGGGCCCGGGTGCTTAAGAAGCCCGAAGGATGGCACTGGATATCCCCTCAGGGCGAGATGCATTATTTAGGCGAATCCAACGAAACTCAGGCTGCAGCGGAAAAGCTGGAATCTTTAATCACCAAGCGCAAGAAGCCTACGGCAAAGAAAGCAGCTCCCAAAAAGGCTGCACCCAAGAAAGAAACAGCCCCTAAAGAAGAGCCTAAACAGGAAGATAAGAAAGCGGCTGAGAAGAAGTAAATTTTTAGTCATAATATGAAAAGGGCGTTTCGCAAAATGCGAAACGCCCTTTTTATTATCGTATGGAGAAATCAGCTTAGCGTGCGACTGCGCGATCGAATTCAGATTTGAGATCTGAGATGAGCTGCTTAACGGAGATGATCTTTTCAGTTCTCCAAGCATTGGAGCCTGCAAAGGCAAAACCGTTTTTCAGCTTACCGCGCTGCGCATTGATCAGGGCGGAGGCAATGCAGTAGGGGCTTTCCTCTACTTTGCAGCTCTTGATGCAATGGAACGGGCATTTGAAAGGAGACTTTTTGCCATCGGTTACCGCTTGCAGGAAGTCGTTGTTTACTGCCCTGCCGGGGAGTCCTACGGGACTCTGGATGATAGCCATGTCTTCTTTGGTGGAATTTACGTAAGCCTGTTTGAATTCTTCGTCAGCATCGCACTCGTGGGTGGCAACAAAACGGGTTCCCATCTGGACTCCGGCAGCACCCATATTGATGTACTTGCTGATGTCCTCTCCGGAATAAACACCGCCGGCAGCGATAACCGGGATGGTGCGGCCAGCTTTTTCTTCGAAGGGCTTAACAGCCTTGATGACTTCGGGAAGAATGCTTTCGAGGGCGAATTTGGGATCGTTAAGCTGTTCACGCTTGAAGCCGAGGTGTCCGCCTGCCATGGGGCCTTCAACTACGAATGCATCAGGCAGGTAGTCGAATTTGGAAATCCATTTCTTGCAGATAATGGAAGCTGCGCGACCGGAGGAAACAATGGGGACCAGCTTGGTCTTTGCTCCGTCGTGCAGGTATTTGGGCAGGTCGAGGGGCAGTCCGGCACCGGAAAAGATAACGTCTGCACCTTCTTTTACAGAAGTGCTGACCATGTCCGCAAAGTTGGACAGGGCAACCATGATGTTTACACCGAGGATGCCGGAGGTCATTTCCTTGGCCTTGCGAATTTCTTCGGCCAGAGTGTCGATGTGTGCTTTTGCGTGATCCTTACCGCCGTTCTTGTTGGTAAGGCCGATCATTGCAGCAGCGATAACGCCGATGCCGCCTTCTTTGGCAACTGCGGAAGCAAGGCCGGAAAGGGAAATTCCCACTCCCATGCCGCCCTGAATGACGGGAACCTTTGCTACCAGATCACCAATCTTAAGCTGAGGAAGATTCATACTAAAGTTCTCCTATGACTTGTATATTTAAGAGCTGCCTCTGAATTTTAAACAATACTGTCAGCAAAAACACTTTGTGGCAGGTATCTGAAAGATACATACATCGGTGTATTTATTGTTTAGAGGCAACTTTGAAGTCCGAGAAAAGTTTTTTCCTGTATGAGGCTTAAAGTCAAGTTCTTTTTGACTGTTACAGCTTGGTGGCGCAATGTATAAATGTGGTTTTTACAATGCAAAAAACATACATTCTCTAGTGTATGTAATTCTCCACAATCATTTCAGCAAAGTACATGGAGCTGGTGAAGGCTGGTGAAATAGCGTTCAGTACGTGCACACTCTTTTTATCACTTTCCACTAAAAAGTCCATGACAAGTTCATTACGTTTCAGGTCAACCAATTGCGGGCGAATACCCACTTTAGGAGTGCTTTCAATGTCGCTTGGGGAAAGTTCTTTGACCAACTCTTTAGCATCGTTAAAGAAACATTTGAAAAAGTACTTACGAGGTTCTTCGAATGCAACAGAGCGAAATTTTGGGTTTTTAAAAAAAAGAATGGCATCACGGAGCATTATGTCGAATGCTTCTTTGTCCAGCCCGCTCAGGATGCCGTAGTTTTCGCGTCCAAATGCGGGAATGGCGGTGGGACCCAAATATACATCGCCGCTTGCACCGCGAGTGAAGTGAATACCGAGGAAGGGGTTCTTAATGTTAGGGACCGGATAGATGCTGCCTTTGATGGTGTGGGCTTTTTCTTTCTTTAATTTTTTGTAGATGCCTTTGAAGGGGATGAGCTGGTAACCTTCACCAAATCCGAAGGGGCGTGCCACCTGATCGCTGTAAGCTCCGGCTGCGTTTATGAAGAGGCCGCAGCTGATCTCCCCTTTGTCGGTAACTATGTTGTTATTACTTTTTGCAGTAATAAACTTAGTGCCGAGCATAAAGGATACTTTACCGCTTGATTGAAGATCATTGTACAGAGACTGCATTACTGCACGCGGGTCTACTACAGCAGTGTAATGTGAAAACAACGCTTCTTTGGTGGTTTTTGCATTAGGTTCTATCTCTGCAAGACGCTGTTTATCAATAATTTCGACCTTAGCTCCATTGGCGGTTGCCCGGTTGTATAGCTCATGGAGGGTGGCCAGTTCGGATTCATTGCGGGCTACGATTACCTTGCCTGTTTCCAGCAGAGGTAACCCTTTTTCTCGGCAATACTCTTTCATCCGGAAGTTGCCGGAAAGACAGGATACGGCACGCAGACTGCCCGGAGCATAGTAGATTCCGGCATGCAGCACTCCGCTATTACGTCCTGAAGCGTGCTTTGCAATCTCAGATTCTTTATCAATGATCAGGATATCCTTATATCCTCTGGAAATTAGCTCCCGTGCTACAGTAAGACCTACAATTCCAGCTCCGCAAATCATGATTTCAGCAGTCTTCATATTTGTATTCCTCTTCTTTTTATTATTAAGGGCATAGTCTTCAACAGAGAACTGCTAATGTCAAACCATTAAAATGCAGAGATATCAGCTTCCGCAGGCCTCACGGTATGCACACCATTGGCACATATTGGAACGAATGGGTTTGAAACTATCCTCTTGCAGCATATTGTTGATGATTACCTTAGTCAGGGCCGGAATTTTGGTTTCAATTATCTCTTCGCGCTCTTCATCCCCGGTTTTGGAGTCGAATAATCCCATTTCCCGTCCATCGGTGACTAATTCCACCAGTGCCGCCTGCCTTGGCAGTTCCCCGGAAGTGTGATGGTCCATCAGCAGATAAAGGGGAAGTTGCAGGCTGTCCGCTGAATTTTTGATCATCTCAAGAAAAGGTGTGCCGTCATGGTAGATAGCTTGCGGATCATCGAGCAGCGGACCCCAGATGTTTTCATCTTCCCAGAAGGATTTGCGGGGCAGGTGCAGCCGTCCGGTCTTGTAGTCCAGCACGTAACGTTCACCAGCCCGTTCATCGACCCGGTCAACACGGCCATGAATCCTGACGCTGAAATCATCCATTTCAAGTTCGGCTTGTGAGTCAGATTCCAGCTCAACTATTTTGGTAGGCTTTAGGCTTTTGAGAAACAAGGCCAGCCTGTTTTTGCCAGCCTGCTCAAGGGATTTTTTTATATCATAGGCGAGGTTGGGATAGAGCGAATCCCTTTCCAGTCGGAGCATGAATAAATCCTGCAATGCCTGCGCGTCTAGATCCTTGCCGCATATCTCTTTATTCAGGTGCGGTTCAAGAAAGTCCTTGAGCACTGAGTGGATCAGATCACCGAATCCGGCGCGGTCACCGTCCTGATCTACCGTTACACTTTCGCGTACATTAGAGAGATAACGGAAGAAGAAAAGTTTGGGACAGCCTACGTAGCAATCAATTGCCGAAGGCGACAGCCCTTTGAATTTGAGCAGGTTTTCCAGTTTATCCTGCAACGGTTCTTTAGGAATGGCCGCCGGATTATTAACAATTGCCCCTACCGGAAAATTGACTGCCTTGAGAGGGAACTCCTCGCCCGGAGTGATGATTTCCTTGCGTTGCTGCTCAATTTCCCAAAGCAACTGCTCCACAAACCGGGAACGGATTGATTTGGAATCGAGTAATCCGGGCTGCACGCCGCTCTGGTAAAAGATGCAGGATTCTTCGCTGCCCATGATCAAACGGTAAAAGTTGTAGGTCGCGACAGATTCCCTTTCCCTAGAATCGGGCAGGTCCAGTAGATGGCGCAATTGGTCGGGGAGCAGGGGATCGTAAGGATCGGTGCCGGGAAGCTTCTCATCTACGGTATCAAGGATGAAAGTACGCTTGAAGTTGAGCAGACGGCTTTCAAGCATACCAAGCACCTGCATGCCGGAGATGGGGTCCGGTTCAAAGGATACGCGTTGCGATGACAGTAGCTGCCTGAAAATGGAAAAGCAGAGTGACTGTCCGAAGATTTCATTACTGATGGAGCTTTCGCGCAGTTCGGGAATAACTTCATTCATCAATCGGAACAAACATTCGGAGTCCAGAAGATAACGATTCCAAAGGGTGCCACCGCGCTGGCGGAGCATTTCAGACATGGCTTGCAGACTGTCTGCCAGTTCGGAAAGGGTCTCGATATCCTTAAATCCGTCAATGCAGATCTGCACTGCTTCGGAACGCAGTTCTTCTGTGGTTTCCGGGTTATCGACGAGATTGCCGTTATCGTCACTGTACACCGGAACGAAATCGGTCACATCAGCGTAGGGTGCGCCATGACGCAGTGCATTTTCCCATTGGTGGAAGATGGTTCGCAGAGGCTGATCGCCGTTTACTTCCAGCATTTTCAAGTACGGGTGGCGGATCAAGGCCAGAATGTCTTTCCAGTAAAAGGTTCGCCCGTTGCGGTTCTCCTGCAATTTGAGGACGGCTTCCACCAGTCCGTTCAGAGCGGAGCGCTCCAGTGGATAGCCCATACTGATGTTGATGTCCTGTTCAGGCAAATGATGCATTACGGGCAGGAGCAAAGACGTGTCCGGCAGGACCACGGCGCATCCTTCTACCTTTTGCGAGCAGAGTTCCTCACGCATGGCAGAAAGCTGGGAGTGACGGTCGAAGCCTTCGAAGAATTTCAGTTCCGGTAGTTGGCAGCTTCCATTTGCAGAATGATCTGATACTGCTTCAGCTTTCCAGTTCTGTAGCCAAAGTCGATGTTCACGCACTGCAAAGTGGCCTTTGCGACCTGCGGCAAGCCCGGGATCACTATGCCAGATGACCTGCAATCCCAGATTGTCCCAGAGATATCGGAAGAACATGTCTTCCACACCGCTGACCCCGTAGAATCCGGCAAGGTAAAGCTGACGGTCTTTAAGGATGTCATCAAGTCCGTTGAAATTCTCTACGAGCGTACGGTTTTCCAGTCCCGAAGTGGTCCAGCCGCGCTTTTCCAGTTCTTCCATGTAGCGCACGAAAATTATTTCCAACTCTTCCAGCAGTGCGGCTGCCCATTCCAGCACTTCGCCTTGCAGCATGGTCAAGTTGCGCGGTTTGATATCCTGACGAAGTAGATCCTCCAGCAGGGATGCCAGTCTGGTGCCCCACGGGAAGAACAATTGTAAATCCGTAGGCATTTTTGCAAGCATGCCTGTGGATTCGTTGCGCAGTTTTTCAATGATGTTGAAGAGCAGTCCGACCTGATCCAGTTTACCTATCTTGCGTGGAAATTCGGCAGTAAGTTTGGGGATCAGCGAAGACACAAAGTCTGAAAATGAATAAATCTCAGGTAGAATACATGGCTTGGGCAATTGTTCCGATGCCGCGAGAGCTTTCTTAAGATATCGGGCCGGACGATGGTGCGGAACGATGACCGTAACTTTGCTCAGGTCGCCGTCTGAATCATTAATTATAGTTGTGGCAAGATTCTCAATGAAATCTTCTTTCCACGATATGATCTGGATAGGTTTATTATTCATGACTAAATATTAACTTCCCGTGTAAATTTTCCATCCAAGTAAACGAGAAGACCGCGCAACTCCTTCTCGTTACCGTACATATCTCGTAGCAGTTTCAAATATCTTTTGACCTGCTTCTCGTTTTCCGGGGAGGGCTGTCCTGTTTTGTATTCCACTACCAAGGCCCGTTTATCATCGAGTAGCAGGAGGTCAGCGCGATGGGTTTCGCCTTGCGCATCCATAATGGCTACTTCCGGTCTGCCGCGTTCTATTGCAGCGCGGATATCCGGGACCGATAAGGCCCAGAGAGCCATGTCAGTTACTTCCGGGACCAGCACGTTTTCTTCCTCGGTAACTGCCGGAAACTTGGCAAAGGCGGCTTCAGCGCTGCGGCGGCAATCGGCCTCGTCATTTCCGGTGAGAATCAGGTTTTCCATGGCGTTGTGGGCCAGTTCCCCGCGCATTCGGGCATCATAGGAATAATCCTCGAGGTTGTGGCGATAGACGCGTAGCCTCGGCAGCCAGCCCATGAGTTCCGGTTCAAGTAGTCCATCTGGATCAGTTTCACAGAAATCGTCGCATGGCTCTTCAGAGGAATATTCCGGTTTATTCGTGGTGGGAAGTACCTGAGTATCTTCAGGCGTAATTCCATATTCAAGCATACCGAGATCGTTGAATTTGCCCTCAAGGATTAATTCAATAGCCGCCAATGCAGGACTTACCCCGCGAGTTTTTTCCGAGGGCAGAAAGCCGTACAATTCCTGACCGGCGCGGGTCCATGCCACATAGAGCAGGTTGAGCTGTTCACTGAACATGCGAGTCCGGTTTTCGTAGTAGATATCGCCCAAGCTGCTGCTCATGGGGGTGAGCATGGTTTGTCCGTCGATTTCAATATCAGCCAGAGATGTGTCCGGTCCGGATACGGACCAGTTATGGAAAGGCACTACGATAACCGGGAATTCCAATCCCTTGGATTTATGGATGGTCATGATGCGTACTGCGTTGACCGACTCCGGCAGGGGCACTTTTTCTTCGGCTGAAGAAAGTTCCCAGAAATCAAGGAAAGCTGCCAGAGATGTGCCGCGTTTTTCTTCGGCAAGATGAACCACCTCAAGGAAACGGCGGATGTATAATTCATCCTGAGGATAGGTTTCAACGAGTTTGAAGCGGCTGACCATTTCGCTGGCAAGGTCGTAAGGTGTCATCAGCCCTGATTTGCGCAGGAAGGGTGAAATTTGCGTGTTCCAGAAATCAGGATATTGCTCGGAAAAGCGGCGGTGCAGCGGGCCTTTGTCTCGTTCGGCGAGCCATTTGAAAAGGTCATCGTGCTCGATATCTGAAATATGACCGAAGATTTCCTGTCCGCAGATGAATTCCAGAAATGCAAGGTCGTCCTGCGGGTAATCAAGGAATTTGAGCAGGGAAACCATCTGGCGCACAATGGGGTGGCGGTCCAGTTGGAGGCTGTTCTCGGTGATTACCGGAATGGATTTTTCCACCAGCCAGTCGCAGACCAACTGTGCATGACCGTTGGAGCGGACCAGTACGCAGATATCCCGGTATTCGCGGCGGGGAATCAGTTCTTCCATGAGTAGGTCGAAGTTGCGGCGTGTTTCATCCACAATCTCCTGTGAGCTGGAAGCGAAAACCCGTTGGAGGCGCACGTATCCACCTATGCGATCCTGATTCGGCGGCAGTTGCTGGGAAGCTTTATCAAATGAATGGGAAATCCGCTGGGCAAGTTCGATCTGCTGTTCTTCCGGGCCGTTGGGATAGAGCCTTTCCGCAAGGTCCATTGCCAGATCATAATCCGCCAGCGCATCAAAGAATTCATTGTTGAAGCCGATGACATGTTCAAGGCTGCGCCAGTTGTAATCGAGATTTGCCGGGGTGAACTCGGAAAGCCCGCTCAGTTCCGGGTCCTGCCCCACTTCATCGAATAGCTCGGAACGTCCTCCGCGCCAGCTGTAAATGGCCTGCTTTACATCACCAACGTAAAAGAGGCTGCCCCGTTTGGAGAGGCATTCGATAGCCAGCGGAATCATGGCGTTCCATTGAGCAAGGCTGGTGTCCTGAAATTCGTCAACAAGCAGATGGTGCAAGCGCGATCCCATGCGGCAGAATGCATCAGGCAATGCGCTTCCGCCTTGGAGTACGAAGCTTGCAACTTTAGGCAGGTCCGCACTGAGCAGCATGCCGTTGCGAGTCTGGTATTCGATAATATCAGCCCGGATTTCCTCTACAATGCGTACGAACGGGGCCAGTGCATATGCACCGCGCAGGATAGTCGCCTTGTCGCGGTATATCTCATGGGCTTGTTTTAAATCAGCGTATACTTTCTCATGGTAGGAACCGATGTCGCCTTTGGATTTTTTATTAACGCAATCTTCAAAGCTGTCCTTGGCAACCATTGTCGATTCCTTGGGCAGGTCCATGAAGTCTATTTTTGCGGCATGCTCCAGATATTTTTTCAGGTGCGCCGAGGCCGCAAGCTTATCTGCATCAATGAGTGTTGATAAATCGCGTACAGCCTTCTGGAATGCATCAAATTCAATTTGCAGTAGTCCGGCGATCTCTTCCTGATCAGTGAGTCTTTCCGCCGGATGGTCGATAACGTGAGTCAGGATGGAAAGGAGGCGCATGCGCATTTGTTCGGCCAGCCAGAATCCTTGCTTTTCTTCCTTGAGCACGAGGCTGTCTACAGCATCGTCCAGCAGTTCCTTTCGCAGCAGGTCGCCTTCTTCGCATTGGGCCAGAAATTTGTTGAAGTTCGGCTCGAATAAGGCCTGCGGCTCAAAGAGCAGTTCAAATTCCGGGCTAAGTCCCAATTCAAGGGCGAATATACGCACCAGCAGATTAAGCAAACTATCAATAGTGCGGATATTAAGGCGATTGTAGCGTTGCAGGATAGGGATGAGTTGTTTCTTGGCGTCCAGTGGTTTCCAGTCCGCTCCCAGACCGTCGCCTTCGATGTCCAGAGCGCGGTTTTTTAGGGAACGAATCACACGTTCCTTCATCTCTGCCGCAGCTTTGTTGGTGAAGGTTACAGCCATGATTTCAGGCCAGCAGTAACCTTTACCCTGTGAGCTTTTACAGACCGGGACGGAATCTTCTTCCTGTGCTCCGGCTAAGAGAGATAAAAAACGTCCGGTAAGTTCATATGTCTTACCGGAACCGGCAGAAGCCTTAACTTGTTTTAGCATTTGTTTTGTCTCCGACGGCTTAAACCCTTTTGCAAAAGGGTTTAAGAATCCCAAAACCTTTTAATAGGCTTCGCTTCTTTTTCTCGAGAATAATTCAATAATTTTATTTTCCATGACAATCATAAGCACAGCAGAAATAATCAAAGCACTGCCGATGTATCCGGTCCAGTCGAAACTTTCGTTCCACCAAAGCCATGCCAGCACTGCGGCGATTACCGGTTCTATGGTGGCGATAACCGAGGCTGCGGTTGGTTCCAGCCATTTAAGTCCGGCATAGTAGATAGAATATGCTCCGTAAGTACAAATCAAGGCCAGCGCGATGATACTCATCCATGAAGTCCCGGTTTTCGGGGTGAACTCAAAGAATGGCAACAGGCAAAGTGCACCGATGGGCAGGGCGTATAAAAATATTGTCGGCGTGGTGTAGCGGGCAAAGATGGTTTTTCCGTATATGTAGTAGAGCGCGTATGTGAATCCGGAAGTGAGTCCGAAAATGATACCCGGCCAAGTGAAGGACATTTCGGTTCCAGTCCCGAAAATATGAGGCCCGAGAGATACGCAGGTAACCCCGAAAATGGTGATCAGCATGGCTGATATTTTGATAGGAGTCATTCTTTCGCCCAGCAACAGCCAAGACATGAAGGCTACCCATGCCGGGGCAGTGTAGAGCAGTACCGAAGCCAGAGCCGCGCCCACGTCTTGCACCGCCAGCTGGTAGGAACCGTAAAATATGGTTACTCCTACGAAACCGAATCCGATGATTTGTGGCAGGTCTTTGATATCTATTTTGATAGCCCGGATGCGGCAGGCGTGGACAGCAAAGAGCATCCATGCGAAAACAGCCCGCCAGAAGGCGTTCTCAAGCGGTGCTACTCCCTGTTCAATTGGGAATTTGGAGATGGGACCGATCAGCCCCCACATGATCGCGGCACAGATGACGAAAATACATCCTTTAATATTCACGGCAAAACCTGCTATCTTGGGAAAAGGTTGATGAAGGTCATTTGGCAGCTAAAAAGTGTGTACTTGCTTTAATAACGGCCACTTGAACAAATTCCATTGTGCTTAGTGAGTTGTATGCTGTTTCCCTTGCAGCGTAAACCCCGTTCAATGAATTGGAACGGTAATCAGCTACCAGAAACGGAAGATAAACAATTGAATGAAATTGACAGAATTATAGCTGGTGATAGCGATGACGGTCTGCGTTTGGATAAATTTTTGCTCAAGCTGCTGCCCGACAGCGGATTGCGTGAACGCAGGCGGTTGATAGAGAACGGTCTTGTGATGGTCAATGGCCGCAGTTGCCGTTCAGGATTAAAGATGTTTCCCGGTGCGGAAGTTGTGCTGCTGGAAGCTGAGGATCGCTCCTGTGCTGTTGAGATTTTATCGCAGGTGAAGGTGGTTAAACAGGGGGAAGGATTCGGGACCGTGTATAAACCCGAAGGGTTACATTCAGCAGCAATTGCCGGAAGTGCGGAGTCTTCTGTTGAAGAATGTCTCTCCGGTATTTTTCCCGGTAAAGAGCCTATTCTTGCTAATCGTTTGGATTTTCTTACTTCAGGGATGTTGTTGATTGCTTTCGGAGTAGAGCGGGAAAATGAATTTCGTGAATGTGAGGATTCCGGCACAGTGGATAAAGTTTACCACGCCAAAGTGCACGGCATTCCTGAAGGACCTTTTGTTGTAAAGAACAGTCTTGATACTGCCGACCGTAAACGCACCAAAGTGCTTGATGATCAGGCTCCGGAAGAACGTTGGTCCAGTGCGGAGGTAGTTGAAAGATATGATGATGGAACTTCGCTTCTAGAAGTTCGTATAGCCAAAGGTGCCCGCCACCAGATCAGGGCTCATCTCGCCCATGCGGGATTCCCCATAGTGGGCGATCCTATTTATGGTCGCGAGGATAGTGCGGACAGGATGTATCTGCATCATCGTAAGATTGTCTTGCCGGGGTTTGAGGCGGTTTGTGAGACTGGTTGGAAATAGTCAGATGCTCAGCAGTAAGCTGCGTAGAAAGAAATAGATTCAAATAAAAATCCCGTCCAGCTCAACAAGCCGGACGGGATTTTTATTTTTATATTCTTTTAATTCCTACGACAGCAACAATGCCTTGGCAAAGTCTTCGCCGTTAAACGGCCTGAGATCTTCCATTTTTTCACCCAGACCGATGTGGGTGATGGGGATTTTGTGCTGCATGGTCACGGCGATCATGACGCCGCCTTTGGCTGTGCCGTCCAGTTTGGTCAGAATCAGTTCATCAACGCCGATTTCCTCATTGAATATCTTGGTCTGGGAAAGGGCGTTCTGTCCGGTGGTGGCATCGATGACCAGTACACTGCGGTGCGGCGCTTCATCATGCTTCTTGCCGAGGACCCTGCGGATTTTATGCAGTTCTTCCATGAGGTTTGCCTTGTTGTGCAGACGTCCGGCAGTATCGAGGAGCATGAGGTCGTAGCCGTTCTTTACAGCGTAATCGATGGCTTCATAAGCAACCGCTGCGGGGTCGGAACCTTCTGCCTTGGCATAGAATCCGGCACCGACACGACGGGCCCATACTTCCAGCTGGCCGATCGCTGCGGCGCGGAAAGTATCACCGGCAACGATGAGGACTTTGCGGCCCTGCATCTGGGCGCGGTGGGCCAGCTTAGCTATAGTGGTGGTTTTACCTACACCGTTAACGCCGATCATCATGACAACTTCCGGCGGGTTGAAAGCTTTAATGCGTTTGGGAACCTTGAATATTTCATCCAGCTCTTCGCGCAGCAGGTCTTTGAAATTTTCAGGGTTGGTTTCTCCAGCCTTGCGGATACGCTCTTTCATGCGTTCTACAAGCTCCATAGATGCGTCATATCCAACATCAGCCATGATCAGGATTTCTTCGAATTCCTCCCAGAAATCATCATCAAAGGCGGTGTGACTGGAGAGCATGGAGTCGATGCGCTTGGTGATCTGCTCGCGGGTCTTGTTCAGACCTTCGGAAAGCTTGATGAACAAGCGGCTGCGCTCATCTTCCTCATCCTCAAGTTCAAGGGCGAGGGCCAGACGGTACTGGAGTTCTGAGCGGAAATCTTCCACATACTCGTAGTCCATGTCTTCGAGCCAGTCTTTGAAGCGGGAAATGAAATCTTCGGCTTCATCTTTGGGAGCTTCAAGAGCGCTGAGCAGGAAGGAGAGGCGATCCCAGAGATCATCTCCAGCCTCTTCAATGTCTTCGAGAATCAGACCTAACCATACGGAAAGGCGCGGTTCTGCCTGTTGCAGTGCTTTGGTCAGGTCAATCTGCCACTGCGGCTTATCTTCTGCGGGCTGTGCTTCAGCAGTCATGACCGGCTCAAGTATGGTTGGTCCGGCTGGTTTTTCAACTATAGGCTCTGGAGCTTTTTCGGCAGCAGGTGCTTCTTCAGCTTCAGCTGCTACAGGTTCCTGAGAAGTTACCGGCTTAGCAACTTCTGCAACCGGTGCCTCTTCTTTTGTTTCCTCTTCAGATTTTTTGTTTCCAAAAAGGAATGAAAATTTGGATTTCTTTTCCGGTTCCGGTTCTTCTGCGGGAGTTTCTTCTACTTCCGGCTCAACAGCAGGCTCTTCTACTGGCTCCGGTTCAGTTTCAATTACAGGAGTTTCCTCAACCGCTTCGGGCTCAGTAACAGGAAGTTCTTCCGGTTCCGGCTCGGCGACAGGAGTTTCCTTGACTGCTTCCGGCTCAGGATCGTATTCAGGAGTTTCTTCAACAATTTCCGGCTCTGGAGCAGGTTCTTCAAATGAAATTTCAGGCTCTGCCACAACCTCTGGCTCAGTGGCAGGCTCTTCGATAGCTGGTTCTTCTACCGGGGCTTCAGTCTTATCTTCGATTTCTTCCGGCTGGTCTTCTACTACAGGCGCTTCTTCGGCTGTGTCCTGCTCGGGTTCAACTTCTTTCGCAACTTCCGGCTCAGTTTCAACAACAGGCTCGGGTTCCGGTGCAGGTTCCGGTTCGAGTGCTTGGTCCGGCTCAGCTTCTACTTCCGGTTCTTCTACTTTTTCTTCCGGCTCATAATCATCGCCGAGATAATCTTTAAGTGCTTGTTCAGCCCTGTCTTCCGGGCTACTCCACAATTTTTTTACTTTCGAAAAGAATCCCATTGAAATCCCCTTTGCAGTCTATTTTGAACAGGCGAAGATAGCGCAGTAATCCCGGATGCGCAACCGTCCGGTTTTGGCTGTTTTCAGTGTCAGCATTACAGATAGGTATTCAATGGAATTAGTCTAGGTCTTCATATCACAATGAACGAAAAAGCCCCGCCTGTACTAGTACAGGCGGGGCTGATATTCATCCAAAATATGGAGGTGGATTTAGTCCACTTTGTGGTATGCTTTGGGAGCTGCTCCACAGATGGGACATTTTTCGGTGGCTTCACCGTTCTGGGTGTGACCACACACGGAACAGATGTAGAATTCTGCTTCTGCGAAAACATCACCTTCTGCATTGAGAGCTTCAGTGTAGAGGTTTGCGTGGATTTTTTCTGCTTCGTTAGCGAAACCGAAGTAGCGGAGTACTGCGTTTTCACCTTCATTTTTCGCATCTTCCATCATTTCGGGGTACATGGATTCGAATTCGTAGCTTTCGCCTTCGATTGCCTGCTTGAGGTTTTCTTCAGTAGTACCGATGCCTTTCATAAGACGAAGATGTGCGTGAGCGTGAATGGTTTCAGCGGCAGCAGCTGCACGGAAAAGTTTAGCTACACCGGGTTTGCCTTCTGCTTCTGCTTTTTCTGCGAAAGCGAGGTATTTACGGTTAGCCTGGGATTCGCCTGCAAATGCTGCTTTGAGGTTTTCAAGTGTCTTGCTCATTGGAATTCTCCTTGTGTTTCAATTTGGGTGTGAATTTATTGTTAAAAATCTTTGTTCCGTTTCGTTGAAACAATTAGTAACGATTCCTATTATGAAATGCAAGCAAAAAATGAAAAAAGTTTTAAAAAAAATATTGGCTCAAAATATCTATATATTAATGATGCACAAGTTAGTTGAAATTTACACGTCTAGAAGCTACATCTTACGCGAAGCGCAATTATCGGCGCAAAACCGAGTGATTGGAGACAATTTATGAGAAGAACATGCGTTAAAGATATCTTGAATGCGGAAAATGCTGCATCAGAAATCCTGGTAAAAGGCTGGGTCCGCACCAAGCGTGACAATAAGGGCTTTTCATTCTTGGAGGTTAACGACGGTTCCTGCTTGAAGAATGTGCAGGTAATTATCGACCATACCCCCGAAATCGAGGCCGAACTTGAAAAAATTTCTACCGGGGCATCAGTCAGTGTTCTTGGTGAATTGGTCGAATCTCCGGGTAAGGGGCAGAAATGGGAAGTTCGCGGTAAGTCTATTGAAATGCTCGGCTTTGCAGATCCCGAAACTTTTCCGCTCCAGAAGAAACGTCATTCTGATGAGTTCTTGAGAACCATTGCTCATCTGCGCCCCCGCACAAATAAATTCGGCGCTATGTTCCGCATTCGCTCCGAACTTTCATACGCGATTCATAAATATTTCCGCGATAAAGGGTTCTTTTACGTACATACC
Source organism: Maridesulfovibrio salexigens DSM 2638 (assembly GCF_000023445.1). GTDB lineage: Bacteria > Desulfobacterota > Desulfovibrionia > Desulfovibrionales > Desulfovibrionaceae > Maridesulfovibrio > Maridesulfovibrio salexigens. The sequence goes on along the minus strand of NC_012881.1, from coordinate 2,972,850 downwards.
CCGATCATTACCGGCTCCGACTGTGAAGGTGCAGGGGAAATGTTCCGGGTTACCTCCCTCGACCATGCAGCTCTTTCTAGCATGAAAAAGGAAGATCAGGCAGCTAATGATTTCTTCGGCAAGGAATCACACCTGACTGTTTCCGGTCAGCTCGATGCTGAAATGTATGCTCTTTCCCTTGGACAGGTTTACACTTTCGGTCCTACTTTCCGTGCAGAAAAATCCAACACCCCGCGCCATGCTGCTGAATTTTGGATGGTTGAACCTGAAGTAGCTTTCGCCGATCTTAATGATAATATGGATCTCGGTGAAGAAATGGTTAAGTATTTGATCAACCATGTTCTTGAAAAGTGTGCTGACGATATCGAATTGTTCGCAAAATTTGTGGACAAAACTCTCATGGATACCTTGCGCAACACTCTTGATAACGACTTTGAACGTATCCGTTACGAAGACGCAGTGAATTTGCTGCAGCGTTGCAAGAAAGCTAAGAAATTTGAATATTACCCTGAGTACGGTCAGGATTTGCAGACCGAGCACGAAAGATATCTCACAGAGAAGCACTTCAAAAAGCCGGTCATTGTTTATGATTACCCTAAAGAAATCAAGCCGTTCTACATGCGCATGAATGACGATGGTAAAACCGTTGCCGCCATGGACCTGCTTGTTCCCAGAATTGGTGAACTGGTAGGCGGATCGCAGCGTGAAGAAAGACTTGATGTTCTGGAAAGCAGAATTGCTGAAACCGGAATGGAGTCCGAAGATTACTGGTGGTATCTCGATTCCCGCCGTTTCGGCTCCGCACCTCATGCCGGATTCGGTATGGGCTTCGAACGTATGCTGATGTTGCTCACCGGCGTGACCAATATCCGCGACGTTATCCCGTTCCCCAGAACTCCCAAGAATCTTGAATTCTAATTATTAAATTATAAAGGGCCGTCTTGTACGGCCCTTTCTTTTTCTAATGCTTACAATCCCGCGTTTCATTCATAACTCACCTCAATTCGCAGATATCACTGTCGATGGAATTACCTTTGTGCAATTCCAAAGCAGAAAATCAAAAATCCGCCACGAAGTTTGTGTGTCGCAACACTCCCTCGTCTTTGTTCTTGAGGGTACTAAGTATATTCATTCTGCTGATGGCGATATGGTGATTCGTAAGGGGGAAGCATTTTTCTGCCGTAAGGGATGTCATCTTATGTCTGAGATGATTCCGGAAGATGGCGGGACATTTGACACCGTTCTTTTCTTCTTTGATGACGCTATACTTGGTAATTTTGTGGATCAGCTCTCCGCAGAAAAAAATCAAATAGCTTCTACTGATCGATCTGCTTTTCGCATTAAGGTTACGGAGCAAGTCAGTATTTATCTCTCTTCCATGCTTTCGTTATTTGATTCCCCGCTTGGTAAAAATGATGATTTTCTGCGGCTGAAAGTTAACGAGCTGCTACATTATATATATACCGCATCAGGAAATGATGAGTTTGTCAGCTTCTTGGTAGCTTGTAGAAACAGTAGCAGGGGAGATCTCTCCGCAGTCATGGAGCGGTATTTTAACAAAAATATCAGCCTTGAAACTGTGGCGGAATTATCTGGACGAAGCCTTTCCTCCTTTAAACGTGAATTTAAAAAAACGTTTAACACCACCCCCGCGCGTTGGATTCGTGAACGCCGCATGTCTTGGGCTGAGCAGCTTCTGCGGAATTCAGCCAAGAGTATTACAGAAATTTCCTATGAATCCGGCTACGAAAGCTTGTCCCACTTCAGCACTCTATTTCGTAAGAATTACGGAGTCACTCCCAGAGAATATCGTGCTGAACTGAATTCAGCAAAATCTGATCTTTAAACGCAAGTAATGGAACAATCTTTACGCTAGCTTTTCTTCAAACAGAACAAGGAGAAAGTTTATGCGTAAATATTCAATTGTCGCAATTTGTATTTTTCTGGTCTTGCAGCTTGCTGCCTGCTCAACAAAAAAAGCCATTGTTACCGGATTTTCATCCCCAGAAAGTGTGACCTCTGACGGTCATTATTTCTATGTTTCCAATGTGGGGGAAGAGCTTAAACCAATGGATAAAGATGGAGATGGATATATCTCCCGACTTTCTGATGAAGGAAAAGTTATTGAGCGAAAGTTTATTAAGGGGCTGAACGCACCCAAGGGAATGGTCGTACTTAACGATATTCTTTATGTAGCTGATATTGACCGGGTCAAAGGTTATTCTGTGGCAGATGGAAAACAAGTGGCAGATGTTGATTTTTCCGGCGAAGGTACTTCATTTCTGAACGGGCTTGTTGCTATTGGCGAAGATAGGCTGCTTGTTTCCGCTATGGACACCGGAAATCTCTATCTTTTAAATACTTCTACGAATTCCGATTTTATCAAGCTTGAATGTGATTCCGATCTTTTCGGTCCTAATGGGCTTTCTTACGAATCCAAGACCGGAACAGTTTATCTTTGCTCATTCGGAAAAGACCACCAGCCTAATGGAATTGTTGGTAAAGGGCATATTGATGAGGGCAAGTTCTATTTTGAAAAAGTCAGTTCACGAAATGGATTCTATGATGGAATGGTTTACCATGAGGGAAATATAGTCTTTTCCGACTGGGTAGACTTTAAAAAAGAAGGTATTTTGATAAAGCAGGATGTAGAAACAGGGGAGAGTGTCACGCTTGATCTTGGAGAAAAACTTGGTGGTCCTGCTGATTTTTATCTGGATCGGAAAGAGAAAAGGCTCTGGATTCCTATGATGCTGGAAAATAAAGTCATGATTGTCGGATATTAATTCAGCCCTATAAAGATAACGCCCCGCAACCGTTTGTACGGAAGCGGGGCTTTTTTACGTGTATGCTACTTCAAAGGCATGAGCAAAATGGTAACAAGATGCTCGGGTTTTGTGTTGTTGGGATCGTTCATATACTGCTCGTAGCAGGGGGCCTCCGCGTGGGTTTCACCGCTTTGGGGAAGCCATTTCTCGTAGAATTCGGTCCAGGAATCCTTGAGTTTTTCGTATGGTCCAAGGTGTGCAGTAACTGCATATTTGCCGCCAGAAAAATTTTTAAGTTTGATTCCGGCAGGAACCTCCACTTCGTTTTCCAAAGTAATGCAGGCTTCGGAGCGCAATTCTGCAGCAGGAACCTGCCCCGGATCATCGTGGTAAACTCCATAGAATCTGGTCTTCTCATTGAAATGACCGTTAGGGCCAGCCCATGCGCAAAGTTTTTCCCATGCTTTTCCTACCTCTTCATAAGGTCCAACATGTTCGGCATAAGCCATTTTAGCAGGATCAAGGGTCCAGATTTGTACGTCCATTTTTAGCGCTCCTTGTTTTAATTATTAATAAACTGCCAGCCAGATCTCCGTAACCGCTTCCTCAGGCGGAACATCCGGTGGAACTTTTATGTACTTTTCAAATGACGGAATGGTGTTTTTCAGTTGGTAGCCGCTACTGGGTAACCATTTACCGTAAAGTTCACGGTATATGCCGTGCATTTTTTCGTAAGGTCCGTAGTGAGTAGTAACCGCATACTTTCCGCCGGGGATAACCTGAAGCCCCATTTCCGGAGGAGTTTCAACTTCCTCATTGACAGTAAAGCAAGCATCGTAACGGATTTTACCTTCCGGGGTAATGTCCGGGTCATCGTAAGAGAGTCCCAGAAATTCTGTCTTTTCGGAAAACAGACCTTTTCCAAAACCCCATCCACAAAGTTTTTCCCATGCTTTAGTTACCTTAGGATACGGACCCACATGGCGGATAAATACTACCTGAATTTCATCTCGTGTACGTATTTCAACTTCGCAGGAATGCGGTGTGGAATCCAACTCGAAGCTCTCAATGTTTGGGTCTGGACGGTAATGAATTTTTCCGTCTCCTCCTAGCGCAAGCATGGTTCTTGAGTTGTTCCTGAAATCGCTGGGCGAAACCAGAAATCTTTTTTTGAATGCCCTGCTGAATGTTTCAGGAGATTCAAAACCGGCATCAAGGGCAATCTCCATGACTGTGGTATTTGAATAGCAAAGCCGGTATGAAGCACGTTCCAAACGTAATCTACGGACATGCTCCTTTAAGCTTTCACCTACCATGCCTTTGAAAATTCGATGAAAGTGAGCAACGGAAAAACAAGCCAGTTCAGCCAGTGTTTCCGGGGATAAGTCTCCGTCCAGATTGCGCTGGATGTAGAGCAGAACCTCCATCATTCTTTCATTGTACGGTTTCAATATGGTAGACATTTATTCTTCCTTGAATGTGTTTTGTTAATATTTACTAAACAAGTTTTGCATGCTTTGACATGACATTTTTTATCATTCGACAATTTTCTTGAAAAGAAGAGAAATTTGGACTCGATGTCAGTTGCTGATTTGAATCATCTCAGGTTAGTTTACAGCATGCACAAGAATATAACAGCAGTCCTGTTGGGACTCACAATCATAATATTAAGTTCATGTACTCCGGTGAAACAATTTGTCGGTAATCCCTGCATCAGCAATTCATCAACAACAATGCAGCGTATTGTCGATTCATCGGCTTGCGCTCTTAATCAAATGAGATCCAAAGAGAATTGGCCGTATATTGATTATTTGCTTGAAGAGTCACGGGCAGTGTTCATCTTTCCGGATGTGTACAAGGCCGCATTCTTGGTGGGAGCGGAAGTAGGGCCGGGAGTCCTTTGTGCGAAGGATGATACCGGGTTTTGGAACGGTCCTGCTTTTTTTAATATGGCCGGGATTGATGTCGGCTTGCAGGGTGGGGTTGAAGGTAAAACACTGCTGGTATTTCTTATGGATGATCAGGCCCTTGATGATGCTCTTGGCGGTAAAATCGACCTTTCTTTGGGCGTGGATATGGCTGTGGGGCATACTGCCGACCGCAGCAATCGCGGAACTTTTGATGTCGAAGGAAATATCGTTCTACTGGTTGATCAGGCCGGAGCGTATGGTGGCATGACCGCCCGAACAGGAGCATTCATGGTCAGTAATGACTTCAATAAGAGATATTACGGAAAGAAAGTCAGCGTAAGTGATCTGCTTCTGACTCATAAGTATGACAAGCCGGAAGCAGATAAATTACTACTTAGTCTTGCTGGTGTTTATTAGTTTTATCTTTTTGGGCGTTGATTTTTTTTCTTTCCCTTGTGTAGCGGAGCAGGTCTTCGCAAATGAATTGAGCGCTATGGTAGAAGGCAAAGAATTGAATCATTTTTTGTAAGTAGAATCTGCGGGTTGCCCCTTCATTGCGCAGAGCTTCAAGGCGTTTTTGGGAAGCAACCAAAGCGTCATGGAGAGATTGTTCATTTGGTATTTTTTTTGAGCCGATAGCGCGCATAGCCTTGGAAGTTGCATGTGCCAACT